>DATLOW010000249.1:0-22841 GCA_035536055.1 Paraburkholderia sp. | reverse complement strand
GGAGGGATTCGAACCCTCGATCCAGGTTTTGGCCCAGATGCTCCCTTAGCAGGGGAGTGCCTTCGACCTCTCGGCCACGTCTCCCAAACCTTCGCTCGCGCCAGGGAGGCAGCGCGACGAAGCCAAGATAATAGCGGGTTCGGGCAGACAGGTCAAACTCCGATACACACTTTTTATGCCAGGCGTGTCACCCGTCTGTCATGCCCGCGGCCGCTCGCCGCTAGCGAGTCAGCAGGCTGCAACCCGGGCCGCAACCCGAACCGCAACCGCCCGCCACGCGCGATCGCTCAACCCACCCGCAGCATCAAGCCTGATCGAGTTCAAACGCCTTATGCAGCGCGCGCACCGCGAGTTCCATATACTTCTCGTCGATCAGCACCGAGATCTTGATTTCGGAGGTCGAAATCATCTGGATGTTGATGCCCTCTTCCGACAGCGTGCGGAACATCTTGCTCGCAATACCCACGTGCGAGCGCATGCCCACGCCGACCACCGATACCTTCGACACCTTCGGGTCGCCGAGCACCTGCTCCGCGCTAATGTGGCCCTTCACCTGGTTGGTGAGGATCTCCATCGCGCGTTGATAATCGCCGCGGCCCACGGTGAACGTGAACGTCGTCTTGCCCTCGACGCTGGTGTTCTGGATGATCATGTCGACGTCGATGTTCGCGTCGGCCACCGGGCCGAGAATCTGGTACGCGATGCCCGGCTTGTCGGGCACACCCATCACGGCGATGCGGGCTTCGTCCCGCTGGAATGCGATGCCGGAGATGACTGCTTTTTCCATGGTCTCGTCTTCTTCAAAGGTAATCAGGGTGCCCGACTTCATTTCCGTTTCGAGCGGCATCATCGGGTCGGTCAGGCTCGACAGCACGCGCGTCTTCACCTGATACTTGCCGGCGAATTCCACCGAGCGGATCTGCAGGACCTTCGAGCCGAGGCTCGCCATTTCCAGCATTTCCTCGAAGGTCACGCGGTCGAGCCGCCGCGCTTCTTCGACCACCCGCGGGTCGGTCGTGTACACGCCGTCGACGTCCGTGTAGATCAGGCACTCGTCCGCTTTCAGAGCCGCCGCCACTGCCACTGCCGACGTATCCGAACCGCCGCGGCCGAGCGTCGTGATATGTCCTTCCGGATCGATGCCCTGGAAGCCGGTGATCACCACCACCTTGCCCGCATCGAGGTCGCGCAGCACGCGTTCGCCGTCGATGTCGCTGATGCGCGCCTTGGTGAACGCGCTATCGGTTTTGACCGGCACTTGCCAGCCGGTGTAGCTGACCGCGTCGACGCCCGCGTCCTGCAGCGCGATCGACAGCAGGCCGACGCTGACCTGTTCGCCGGTCGACGCGATCATGTCGAGCTCGCGCGGATCGGGCTGTGCCGAAATCTCTTTCGCGAGGCCCAGCAAACGGTTGGTTTCGCCGGACATCGCCGACGGCACGACGACCATCCGGTGGCCAGCCTTGTGCCATTTGGCGACGCGCTTCGCGACGTTCTTGATGCGCTCGACCGAGCCCATCGAGGTGCCGCCGTATTTGTGTACGATGAGTGCCATTGTCGTTCTGAACTTAATGGGGAAACCAGGTCGCGCGGGCGAGCGCGCTGAAGACGGCCGCTCAGCACAAGGCGCACAACGTTCGGAACGACGGCGGGCGACAACAGGATGCGGGCGGCGGATGCAGCGCGCGTGCACAACACGCGCGGATTTGCCTGGACGGGCCGCAGACCGCTTTGCCTACCGCCTTGACCGCGCGAATAACCGAACAGATCGCCAATAGGATCGAATCAGGACCGGCGGGCCGCACGGCGGATGAACCGCGGCAAGCCTGCAGCCGGACAAGGACCGTGATTAGGACCGTATTTCGCCGGAAAAGTGGAGCAAAACGACGTGAAAAGCAGCTCGGGCAAACAAGCTACCCTACCCGAAGCGGCACAAATTGACAAGTCAAAATTCCGGCAAAAACGCTTGTGCGGGAAGGATTTGCCGATGATGTCGTGGACCGCGCGGCGTCAGGCGAGCAGCAGGTCTTCGCGCCAGTCGATGCGGATGTAGCGGCCGCGAGACGCTTGCGCCGCACCAGCGTCCGCCGAGCCGGCGGCGCGCGCGGCAGCGCCGCTCCCGGATGCATCATCGCTCGCGCCCAACGCCTGCAGCGCTGCGCGGTTCATTCCAAGCAGCGGCACGAACAGCAACTGGTCGCCGGCAAACAGCAGCGGCACATCGCGTTTCCACGACGGCACGCCGCGCTGCTGAAACAGGTTTTTCAGCGTGCGGTTCGGGCCATGCGCATCGCAACGCATCCGCTCGCCGCCGCTGCGCGAACGCGCAGCCAACCTCACGCCGATCAGCGACGAGGCAGCAATCGCATCGTCGTCATGTTCGTCAGCGTCGGCAAACACGAAGGTGCCGCGCCATTGCGGCACGCGCCATATCGCCTCGCCGCGCCAGGTCAGTTCGCTGACCTCGCGTGCGTTGGGCACCGTTTCGTCGGCTGGGTCGGCGCTGTCGCCGGCTTCCCAATAAATCTGTCCGCGATAGCTACGCAACGCCTGCCCCGCGTGATCGACACGCAAACCGTGATCGTCGCCGACTTCGCGCAACTGCCGCAGCGCGTCGGTCAGGCGCGCCGTCGAAGCAGCCGGCAGGCCGAGCGTGCGGATCCAGTAGCGCAGCAGGTTCTGTGCGCGGTCGTCGTCGAGCGCGAGCAGCGCCGCGCGTTCGAGCGAACGACCGTCTTCGCTCGCGATGTCTTGCAGATCGATGCGCGCCAGGTCGTCGACCAGCCGCTGCGCCGCGGCGGCATGCGCGGCCGTACGCGCGAGCGCATCGCGAAAACCCGGGAAATGCACCGCGAGCCGCGGCAGCACTTCATGGCGCAATGCATTGCGCGCATAGCGCGTATCCGCGTTCGATTCGTCGTCGATCCAGCGTAAGCCACGCGCGCGCGCATAGGCTTCGAGTTGCGCACGCAGCATATGCAGCAGCGGCCGCACACGCACCGCCGCGGTGCCCGGCGGCCGGTACTCCGGCGCCATCGCCGCGAGGCCGGCCAGCCCCGCGCCGCGCAGCAGTTGCAGCAGTACGGTTTCGGCCTGATCGTCGGCGTGCTGTGCGAGCCACAACTGCTGCACCTGATGTTCGGCACACAGCATGTCGAGCGCGCGATAGCGCGCGTCGCGCGCCGCAGCTTCGAGGCTGACGCCCGCGCTTTTCGGCACGTCGACACGACGCGACGCGAACGCCACGCCCAGCGTTCGCGCGAATGCCTCGCCCTGCTCGACCCAGCGATCGGCATTCGGACTCAGCCCGTGATGAACATGAAAGGCGACGCAGCGCGATGCGCCCGCCACCCGCACTGTCGCGTCCAGCAGCACGGTCGAATCGAGCCCGCCGCTAAATGCAATCGCCATGCGCGCATGCTGCGGCACCGCGCGCAATGCAACGCCGACCGCCTCGAGTACGAGGCGGTCGGCGGAAGAATCAGCGGAGGAAGTCACGACATATGGCGCGCGCGGCGCCTCGTGAGATAGACGCGCCGGCTTATGCGCCCGGCGTCGTTTCCTTGAACTTGCCGTACGCCATCAGCCGGTCGAAACGGCGCTGGCGCAAATCGTTGCTGCTCATGCCCTGGAACTGCCGCAGCGAATCCGCGAGCGCGCGGCGCAGCAGTGCGGCCATGCCCTTCGGATCGCGATGCGCGCCGCCGAGCGGTTCGTTGATGATCTTGTCGATCAGGCTGAGCGCCTTCAAACGATGCGCGGTCAGGCCAAGCGCTTCAGCGGCTTCCGGCGCCTTCGCGGCGCTCTTCCACAGAATCGACGCGCAGCCTTCCGGCGAAATCACCGAGTAAGTCGAGAATTGCAGCATCAGCACGCTGTCGCCGACCGCAATCGCCAGCGCGCCGCCCGAGCCGCCTTCACCGATGATCGTCGAGATGATCGGCGTTTTCAGTTCGGCCATCACGTACAGGTTGCGGCCGATCGCTTCCGATTGCCCGCGCTCTTCCGCGCCGATGCCCGGATACGCACCCGGCGTATCGATAAAGGTGAACAACGGCAAACCGAATTTCTCGGCAAGACGCATCAGCCGTTCGGCCTTGCGATAGCCTTCCGGACGCGGCATGCCGAAATTGCGCAGCGCGCGCTCTTTGGTGTCGCGGCCCTTCTGATGCCCGAGCACCATGCACGGCTGGCCGTTGAAACGCGCGAGGCCGCCGACGATCGACAGGTCGTCCGCATACGAGCGGTCGCCATGCAGTTCGTGAAAATCGGTGAACAGCTCGTTCACGTAGTCGAGCGTGTACGGACGTTGCGGATGGCGTGCGATTTGCGAGACCTGCCACGGCGTCAGGTTCGCGTACAGATCTTTGGTCAGCTGCTGGCTCTTCTTCGACAGCCGATCGATCTCTTCCGAAATATCGACGGCCGAATCGTCCTGCACGAAGCGCAATTCTTCGATTTTCGCTTCGAGTTCGGCGATGGGCTGCTCGAAATCCAGAAAGGTGGTCTTCATTGGTTTTTAATCCTTCGACTAACCGGGGCACGCGTATTCTAACCGCGCCCGCCCCAGTCAAAACCGGCCCAAAACTATTAAAACTGATAGTTTGATAGTAGCGGCCGGCGTGCTACCCAAACCTGTGGCAAAACCGTCGTCAAACCTTACGGCGCCTGCGCTGCCGCTATGCGTCCACCGGCAGCGGATCGAGACTGCGCCACATATACCAGGTCGCGACGGTGCGCCACGGCTCCCAGTTCGCGGCCACCTCGCGCGCTTCGCTGCGCGTGACCGGTTCGCCGCTGAAATAGTTGACGCTGATCGCGCGAATCAGCCCGAGATCGTCGAGCGGCAGCACGTCAGGACGCGACAGATTGAAGATCAGAAACATCTCGGCAGTCCAGCGGCCGATACCGCGAATCTGCGTGAGTTCGGCGATCACCGCCTCGTCGTCCATCGTCGCCCATTTGCCGATGTGCAACGCGCCCGACACGAAGTGTTGCGCGAGATCGAGAATGTACTCCGTCTTGCGTTTGGACAAACCGCATGCAATCAGCTTCGCGGAACCGAGCTTGATGATCTGTTGCGGCACGAGCTTCGGACACGCGCCTTCGATGCGCTCCCATGTGGCCTGCGCGGCCGCGACCGTGCTCTGCTGCCCGACCACCGAACGCGCGAGCGTGACGAACGGGTCGCCGCGGCTCAACAGATGCACCGGGCCGAACTTCGGAATCAGCTTCTTCAGGATGCGGTCGCGCTTGACGAGATCCGCACACGCACGGTCCCAGTACGCGGGCCGCGTGACTTCCGGCGCAAGGCCGCCGATCTGCACCGGCACCGCCACTTCGGTGTCGTTCGTTGCGCGCGTCTTGCGCACGATTTCACCGTCGTGCAACGTATCGCGCGCGAGTTCCTGCACGTCGTCCGCGAGTTCGGGCGGCACTTCGCCGTTGCCCTTCGCGCGTGCGCGCGATGGCTTCGAGGCCGCATGCACGGCCGGCCCCGCGGCGCCGTTGGTCATCCGCTTCGCGCTTTTGCGCGGCGCGGCGGCGCGCCGCGCCGACGTTTGTCCGTCCGCTTGTGCGAGCCCATCCTTCACGGAGGCCGAAGCGGACTTCAGTGCCGTCGTCTTCGACGCGCCCTTCACTGCCGCGCCGTTGCGTGTGCTATCCGTTTTAGCCGCGGTTTTCGCCGCGGTTTTGACTGCAGATGCCGTTCTGGTTTGAGACGCGGCCCGTTTAGCCGGCGTCTTCGTGGCCGTTGCCATCCTGCCTCCTGCCTGGCGGATCGATCAGAGGGAGAAACGAGGTGCGCTCACACGCGCCGCCACTCGGTCGCCCCGCCCGGTTTGTCTTCAAGTGCAACCCCGGCTTCAAGCAATTGCGCGCGAATCCGGTCTGCCTCGGCATAGTTTTTCGCCGCCTTCGCTGCAACGCGCGCCGCGATCTGTGCTTCGATCTGCGCGACGTCGAGCCCACCCTGTTTGCTGCTACCCGCAGCCTGCTGCAGAAAAGCACGCGGTTCCCGCTCGAGGAAACCGATTACATGCGCGAGTTCGCGCAATTGCCGTGCAAGTGCGGCATCGCGCGTGCGGTTGACCTCGCTCGCGAGTTCGAACAACACCGCCACTGCCACCGGCGTATTGAAGTCGTCGTTCATCGCCTCGCGAAAACGCTGCGCGTACGCTTCGTTCCAGTCGAGCGCGGTGCTGTCGGGCTGGACATCCTTCAATGCGGTGTAAAGACGCGTCAACGCATTGCGCGCGTCGTCGAGGTGCGCATCGCTGTAGTTCAGCGGCGAACGGTAATGCGCGCGCGCAATGAAGAATCGTACGACCTCGGCATCGAACTGCGCCAGTACCTCGCGGATCGTAAAGAAGTTGCCGAGCGACTTCGACATCTTCTCATTGTCGATCTGCACGTAACCGTTGTGCATCCAGTAATTGACAAACGTTTGACCGGTCGCCGCTTCGCTTTGCGCGATCTCGTTCTCGTGGTGCGGAAACTGCAGATCCTGGCCACCGCCGTGAATGTCGAAACGATCGCCGAGCAGCGTGCAGCCCATCGCCGAGCATTCGATATGCCAACCGGGACGCCCGCGCCCGTACTTCGAATCCCAGCCGGTATCGGCGGGTTCGTCGGGCTTCGACTGCTTCCACAGCACGAAATCGAGCGGGTCCTGTTTCGCGTCGTTGGTGGCGACGCGCTCGCCCGCGCGCAAATCTTCAAGAGATTTGCCGGACAGCTTGCCGTAGCCGTCGAACTTGCGCACCGCATAGTTGACGTCGCCGTCGGCCGCGCGATACGCATAGCCATTCGCTTCGAGCGTCTCGATCATGCCGAGCATCTGCGGAATGTAACCGGTGGCGCGCGGCTCTTCGTCCGGACGCTGCACGCCGAGCGCGTCGGCATCTTCATGCATCGCCTGGATAAAGCGGCTCGTCAGCGCCTTGATCGTCTCGCCGTTCTCGACGGCGCGACGAATGATCTTGTCGTCGATGTCGGTGATGTTGCGCACATACGTGACCTTGTAGCCCAGCGCGCGCAGCCAGCGCTGCACGATATCGAACACCACCATCACGCGCGCATGACCGACGTGGCAATAGTCGTACACCGTCATCCCGCAGACGTACATACGCACCACTCCGTCTTGCAGCGGCACGAAAGTTTGCTTGTCACGCGCGAGCGTGTTGTAGATGCGCAGTGGTTCCATAGAGAGCGATGCGTGGGCCGGGTGAAATCCGCGCTGCCGTTCGTTGATGCCCGTGCCCGTGGACGACGAACTCACGATGCGGCGGCACGGTTGGCAATCCGATCGCGCACGGGTGCTGCGATCAGGCTGCTATCAAGGCGGAGACGACCACGAGTGGCGAAAAGAGAGTCTGTGGTTCGACGGAACGCGCAGACCTTTTGTTAGAATGGGTCGGAGTATAACATCCATACCTAGCCCTATGAAATCTTCCAGCGGCCGCGCACGAGGTCCCGCGCACATTGTCGCAACGGCCCTTTCCGCGTCTTCGCGCGCCGCTCTGCGCCGCTTCCTGCCTGCTTCGTCGCGCGCCTTCCAGCGCGCTGTCATGCGTCGTGTCACGTGTGCTGCCGCGCAGGTCGCGGTCGTCATCGGCGCCCTGGCACTGCTGATCGCACCGGCCTCTCCCGCTTTCGCGCAGAAAGCCGACGTGGTGTCGCATGGCGCCGCGGTGCGCGATGCCACTCCCGATGCCGACACGTCGATCCAGCAGAAGAACTGGAACGCCGCGCTCACACAGCTCGACGCGCGCATTGCGCAAAACCCGCGCGACGCGCAGGCCAAATTCAAGCGCGCCACCGTACTCGCGCGCCTGAATCGCGACGACGACGCGATCGCCGCTTTCACCGAACTGACTCAGACGTACCCCGAACTGCCCGAGCCGTACAACAACCTTGCCGCGCTGTATGCGAAGCAAGGCCGCTACAGCGAAGCGCGCGCGGCGCTCGAAACGGCGACCAAGGCAAGCCCGGGTTACGGCCTCGCGTATGAGAATCTCGGCGACCTGTATCTGCGTCTCGCCGATCAGGCCTATCGGCGTGCACAGAGTCTCGGCCGCGCGAGCGGCACGACGCAGCAGCGCCTCGCCGACATCGACAAGATCGTGTCGCCGCCGCCACGCCCGCAGGCGGCTGCGCGCGCCACGCCGGCCGTCACCGACTACACGAACCGCGCCACGTCAAACATCACCGAAACGCCGAGCTTCCAGTTCGGCGGCCCGAGCGGTTCGCTGGCGATTCCGCCGTACGTTGCGCCGTCGCAATGATCGTTGCGCGGCCGCGGCATCGCACGGCATATGCACACGGCAGCACGCCATCCGTGTCATGCATGCTGGGCGAGCCGCGCGGCCGGCGTGCCGCGTACGATCCGAACCCGCTGCACGATGCGGGCGATTTCCGCAACGCGCGTTGCACTCCATTTGCCGCGCTGCCGTGCCGCGCATCGTGACCGTCATTCGTCGATCCGTCGCGCCGCTGTCGCCGAACCGTCATCGGCGCTTCATCGCTTCGTTGTCTGCTGCAGGTTTTTCCATCCGAGGAACTCCATGAAACGCTTGTTGTTTGCGCTTTGCGGCGCTGCCCTGATCGCCAACGCGCCCGCCTTCGCGCAATCCACGCATCCTTCCGAGCTGTTCAAGACCAGCGACGGCGACATCCGCGTCGAGCTCTATCCGGAGAAGGCGCCGAAGACCGTCGCCAACTTTCTCGACTACGTGAAAGCCGGCCAGTACAACGGCACGATCTTTCATCGCGTGATTCCGGGCTTCATGATCCAGGGCGGCGGCTATACGACGAGCTTCACTGAGAAACCGACACGCGCGCCGATTCCGCTCGAGAGCCGCAACGGCCTGAAGAACACCAGCGGCGCGCTCGCGATGGCGCGCACCAGCGATCCGAACTCGGCCACCGCGCAGTTCTTCATCAACACCGTCGACAACGCGAATCTCGACTATCCGAATCCGGACGGCAATGGCTACGCGGTGTTCGGCAAGGTCACCTCGGGCATGGACGTCGTGAAGAAGATCGAAGCGACGCCTACCACCACGCGCGGCCCGATGAGCGACGTGCCGCAGCATCCGATCGTGATCCAGTCGGCGACGGTGGTCGGCAAATAAGCGGCGCGGCAGTGTGGTCAGGCGCGCCGCCTGCGCCACGCCCGCTGCGCCCTCACAGTGCCGTATGCTTGCGGGTAGCGCGCGCCGCTACCCGTAGCATCCGGAACAGAACAAACCATGCCGCCGGCGCGCCGGCCCGGCACAATGTGCCGCAGACGGTGCGCCATTCATTCATCCGTTTTTAGTCAAGGAACCATCATGGTTGAACTGCATACGAATCACGGCGTCATCAAGATCGAACTGGACACCGAAAAGGCGCCGAAGTCGGTCGAGAACTTCCTCAACTACGTGAAAGCCGGTCACTACGACAACACGGTGTTCCACCGCGTGATCGACGGTTTCATGATCCAGGGCGGCGGCTTCGAGCCGGGCATGAAGCAGAAGCCCACCCAGGCACCGATCGACAACGAAGCGAACAACGGCCTGAAGAACGTCAAAGGTTCGATTTCGATGGCCCGCACCAACGATCCGCACTCGGCCACCGCGCAATTCTTCATCAACGTCAACGACAACGACTTCCTGAACCATTCGTCGCCGACGCCGCAAGGCTGGGGCTACGCGGTGTTCGGCAAGGTGGTCGAGGGCATCGAGGTGGTCGACGCGATCCGCAAGGTCAAGACCGGCTCGAAGGGCTTCCACCAGGACGTGCCGGTGGACGACGTGATCATCGAGAAGGCGGTGGTGGTCGAATAAGCGGCGCCGGGCGGCGTCGGGGCGAGTCGAGGCGGGCGGAGGGAATCCCTCGGGCATGCCTTGGGGTGGCCTCAAACCGCCCCCTGCCCCCGACCGGGGTGACTTGCCGGCGCGTCGCCTCGCCCGGCTACGCGACCCGGCTGCGGCACTCGCCGCAGCCAAACAGAATTCCGCAGGCGGCTGCAGCTATTCCATAATCGTAAAACCAGCAATCAACAGAAAGATTTCGATGCTGCAAGAAACGCCGCTGCGAAGCGTCGCTGCGGGCGTGCCCGGCGAGGGCAAACGCCCGCACGCCGCACGCCCGTTTTTTTTCCTGTCGGATCTGCACCTGTCCGAGGCATTGCCGCGCACGGTGGCGGCATTCGAGCATTTCATCCGCGTAACCGCCGAGCACGCCGATTCGGTGTTCATTCTCGGCGACCTGTTCGAATACTGGATCGGCGACGATATGCTCGCCGATCCATTTCCGGCGCGCATGGCCGCGCTGATGCATACGCTGTCGGAACGCGGCATCGCGCTGTACGTGATGCACGGCAACCGCGATTTCCTGCTGGGCAAGCGCTTCATGAAGGCAGCCGGTGCGATCTGGCTGCCGGACCCGTTCGTGATCACGTCGTTCGGCACGAAGATAGCGCTCGCGCATGGCGACGGGCAGTGCACTGCCGACCGCCGCTATCTGCGCTTCCGGCGCTTTGCGCGCAACGGCTTCGTGCAGTGGCTGTTTCTGTTGTGGCCGTACCGGTGGCGCAAGGCGCTCGCACAGAAGATGCGCAACGATAGCCAGATGAGCCGGACGCGGCCGGTTTCGCCACGTTATGACGTGACGCGCGAGGGGATTGCCGCGCTGTTCAAGCGCACCGGCACGCATACGATCATTCACGGGCATACGCACCGGCCGGCGCGGCATCGCGAGGCGGGCGGCACGCGCTGGGTGCTGCCTGACTGGGATCTGGATCACGGCGAGCGCCGTGGCGGATATTTGCGCATCGACGCTGAAGGGATGCGGGTGCTGCCGCTGGATTGAACGCGGGATCGGGCGGCGAGCGGGTTGCAGCCCGGCTGTGGGTGACGGCTGAGGCCCGGGGTGGACTCGGGCTGCAGCCTTCAGCGGTGATCGCCGGAGCGCTCGCAGAGCCGGCCCCGGGGTCAGTTGCGGGCCGGATCGCTCGCGAGAACCGTGCAATGCGTGTCCCGCCGCGCTTTCGAGCGCCGTTTCAGCGCTGCGGCGCGCTGCCCTCCACCGCCCCTTCCAGCGACGCCGACAAACGCCGCAAATCCCGCAGCGTCGCATCGCTGCCTTGCAGCGCTTCGAGGCTCGCACCGAGCCGCTCGAGCGCCGCGACAACCTCGTCGATGCGCTGCGACTGGTTGGCCGCATGATCGACCAGGCCATGAATCGCCAGCGAAACAGGATCGTCCGCGGTCGGCGTAATGCCATATGCGCAAAAGCCGGTGCGCGCAGCGGCGGCGGGCTTCGTCTCGCTGCCCGCGGCGGCCCGCGCGGGCATCACGATGCGCGCCGGATTGCCGACCGCCGTGCCGCCCGCCGGCACCGGCTTGACCACCACCGCGTTCGAACCGATCTTCGCATCCGCGCCGATCGTAAAGCCGCCCAGCACCTTCGCGCCCGCGCCGACGATCACGCCGCGCTCGAGCGTCGGGTGCCGCTTCGCGCCGCGCGTCAGCGACGTGCCGCCGAGCGTGACGCCCTGGTAGATCGTGCAATCGTCGCCGATTTCGGCGGTCTCGCCGATCACCACGCCCATCCCATGGTCAATAAAGACGCGCCGGCCGATGGTCGCGCCCGGATGGATTTCGATGCCGGTCAGAAAGCGGCCCAGTTGCGATACGAAGCGCGCGAGCCAATGGCGTTTGGCGCGCCAGCATGCATGGGCGAGGCGATGCAGCACGAGCGCGTGCAGGCCCGGATAGCAGGTCAGCACCTCAAAGGCGCTGCGGGCGGCGGGATCGCGCTCGCGGATCGTGGCGACGTCTTCGCGAAGTCTGTTGAACATGGCAGTGACGCTGTCGTGTTGGGGGGAGCGCGCGGCCTCGCGGGCGCGGCGCGTAGCGCGGCGTTATCGAACCGCCTGCTTTGCTTATGACGCAAACGACTGTGCGCAGATTGTAGGGCGAATCGGGGGGACGCCGCTGATGCCCATTCGGGCGGCAAGGTTGGAGGGGGTGCTTCATCGCGGTGCCGTGCCGTGCCGTGCTGTGCTGTGCTGTGCCGTGCTGTGCTGTGCCGTGCTGTGCCGTTCGGTGCGGCCACGGCCGAGGCAGCAATCGCGATCGGCATTGCCGTCACAACGACGGACGGCCGCAGCCCAACCGCGCGCCGCCTGCATCGCGCTCAGCGCGCGTCCCGATCCCCGCTTCTGACCTTCAGCAAAATGTGCTTCGCGATGCCCCGCACGATGTTGACCTCCTCGCGCTCGAGTCCCGCGCGCGCAAACAGGCGCCGCAGCCGCGACATCAGCTTTTTCGGGTTGACCGGATCGAGAAACTCGAGCGCGATCAGCGCGTTCTCGAGGTGCACGAACATCCGCTCGATCTCGTCGCTCGCTGCGCGCGCGTTGGCTGCGCCGGCCGCGGCCGCATATTCGCCAGCGTCCGGTGCGTCGAGGTAGGCCATGCGCAGTTCGTACGACAGCACCTGGATCGCCTGCGCGAGATTCAGCGAACTGTAAGCCGGATTGGCCGGGATATGCGCGAGCGCGCTGCAACGCTCGACATCCTCGTTCGACAGCCCCGTACGTTCGTTGCCGAACACCAGCGCGATGTCGCCCTGCGCCGCCTGTTCGCGCGCATGCAGCGCCGCGGCGCGCGGCGCGAGTTGCGGCGGCCCGTATTCGCGCGAGCGCGCGGTCAGCGCCAGCGACCATTGCGCGCCGGATAACGCGTCGGTCAGCGACGGCACCACATGCGCGCTGGCCAGCACGTCGTCGGCGCCGCTTGCCATCGCGATCGCCTCGGGGTCGCTCTGCACGTTCGCGACGCGCGGCGCGACCAGCACCAGCCGTGAAAAGCCCATCGTCTTCAATGCGCGCGCCGCCGCGCCGACGTTGCCCGGGTGGCTTGGTTCGACCAGCACGAAGCGCGTCGACGTGAAACCGCCGCGCACCGGTTGCGCGCTGTCGGGTATAGCCGCGCCAGACGGCGGCAAGAAGATGGGCGGTTGGACCACGGTAACGGAAGGCTCGCAGGGGAAACGGGTATGGTAGCGCCAAGTCGTGGCCTGTTTCCATCGATGCGTGGTGCAGCTTGCAGCTGCGGTGCTCGTGGCCGGGGCGTTTGCTCGCGGGTTTGCTGCACGCGTGGCAGCGCCGCGGGTGCGGGGCCTGCACTTGCGACGCCTGCGCCTGCGCATCTGCACGCGCGGCGCCTGCGCTCTCGGCGCCCGCACTTTCGGCACTCGCGCCTGCGCATCTGTACCCACGGCACCCGCGCCAGCACTCTCAGCACCTGCACCCGGCACCCGCACCCGCCGCGCCTTCACCCAATGCACCCGCCGCGGCCGCGCCCGGCTTATACACCGCGCGCCCGCCGCAGCCCGGCGAAACCCGCAGAAAACTCGGGTAAAATCACGCCTGTTCGCGCGCCATCGCGCCCACTGCAGCAGCTCGTCGCGAGTCCTGCGCGGTGGCCCGGGCCGGCGCCTCGCTCTTATTCAATTCGTCTTTCGTCGACGGAACGTTCGCAGACCGGCTGCGCGTTGCGCCGGGCGCCCGCGCAGGACGCCTCGCGCAGCCGCCCCGCCCGCACCGCTTCCCGTTTGCCGACATGCTCCACCAAAAGGATCCAGGCACATGCACCCCATGCTCAACATCGCAGTCAAGGCCGCTCGCCGCGCCGGGCAGATCATCAACCGCGCGTCGCTCGATCTCGATCTGTTGCAGGTCAGCAAGAAGCAGCACAACGATTTCGTCACGGAAGTCGACAAGGCGTCGGAAGAAGCGATCATCGAAACGCTCACCACCGCCTATCCCGATCACGCGATCCTCGCCGAAGAATCCGGCGCCTCCGGCAACGAATCCGAATTCCAGTGGATCATCGATCCGCTCGACGGCACGACCAACTTCATCCACGGCTTCCAGTATTACTGCGTGTCGATCGCGCTCGCGCAAAAGGGCATCGTCACGCAGGCGGTCGTGTACGACCCGACCCGCAACGACCTGTTCACCGCATCGCGCGGCCGCGGCGCGTATCTGAACGACCGGCGCATTCGCGTCGCGAAGCGCGACCGCCTTGCCGACAGTCTGATCGGCACCGGCTTCCCGTTCCGCGACAAGGATGGCCTTGGCGCCTACACGCGTCTGTTCGGCGAAATGACCGAGGCCTGCGCGGGCCTGCGCCGCCCGGGCGCGGCGGCGCTCGATCTGGCCAACGTCGCGGCCGGCCGCATGGACGGCTTCTTCGAACAGGGCATCAATGCGTGGGACATGGCCGCCGGCAGTCTGCTCGTGACCGAAGCCGGCGGTCTGGTCGGCAACTACACCGGCGATTCGGACTTTCTGCACGTACACGAAATCGTCGCGGGCAACCCGAAGGTGTACGCGCAGATGATTCCGATTCTGTCGCGCTACAGCCGCACGAAACAGCAAGCGGCGTAACGCGCGGACAACGAAGGCGGCTGCGGCCGCCTTTTGTTTTGATTGGCCGCTTGCGCGTGGCACTTTCCGCGGCGCGCTGCATCGAAGCACGGTTCGCCGTTTGCGCGAGGTTCCGTCCGCCGCCATGAAAAAAGGCTTCTATACGATCATCGCCGCGCAGTTCGTATCGTCGCTCGCCGACAACGCGCTGCTGATCGCCGCGATCGCGCAACTCACGGTGATCCGCTCGCCGGCCTGGGTCACGCCGCTGTTGCAGATTTTCTTCACCGTGTCGTACGTACTGCTCGCGCCGTTCGTCGGCGCGTTCGCGGACGCGCTGCAAAAGCGCCACGTGATGTTCGCATCGAACGCGCTGAAGGCAGCCGGCTGCCTGATGATGATCTTCAGCGTGCATCCGATGCTCGCGTACGCGGTGGTCGGCGTCGGCGCCGCCGCCTACTCGCCGGCCAAATACGGCATTCTGACCGAGCTGCTGCCGGCCGAACGGCTGGTGGCCGCGAACGCATGGCTCGAGTCGGCCACGGTGCTGTCCACCATCGTCGGCACGATGCTCGGCGGCGCGCTGATCAGCACCTATGCGGCCCGCTTCGTGAGCCACGCGCACCTGCCGCTGATCGCGACCGCCGCCGATCTCGCGATGTTCGCGGTGATGCTTACCTATGCCGGCGCCGCGCTGCTCAACATCGGCATTCCCGATACCGGCGCGCGCTACCCCAACCGCCTCACCGAACCGCGCGAACTGGTCGGCGAGTTCGTGCGCTGCTTCAACACGCTGTGGTCCGACCGGCTCGCGCAAATCGCGCTGTGGGTGACCACGCTGATGTGGGGCGGCGCGGTCACGCTGCAGCTGCTGGTGCTCAAATGGGCCGACGTGAACCTCGGCCTGTCGCTTTCGAAGGCCGCCGTGATGCAGGGCGTGGCTGGCCTCGGCATCGCGCTCGGCGCAGCCGCGGCGGCCGCGTGGATTCCCCTGCGCGGTTCGCTACGCGTGCTGCCGGTGGGCATCATCACTGGCGCAGTAGCGGTGGCCATGGCCTTCTATAGCAAGAACCTGTTTCCGCCCGGCGCCGGGTTGCGCATCGGCTCGTTCGTGGCGCCCGCTTACATGATCCTTGCCTACCCGCTGATGGTGCTGCTCGGCGCACTGTCGGGCTTCTTCATCGTGCCGATGAACGCGCTGCTGCAGCACCGCGGCGCAACCCTGCTGAGCGCCGGCCATTCGATCGCGGTGCAGAACTTCAACCAGAACCTCGCGGTGCTGCTGATGCTCGGCGCGTACGCATTGCTGCTGACCGCAAAGATGCCGGTGCCGTGGATCATCGCGCTGTTCGGCAGCTTCATCACACTGATGATGTGGCTCGCGAAGCGGCACAGCGCGGCCAATGCGCGCAAGGTCGACATGCGCGCGCTGATCGAAGAGTAAGCCGCTGCACGACGGCGTCACTCTACGCGTTCGCGAAGCAGTGCGCCATATGCCGTCCGGCTAGCTTCACGCGGCGCGCCGAAGGGTTAAACTCACGCCCTGAACAGCAACACACGAAAGAATCGAGGATGGGCATTCAAACCGCAGCCGAAGACCGCACACCGTCAGTCGCCGCAGCCGAAGCGGCGCAGCACACGCCGATGATGCAGCAGTATCTGCGCATCAAGGCGGAGCACCCCGGCACGCTCGTGTTCTACCGGATGGGCGACTTCTACGAACTGTTCTTCGACGACGCCGAGAAGGCCGCCCGTCTGCTCGACCTCACGCTGACCCAGCGCGGCGCGTCGGCAGGCAATCCGATCAGGATGGCCGGCGTGCCGCATCACGCGGTCGAACAGTACCTGGCCAAGCTGGTCAAGCTCGGCGAATCGGTTGCGATCTGCGAGCAGATCGGCGATCCGGCTACGTCGAAGGGCCCGGTCGAGCGCAAGGTGGTGCGCGTCGTCACGCCCGGCACGCTGACCGACGCCGCGCTGCTCGCGGACAAGAGCGACGTGTATCTGCTGGCGGCCTGCGCCGCGCATAACCGCCGCGGCGTCGTGACCTCGGTCGGCCTCGCGTGGCTCAATCTCGCGAGCGGCGCGCTGCGTCTCGCCGAAGTCGCGCCCGACGAAGTGGCCGCCGCGCTCGAACGGATTCGCCCGGCGGAAATACTGGTCGGCGAAGCATCGGGGCCGGACGCCAATGCGTGGGCGCCGCCACCCGGCAGCGGCGCGCTCACGCGCGTGCCCGCCTGGCATTTCGACGTCGCATCGGGCAAGCAGCGCCTGTGCGACCAGCTGGACGTCGCGGGCCTCGACGGCTTCGGCGCGCATTCGCTCACCTGCGCATGCGGCTCGGCCGGCGCGTTGCTGTTGTACGCGGCGGCTACCCAAGGCCAGCAACTGCGCCACGTGCGCAGCCTGAAAGTCGAACTCGAGTCGGAATACATCGGCCTCGATCCGGCCACGCGACGCAATCTCGAATTGACCGAAACACTGCGCGGCACCGAGTCGCCCACGCTGTGCTCGCTGCTCGACACCTGCTGCACGACGATGGGCAGCCGCCTGCTGCGCCACTGGCTGCATCACCCGCCACGCGACACGTCGTTTGCACAGGCGCGCCAGCAGGCGATCGGCGTGTTGCTCGACGTATCCGCGCAAAGCAACCCTGTCGCCGGTATCGACGCGTTGCGCGGCGCGCTGCGGCGCATCTCGGACATCGAACGGATCACCGGGCGGCTCGCGCTGTTGTCCGCGCGGCCGCGCGATCTGTCGAGCCTGCGCGACACGTTCGCGGCCATGCCGGAGTTGCGCACGCAGCTGGCCGCGATCGCTGAGAACGCTGTGTCGCTCACCCGTCTGCACGCGTCGCTCGAACCGCCCGCCGCGTGTGTCGATCTGCTGACGACGGCGATCGCAGCGGAGCCCGCCGCGATGCTGCGCGACGGCGGCGTGATGGCGCGCGGCTACGACGCGGAGCTGGACGAACTGCGCGACATCTCGGAAAACTGCGGACAGTTCCTGATCGAGCTTGAAACGCGTGAGCGCGCGCGCACCGGCATCGGCAACCTGCGGGTCGAGTACAACAAGGTGCACGGCTTCTATATCGAAGTGACGCGCGGCCAGACCGACAAGGTGCCCGACGACTACCGCCGCCGCCAGACGCTGAAAAATGCCGAGCGCTACATCACGCCCGAGCTGAAGGCTTTCGAAGATAAGGCGCTGTCCGCGCAGGAACGCGCGCTCGCGCGCGAGAAGTCGCTGTACGACGCACTGCTGCAGGCGCTGTTGCCGTTCATCGAAGATTGCCAGCGTGTCGCCGCTGCGCTTGCCGAACTCGATCTGCTGGTCGCGTTCGCGGAGCGGGCCCGCGCGCTCGACTGGGTCGCGCCATCGTTCCAGCCGGCGGGCGGCATCGATATCGAACAGGGACGGCATCCGGTCGTCGAAGCGCAGGTCGAGCAGTTTATTGCGAACGACTGCACGCTGAGTCCGGAACGCAAGCTGCTGCTGATCACCGGCCCGAACATGGGCGGTAAGTCGACCTTCATGCGGCAAACCGCGCTGATCGCGCTGATGGCCTACGTCGGCAGCTACGTGCCGGCGCGGCGCGCCTCGTTCGGCCCGATCGACCGGATCTTCACGCGCATCGGCGCCGCCGACGATCTGGCCGGCGGCCGTTCGACGTTTATGGTCGAGATGACCGAAGCGGCCGCGATCCTCAACGACGCGACGCCGCAAAGCCTCGTGCTGATGGACGAAATCGGCCGCGGCACGTCGACCTTCGACGGCCTCGCGCTCGCGTGGGCTATCGCGCGCCATCTGCTCGCGCACAACGGCTGCCATACGCTGTTCGCGACGCACTACTTTGAGCTCACGCAACTGCCGGCCGAGTTTCCGCAGGCGGCCAATGTGCACCTGTCGGCGGTCGAGCATGGCCATGGCATCGTGTTCCTGCATGCGGTCAACGAAGGGCCGGCGAATCAGAGCTATGGCCTGCAGGTTGCGCAGCTGGCCGGCGTGCCGACGCCGGTGATTCGCGCGGCGCGCAAGCATCTCGCGTACCTCGAGCAGCAGTCGGCCGGTCAACCGGCGCCGCAGCTCGACCTGTTCGCCAGTGCGCCGATGGTCGAAGACGCCGACGATCACGAAGCGGCGCACGACGCCCCCGCGCAACTCGACCCGGCGCTGCAGACGCTCGTCGAACGCCTGCGCGGCATCGACCCGAACGAGCTGCGGCCGCGTGACGCGCTCGATCTGCTCTACGAATTGCATGAGCTGGCTGCGCCGCCGGATTCGCAACGTTGAGCGCACGCGCTCCGGCATCGCGGTCCGCGTGAGCGCCATGCGCGCGGCGTGTGGCGGCGGTGTGCCCGGGGGCGCGTCGAGCGACATGGCGAGCGTGGCGCGGCGTGACTGCGGCGCCGACGCGGGCGCGGTGCGGCGCGCGGGACTTCTTCTTCGCTTTGCGGTGCGCGCAGCGCTATGTGTCGTAGCGCTGCGTATCGCGGCAATACGCGTGGCCGCGCCATCCATCGCCGCGCTTCGTATGGCTGCGCTTCGTAGCGTCACGCTGCGGATTACCACGCAACGCGTCGCGGCATCGCGCATCGCGGCGATACGCATGGCCGCACCACCCAGCGCCGTGCTTCCTATGGTTGCGCTTCGTATCGTCACGCTGCGCATTACCGCGCAACGCGTCGCCGCACCGCTCATCGCGGCGCTATGCATCGCCGCACCACGCACCGCCGCACTTCATATCACCGCCCTTCGCATCGCCGCGCCACGCATCACCGCCCTTCGCATCACGGCCCTTCGCATCACCGCCCTTCGCGTCACCGCACAAGCCTGCACGCTCTTCTGCGTGCTGCAACCGCCAGCACACGCTGCCCCGCACTACGCGTTCGCCGTCATCGCCGGCACGCTGCAAAGCCCCGCCGACGAATCACCCACGCAACGTCTGATCGACGCAATCGGCCGCGACCCGCGTGTGTCGTTCATCGTCTACGACGGCAATCTGAAAAGCGGCAGCGAGGCGTGCCGCGACTCGTTGTACGAAGCCCGCGAAGCGTTGCTGCAGGCTGCCCGACCCGCCCTCGTTTTTATCCCTGGCCAGCACGACTGGGCCGATTGCGGCAGCGCCGCGGGCGGCGGCTACGACCCGGTCGAGCGACTCGACCAGCTACGCCAGACGCTGTTCGCGGAGCCGTCTTCGATGGGGCAAAACCCATTGCCGCTGACGCGCGAAAGCGAAGTGTCGCGCTTTCGCACTTATCGCGAAAACGTGCGCTGGCAATTGGGCGACACCGTGTTTGTCGGTCTGAACGTGCCGAGCCCGAACAATCACTACCTGACGGCCGGCGGCCGCAATGGCGAGTTCGAAGACCGCGTGGTCGCCACCACCTTCTGGCTCGACCACGCGGCCGAGTATGCGCGACGGCGCGAAGCAAAGGCGATGGTCGTGTTCGTGCAAGGCGATTTCGATCCAGAGCGATACGAGCGTCCCGAGCGTTTCGCATGGCTGCGCTTTGGCCACAAGCCGCGCGACGGCTATCTGGAGTTCAAGCGCAGTCTCGTGAAGCTGGCGGAAACGTTTCGCGGCCCCGTGCTTGTGATTCATCAGGATGACGAACGCGCGCATGGCGGCTTCACGATCGATCAACCGCTGCGCAACGACAAGGGTGCGCTCGTCACCAACCTGACGCGCATCGCGATCGCGCCGCCCGATCGCGTGAACCAGTGGGTACAGATCGATGCCGACATGACGCGCCGCCCGCCGTTTCGTGTGACGGTGCGCGATGTGCCAAAAGACCTGCCGCTGCTACCGACGCCGCCGGTGCCGGCGCGCGGCGATCCGGCCGCGCCGATGCCGGAGCCGATGCCGGCGGTGCCGTCGCTATCGCCGGCTTCGGAATTGCCGCCGCTGTTGCCGGAATCGCCGCCGGGCGTCGCGCCCAACCCGCTCAACCCGCTCAATCAGCCGGCTCCAAACAGCAGCACGGGCAACGGCGCGGCCAGCATTCCCGGACAATAACCGGACCTCCGGATACGACAAAGGGGACGAAGCTTCGGATTCAACGGAGCGAATCTCCGTATCACCTGCTTCGTCCCCTTCCGGGAACACGTTCAACCGCGCGTCAATTCAGATTCGAACACAACCCCGATTCAAACCCTGCCGCGCAACCCGCCCACCGCTGCGTTCAATGCAACGTCGGCCCCGGCTTTTGCGCGGCTTCGTCCTCGTCGTCCTCATCTTCGTCGAGAATTTCGAGGCCATCAGCGCCGTGCGCATGCTCGTGTTCGATCTCGTCTTCGGTGGCTTCGCGCACTTCCTTGACCGTCAGCGCAAAACGCAGCGCCATACCCGCCAAAGGATGATTGCCGTCCAGCACGACCTTGTCTTCCGCGACATCGGTGACCGTGTAGATCAGCGAATCGAGTTCTTCGTCGCCCTCTTCAGGTGTGCCCTCGAACTGCATGCCGATTTCGAGCGGTTCGGGGAAACGGTCACGCGGCTCGATCTTCACCAGATCGGGATCGTACTCACCGAACGCATCTTGCGGCTCGAGCTGGACCTGCGTGCTGAAGCCCGGCTCACGGCCGTCGAGCTCTTCCTCGATCTTGGGGAACGTGCCATCATAGCCGCCGTGCAGATAGACCATCGGCTCGTCGCTCTCCTCAATCAGATTGCCTTGCGCATCCGATAGCTTGTAGGCGACCGATACGACGGTGTTCTTTGCGATCTTCATTCGATTCTCCAAGATTTCCGCTCCCATTATACGATGCCCAAGCGGCCCAATGCCCAACCTGGCGGCCCAGGTTCAGCCCGGATTTCCGCGGCCTCTTCGATCGATTCAGATAGGCCGGAGTCCCGCGCGAAGACGACCACGAGGCACGCAGCGAAGGCCGCTGCAAGTGCGCGCTTCGCTGCGAACCCCGCTTGCGCGTCGACGATACCGGCACCCGATATGCCCACCGCACTGCTGGGCAATCTGACTCCTGCGCAATTCATGAGCCGCTACTGGCAAAAGAAGCCTTTGCTGATTCGCGGCGCAATCGCGGACATCGTGGCACCGCTTTCACGCGACGAACTGTTCGAACTCGCCGATCGCGATGAAGTGGAGAGCCGGCTCATCACGCATTTCCGCAATAAGTGGGAGCTCGAGCACGGCCCGTTCGCGCCGGACGAACTGCCATCGCTGCGTCGGCGTGCGTGGACGCTGCTGGTCCAGGGCGTGAACCTGCACGACGAGCGCGCCCGCATGCTGCTCGAGCGTTTTCGTTTTGTGCCGGATGCAAGGCTCGACGATCTGATGGTTTCGTATGCAACGGATGGCGGCGGAGTCGGACCGCATTTCGACTCCTACGATGTGTTTCTGTTGCAGGTGCATGGCAAGCGCCGTTGGCGCATTGGCGCACAACGCGACCTGTCGCTCGCGCCCGGTTTGCCGTTGAAAGTTCTACAACACTTTGAACCCGATGACGAATGGGTGCTCGAGCCGGGCGACATGCTGTACCTGCCGCCGCACATCGCGCACGACGGTATCGCCGAAGGCGAATGCATGACCTGTTCGATTGGCTTTCGCGCGCCTTCTACCGGCGAATTGACTGCACAGTTTCTCTACCACCTTGCGGAGCGCGGCGATCGGCAAGCCGGCGCGGACAGCGCGAGCGCGCTCTATCGCGACCCGCGCCAGCCTGCCACCGGCCATCCCGCACAAGTGCCGCCGATGCTGGCCGAAAAGGTGGGCGCGATCCTTGCTAAAGTCAGCTGGAACGACAGGGACGTGGCGTCGTTTCTCGGCATGTATCTGAGCGAGCCCAAGCCGAGCGTCGTGTTCGATCCGCCTGCCCGACCGCTCGACGAAGCGCGTTTTATACGTGCGGCAGCGAAAGCCGGTGTGCGTCTGGACTGCAAGAGCGTGATGCTCTACGACAACCGTTCCTATTATCTGAATGGTGAAGAAATGAGGCTTGCAGGCGACAAAAACTGGGTCTGCGAACTGGCCGATCAACGGCATCTGAGTGCGAAACGCTTTGTAACACTCTCGCGCCAACTGTCGATGACAGCACATCTGCACGAATGGTATTGTGCGGGCTGGATACAGGTAGGCGAAGTGGGATAACATGTGTGCCGCCTGTAGCACCGCATCGTGGGATTCTGTCTGGGAAGTACAACGTATTGGCCCCGGATTTGTCGACGGTGGATATGAAAGTGCATATAATTTCCGCCCAAGCCGTACGGGAAGATTCACGCTCATGAAGTGCGTCTCCACCAGCGGCCCGGGTCGGTGTTAGAGCACATTACCGGTAAATTTGCGCTGTTGCTTACCTTTAACCATAAAAGGACGTGATCATGAAGAAATCCCTCCTCGTAGCATCCCTGTTGGCAGCTATGGCTCTTGCTGCGTGCAGCAAGAGCGGCGGCGAC
>DATLOW010000248.1:0-12408 GCA_035536055.1 Paraburkholderia sp. | reverse complement strand
CCAGGCAACACCCAGGCAACACCCAGGCAAGCCCGCGACAAGGCCACCCCCGCGAACGCTGCCTCTGCAGGAGGAGACACCACAGTGCAGCAACCCACCAAACACGTGCCGAGGCTCGAACTGCGGCATGCGAGCAAATCGTTCGGCCGCGTGCGTGCCTTGTCGGCCGGCGAACTCGTGCTATGGCCAGGCGAGGTGCACGCGCTGCTCGGCGAGAACGGCGCCGGCAAATCGACGCTCGTGAAAATTCTCGCGGGCGTGCATGAACCGGATACCGGCGAGCTGAAAATCGACGGCACGCCGTGCCGTTTCGACACGCCTGCGCAAGCGCGCGATGCGGGCCTTGCGGTTATCTATCAGGAGCCGACGCTGTTCTTCGATCTGTCGATCGCGGAGAACATCTTTATGGGGCGCCAGCCGGTGGATCGCGTCGGCCGCATTCAATACGATGCGATGTATCGTGAAGTGGACCAGCTGCTCGCGTCGCTCGGCGTCGATCTGCGCGCGGACCGGCTGGTGCGCGGCCTGTCGATTGCCGACCAGCAGGTGATCGAAATCGCCAAGGCGCTGTCGCTGAATGCGCGCGTGCTGATCATGGATGAGCCGACCGCGGCGCTGTCGCTGCCGGAGGTCGAGCGGCTCTTTGCGATCGTGCGCAAGCTGCGCGAGCGCGACGTCGCGATCCTGTTCATCACGCACCGGCTCGACGAAGTATTCGCGCTGACGCAGCACGTGACGATCATGCGCGACGGCGCGAAAGTATTCGACGCGCCGACCGATACGCTGTCCACCGAGGCGATCGTCGCGAAGATGGTCGGACGCGACCTCGAAACCTTCTACCCGAAAGCCGACGTGACGCCGGGCGATGTGCGTCTGACGGTGCGTGGCCTGACGCGCATCGGCGTGTTCAAGGACATTTCGTTCGACGTCCGCGCAGGCGAAATCGTCGCGCTGGCGGGGCTCGTCGGCGCGGGACGCAGCGAGGTGGCGCGCGCCATTTTCGGCATCGACCCGTTCGATGCCGGCGAGGTGCGCATCGCCGGGCAGCGCCTCGCGCCGCGCCGACCAGCTGCAGCGGTGCGCGCGGGGCTCGCGCTGGTGCCCGAAGACCGCCGTCAGCAAGGTCTGGCGCTGGAACTGAGCATCGCGCGCAATGCGTCGCTGACGGTGCTCGGCCGGCTGGTGCGGCACGGGCTCATTTCATCGCGCAGTGAAACGCAACTGGCGACCAGATGGGGTACGCGCCTGCGTCTGAAAGCGGACGACCCGAGTGCCGCGGCCGGCACGCTGTCGGGCGGCAACCAGCAAAAGGTCGTGCTCGGCAAATGGCTCGCAACGAATCCGAAGGTGCTGATCATCGACGAGCCGACGCGCGGCATCGACGTCGGCGCCAAGGCGGAGGTGTACAGCGCGCTGGCCGAACTGGTGCGCGACGGCATGGCGGTGCTGATGATTTCGAGCGAATTGCCCGAAGTGCTCGGCATGGCCGACCGCGTGCTGGTGATGCACGAAGGCCGCATCAGCGCGGAAATCGCGCGCGCCGATGCCAGCGAAGAACGCATCATGAGCGCGGCGCTCGGGCAAAACGCGTCACCAAGGCGGGCCGCATGATGCGCCATACCTCCACGCACGCCGCGCCGGTGCGCACCGGCGCGAGCGCACGCCACGCGCCGCGGCTCGGCGGTCTGCTCGGGATGATCGCCAAAAGCCGCGAGACAACGCTGTTTATCGTGCTGGTGTTGCTGATCGTCGGCACCGCGCTCGCGCAGCCGCAGTTTCTGAACCTGCAGAATCTGCGCGACGTGCTGCTGAATGTGTCGATCATCGGCCTGCTGACGGCGGGCATGACGGTCGTGATCCTGATGCGCCACATCGACCTGTCGATCGGTTCGACGGTCGGCATCAGCGCATATGCAATCGGCAGCCTGTATGTCGCGTTTCCGCAGATGCCGGTGCTGGTGGCGCTGGCGGCGGGCATCGCAATCGGCCTGGTGGCCGGTGGTATCAACGCGCTGCTGGTCGCGCTCGGGCGTGTGCCTTCGCTGGTCGCGACGCTGTCGACGCTGTACATCTTTCGCGGCGCCGACTACGCGTGGGTGCACGGCGGCCAGATCAATGCCACCAGTCTGCCCGATGCGTTTTCGCGGCTCGCCACCGGCACGCTGCTCGGTGTGCCGGTACTCGCGCTGATCGCGGCGGCGGTGCTGTTGGCCTTGTCGGCGTACCTGAAGCATTTCCGCGGCGGCCGCGAGCACTACGCGATCGGCTCGAATCCGGAAGCGGCGCGGCTCGCGGGCGTCAATGTCGAGCGGCGCGTGATGGTCGGCTTTCTGCTGTCCGGCGCGATTGCCGGTTTCGCCGGCGCGCTGTGGCTTGCGCGTTTCGGCACCGTCGATGCGAGTACCGCGAAGGGCATCGAACTGCAGGTCGTGGCGGCGGCGGTGGTGGGCAGCGTCGCGATTACCGGCGGCGTCGGCACGATACTCGGCGCCACGCTCGGGGCGCTGGTGCTCGGCGTAATCAGCATCGCGCTGGTCGTGCTGCATGTGTCGCCGTTCTGGCAGCAGGCGATCGAAGGCGCACTGATCGTTGCGGCGATCGCGGCCGATACGCTGCTCGCGCGCTCCGTCGCCAAACGCATGATGAGGAAACGCGATCATGGCTAAACCCGATTCCGCGTTGCTGACCCGCAAGCGCACCACGCCGCTGCGCTGGGAAACGCTGCTGGTGCTGGTGCTGATCGCCTCGCTGCTGCTGGGGCGCGTGCTGTCGCCGGTGTTTCTGACCAGCGCGAATTTCGCCAACGTGCTGGCCGATCTGACCGAAATCGCGTTGATGGCGCTGCCGATGACGCTCGTGATCGTCGCCGCCGAAATCGATCTGTCGGTGGCGTCGGTGCTCGGCGCATCGAGCGCGCTGATGGGCGTGCTGTGGCACCTCGGTCTGCCGATGCCCGCGGTGATCGTGCTGGTGCTGCTGTTCGGCGTGCTGGCCGGGCTGCTGAACGGGCTGGTGATCGTCAGGCTGAACCTGCCTTCGCTGGCGGTGACGATCGGCACGCTCGCACTGTTTCGCGGCCTCGCGTACGTGCTGCTCGGCGATCAGGCGATCGCCGATTTCCCGCCGGCCTATACGGCGTTCGGCATGGATACGCTGTGGCAAAGCTTTATTCCGCTGCCGTTCGTCATCGTGATCGTGTGTGCGGTGCTGTTTACCGTGCTGCTGCAGGCCACCGCATTCGGCCGCAGCCTGTATGCGATCGGCGCGAATCCGACGGCGGCCGCGTTTTCCGGCATCGAGGTCGCGAAGATCCGGCTGTGGACCTTCGTGCTGTCCGGCGCGATGAGCGCGCTGGCCGGCATCGTCTACACGCTGCGCTTTACCAGCGCGCGCGGCGATAACGGCGAAGGCTTCGAACTGTCGGTGATCGCCGCGGTGCTGTTCGGCGGCGTCAGCATTTTCGGCGGGCGCGGCTCGCTGACCGGTGTGCTGCTGTCGCTGCTGATTATCGGCGTATTGAAGAATGCGCTGACGCTCGACGACGTATCGAGCGAAACGCTGACCATCGTGACCGGCGCGCTGCTGCTTGCGTCGGTGCTGATTCCGAATCTGGTCGCGCGCTGGCGGGCGCTGCGCGACCGGCGTTTCATCGCGAAGTCCGCTTCGTGATGCTGGTCAAAACCAGTCAAACATAAAACCGCAACACATCTCGCACAACACCAGAATCCCGGACCCACGCGGTCCTGTACACCAGAGAGGAGACACGACATGCAAACACCTCTGCGTCACAAGCTCACGGCGGCCGGTACCGCGCTGCTGTGTGCGGCGCTTCTCGGCATCGGCGCGGCCGCGCATGCGGCCGAGCTGAAGAGCGGCCTGAAAATCGCTTTCGTGCCCAAGCAGATCAACAACCCGTACGAAGTGATCGCCGACGACGGCGGCATGGCCGCGATCAAGGAATTCAAGGGCGACGGCAAGGTGGTTGGGCCGTCGGATGCGGGCGCCTCCTCGCAGGTGCAATACATCAACACGTTGACCACGCAACGGCAGGACGCGATCGTGATCGCCGCCAACGATGCCAACGCGCTGGTGCCGTATCTGAAGAAAGCGATGTCGCAAGGCATCAAGGTGGTCACGTTCGATTCGGATACCGCGCCGGAAGGGCGGCAGCTGTTCGTCAATCAGGCGAACGCGGAGAGCATCGGGCGTGGGCAGATCCAGCTGGTGTCGAAGCTGATGGGCGGCGAGGGCGAGTTCGCGATCCTGTCGGCCACGCCGAACGCGACCAACCAGAATACGTGGATCAAGTGGATGCAGGAGGAACTGAAAAAGCCTGAGTACGCGAAGATGAAGCTCGTGAAGATCGCGTACGGCAACGACGACGACCAGAAGTCTTTCGTCGAAACGCAGGGCCTGCTGCAGGCGTATCCGAACCTGAAGGCGATCGTTGCGCCGACCTCGGTCGGGATTGCGGCGGCGGCGCGCTATATCTCGACGTCGTCGAGCAAGGGCAAGGTCGCGGTGACCGGCCTCGGCACGCCGAACCAGATGCGCGCCTTCGTGAAGAACGGCACTGTGAAGGCATTCCAGCTGTGGGATCCGGGTCAACTCGGTTATCTGGCGGCCTATGCGGCGGCCAGTCTCGCGTCGGGTTCGATCAGCGGCAAGGAGGGCGAGTCGTTCGACGCGGGCAAGCTGGGCAAGCGCACGATCGGTGCGAACGGCGAGATCATCCTTGGGCCGCCGACGACGTTCGATGCGGCGAATATCGACAATTTCAATTTCTGAGCGCGCAGCACGACGCGATGGAAGCCGCGCCGGCGTCTGCCGGCGCGGCTTTTTTATGGCAGCAGGCGGTTCGCGCGCGCATAGCGGATCACTTCCGCATGCGTCGTAATGCCCAGCTTGCGCATTGCGTTGGCTTTTTGCGTGGCGACTGTCGAAATCGAACGGTTAAAGCGCGCCGCAATGTCGGTCAGCGAAAGTCCGAGACCGTATAGGCGCAGCACTTCGACTTCCTTTGCGGTGAGCGTCGGCGACGCGCCGGCCGGCTGTGACACCGCGGTCCGCTCGAGAACGGTGCGCACGAATGGCGAGCGGTAAGTGGCCCCACGATGCATGACGTCTTGCACTGCTTGCGTAAACGCAGCGAGATTGTCCATTTTCGACACGATGCCGGCCACCTTCATCCGCTCGAGTTCGAGCAGCGTGTCGCGATTCGCGAGCATCGTGAACACGATGACCGGTACGGACGGGTAAAGCCGTTTCAACAGCGCCACCAGATGCAGCCCATCGTGGTCGCTCTGGACGCCGTGCATCGAGAGATCGGTGACGATCAGATCGTACTGCCCGGTTTGCAACGCCTGCAGCAATTCCGCGCCGGATGCAGTGCTGGCCGCGACGCGCATGCCGGGGACGTGTGTGACCGCGGCGACCACGGCGTGGCGGATGACCGGATGGTCGTCGGCGACGGCGATCCGCATTTCGCATTTCGGCTGATTCATCAAAAGGGCCTCGCGTTGTCGAGGCTGCGCGAGATTGCGCGTGCCTGAAAACGCCGGGATTTTAGCTGCCGCTTTCAAATAACGCGCTACGGTGACGATATTTTACGGACGTAGTGCTGTTTTTCGAAAGATTCCTATATTGCCGATAGCACGACGTCAGCATACTTCGCTACTTCGCAAAGAACGGTTCTGTTCGACTCTGCGATGTGGAAATCAATTTTTTAATGGAGAACGAGATGCAAAAGATCGAACGCGGCGCGTTGGCTCAGGCGGGTCTGGCAGGCGGCGGCTGCACCAAGCGAGTCACTCGCTGTGGCTGCGCGTGTGCGCCGGCGCCGGAGCCGACCAAGCCGGTGGTCAAGCCGGGTTGCTGATCGCGCAAAACCCGACGGGGGATGCGCCGCTTCGAAATAACGCGCTACGGTGACGACATTTGACGGACGTAGCGCTGTTTTTCGAAGAATTCCTATATGACGCACGGAGTGATGTACGGATACTTCGTGCTTCGCAGTGAACGATTCCGTTCAATGCTGCGAACTGTGAAGCAATTTTTTCAATGGAGATCAAGATGCAAAAAATCGAACGCGCTGCGTTGGCTCAAGTCGGTCTGGCAGGCGGTTGCTCGAAGAACAACAGCAACAGCGCCAGGGCGTCGACAACGGTGGTGGTCAAGGTGGTTCGTTAACCATGCAGAAAATCGATCGCAAAGCATTGCTTCAAGCAGGCGTTGCGGGCGGGACGAACAAGGGTTCGTCTAACTCTGCGTCGTCATCGTCCGTCACCATGGTGAGCGTCTCGTCGTCGAAGTCGAGCTCGAAGTCCAAGCCGACCAAGCCGATCCCGCACTAAGCTGTGAGCGGCCGCCTGCGCGGCCGTTTTGCCCCGGCGGGTCGCCGTCATTGAACGGCGCTCGCTGGGGCCTTGCTGTCTGTAGAGCATCGAATCGATGAAAATCTTGCTGTTGGCGTGGCGCCGCGTTCTGCGATGGGCGCGGGCATGGTACAACCGGGTCCGCGCGCGGCTGCTGTGCAGCCTGTCTCTGCGTACTATCGAGCGCATCGCACGGGCCGAGGCGGCGCTGTCCGGCATCGTCGATGCACGCGCGCGTTGGGCCGCTATCGAACGATGGGAGAACGGCCGCGACGTGCTGCAACTGCCGGCGCTGAATCGTCGCGACGTATTGAGCGGCGCGCATCTCGAGAAGCTGGTCGATCAGCGTCTGCATTTCGGCCGGCAGCTATGCATCGACGAGGCCTGGCCGGATCTGCAAGCGGTGGCCGCGACGCTTGCGCAACGGATCGCTGCGCTAAAGGCGCACGATTCGACGCGTCCGGTCATCGTCGCGCCGTTTCACTACGTGTCGCAATACGCGAACATCTATGTGGTCGACGAACTGCGCAAGGCGCTCGGCCTCCAGACCATCGGTGTCGTGTCGGGCGTGCCGCGCAATCTGTATGGCGACGACGACGCGATGATCCCGTCCATCGACATCCTGCACACGAAGACCGACGACAACCGTAACGGGCTCGGCTTGCGCGTCGCGCGCTCGCTGCGGCGCAATGGCGTGGTGGTGCTGTTCGCGGACGTGCCGCCGTATTTGCTGGCGCTTTATCCGATGGAAACGGTGGACGTGAAGCTGTTCGGTCGCGCTGCGCGCATACATCGCGGGGTCTTTCGCATCGGCGCGCCGCTTGATGCATGGTTGCTGCCGTTCTATCTGCGTTTCGAGCGCGGGCGATTCGGCGCACGGCTGTGCGACGCGATCCCGCTGGCGGCCGAGGACGCGCCGCAACAGGTGGCGGATTGCATCGCCGCCGCATTGGCCGACAACTTCGCACGCTCGCTGGTGACCGGCCATCCATCGATGTACGCATTCGCTCCGGTACGCTGACACACGCCCCGCGTGCCGCGCTTTCTTCGACTTATCTGTGCCGCCCGCGCCGGGCGGGAATTTGCCTCACTGCAATGGAACCCACCAGCTTGCCCCAGTTTCGCGACGTGCCGTGGCGATGGATTGCCTACGCAACGTCGACGCTGCTGATCGCAGCCGTCGTATTCGCATTCAACTACCAGATCGAAATCAAGCAGGACGTGCCGTGCGAGATCGTCTCTTCGTCCGAGGTGAAGATCCGCGGCCTGAGCGGACTGGTGTCGTCGATCTACGTGCAGCCTGGCGGTCAGGTTGCGCAGGGTGCGCCGCTATTTCAGCTGCAGCGCGACCTGTCGCTCTCAAGCGACGGCCGCCCGCGCGTCGATTTCGATGCGCAGATGCGCGACGCGCAGCTCGCTGCCGCCGACGCGCAATTCGCGCAGCGCCAGACTCAGTTGCGTGCGCAACTGGACAGCGCGCGCGCGACCGAGGCGAGCCGGCGCGCGGAGCTGGCGGCGCTCGATCAGCAGATCGAGCAGACCCACGCGCTGGCCGACAACTCGGCGCGCAAGCGCGAGCGGCTCGAGTCCGCGGCGGCGTTCGTGGTGGCCGACCGCGTCGAGCAGGCCAACGCGGAGTTTCATCAGGCCATGGCGAGCGTCGCTCAAGGCGTGGCGCGCCGCGCACAACTGTCCGGTGAACTCGGTTCGCTGCGCAATACGCGGGCCGATCTCGACGCGCAGCTGAAGGAACTCGACGCGCGCCATGCGCGCGACCTGCAGGACATCCGCATGCGCTTCGAGCAGTCGCGCCAGGACACGACGATTTCCGCGCCGAAGGGTGGCACGGTGACGTTTTCGAGCCTCGTACCCAACCGCATGCTCGCGCCGCCCGACGTCGCGCTGGTGATCGCGACCGGCGGCGATCAGGGCTTGCGCGCCGCGCTGCTGATTCCATCGCGGCGCCGCGGTTTCGTGCAGATCGGGCAGACCGTGCGTTTGAAGTTCGACGCGTTTCCTTACGCGAAATTCGGCACCTATGAGGCGCGCATCGACGCGCTGTCGGACACGACCGTCGAAGCGTCCGCGGCATCCGGCGACAGCGCGAAGGGCTCAAGCAGGCCGGCCGGCGACAGCTATATGGCCTGGGCGACGCTGCGCGGCCATACGTTCGATTTCGAGCAGCAGCATTTCGCGATTCTGCCTGGCATGCGCGCGACCGGGAGCATCGTCGTCGAGCGCAGGACCATCGCCGAGTGGGTGCTTGCGCCGTTGTTCCGGATCCTGAGAGGCTGAGCATGCGTACGATCTACCAGAACGAAGTGGCCGAATGCGGCTATGCGTGTCTTGCGATGGTGTTGTCCTACCTGGGCCGCGCCACCGAAGTACGCGAGCTTTCGGTATTTCGGCCGATTTCGGCGAACGGCCTGTCGCTGATGGACCTGTACGACGTCGCTGTCGAATTCGGCCTCGCCGTGCAGGCTTACCGCTTCGATCCGTCCGCCGACCTGCAGTCGGTCAAGCGAGGCTCGATCCTGCATTTCGGCGGCGCGCACTTCGTGGTGTTCGAAAAGTGCGGGCGCGGCTATGTACAGGTGATCGACCCGGCCAGCGGCAGAAGGCGCATCTCGCTCGACACGTTCGTGGCGACCGTGTCGGGTTATCTGCTCGAGTGCGCACCTACGCCAGCAATGCCGCGGATTCGCGCGAAATCGCGCGTTCCGGATGCGCTCGCGCGCGTGCGCGCGCTGAACCCGTTGCTCGGACAACAACTGGCGAAGGTGCTGTTCGTCGCGCTTGGCAGCCAGTTCGCGATTCTGGCGATGCCGTATCTGGGCAATCTGGTGCTCGACTATGTGGTGGCTGCCGACAATCTGAATCTGCTGAACGTGCTGGTATTCACGTTCGCAAGCATTTTCGTGGTGGGCGCGCTGAGCCAGTATGTGGAAACCACACTGGTCGAACTGTTGCACGGCCGCGTGCAGATCCATGCGACCGAGGGGCTGCTCGGCAAACTGCTGCGCAATCCGATGTCGTGGTTCGAGAAGCGTCATGTCGGCGATGTGTTCGCGCGCGTGAAGGCGCAGGACGAAATTAGCGTGTTTGCGACGCGCACCTTCGTCGCGCTGTGTATCGACACGACGATCGGCGTGCTCGCGCTGTGCCTGATGCTGGTGCAAAGCCGGCAGCTGACGCTGATCGCGGTGCTGACCTTCGCGAGCTATGTGGCGGTGGCTGCCGCGATGTTTACGCGCATGCGTGACACGCATGCACTGGTGGTCGAGCGTTCGGCCCAATGCGACGACGGGTTGATCGAGACGATTCGCGCCGCGTCGCTGGTGAAGCTCGCGCAGGGTGAAACGCGCCGCACCGCGCTGTTCATGACGAAATACAAGGAATTCATCGCGGCGACGCTTGCGAGCGTGCGCCTGACGAGCTTGCGCGATGCGCTGCTGAAACTGATCGGCTACGCGGACACCATCGCCATTACGTGGTTTTCGGCGCGACTGATGCTCGGCGGCAAGGTATCGGTCGGCGTGTTCTATTCGTTCCTGATCTATAAGTCGCTGCTGTCCGAGCACCTCGCGCGCGCGATCAACGCGGGCTTCACGTATCTGATGCTTAGCGTGCCGGCCGCGCGGGTGGCGGATATCGTCGAGTGCGACGAGGAACGTTACACACCGCTTGCGGACAGCCAGCGGGCCTTCGAGATCAACCGCTTCGAGCGGATCGCGGTGCGCGGCGTGACGTTTCGTTATGGCGTGTCCGACCAGGCGGTGCTGAAAGACGCGAACATCGACATCGGCAGCGGCGACAAGATCGCGATTATCGGCGCGTCCGGTAGCGGCAAGTCGACGCTGTTCAAGCTATTATCCGCGGCCGAACCGCTGCAGCAAGGGCAGATCACGCTGAACGGCATCGACTGGCGCAATCTGAGCGTCGACGAAATCCGCCGTCACGCGGCGCATATGCGGCAGGGCGATCTGATCCTGCATGGTTCGATTGCCGACAATGTGTCGCTGTTTTCGGCGAGCATCGACGAGCCGCGCCTGCAGGCCACGCTCGCGGCGGTCGGCCTGCTCGACGACGTGATGCGTCTGCCGATGCGCACGCGCACCATTATCAGCGACACCATCGCCAATATCTCGGCGGGCCAGCGGCAGCGCCTGCTGCTGGCGCGTGCACTGTATCAGCAGCGCAGTCTGCTGCTGCTCGACGAGCCGACTTCGAATCTCGATCCGGCTTCGGTACGGCATATCGCTGCATTGCTGCAACGGCTCGACTGCACAGTGGTCGTGATTACGCACGATATGACGCTGGCGTCGACCTTCGACATCCGCTACCGCTTGCACGAGGGCGTGTTGCAGCGTGACGCCGCGAAGGTTGTGGGCCCAACGACGGAGGCCGCCCATGCGTAAGCGCTCTGTAACGCTCAGCGTGCTGGCTGCGATGCTGTGCGCAGGCGGCCACCCTGCGCAGGCCGCCGACCTGCTGAGCGTCGCGCAGCAGGCGGTCGATTACGATGCGAGCGTCGCACAGGCGCGCGCGTCGTATGACGCCGCGCGGCAAGCCGTGCCCACCGCTCGCGCAGCGTTATTGCCGCAACTCGCCGGCGGCTGGGGGCGCGGTTACAACCGCATCGAAACCGATGGCTTTCCACGCGTCAGCTACTGGCAAAGCGGCTGGACGGCCAGTCTGACGCAGCCGCTGTTCGACTGGACGCGCTGGACCGCGTACCGCCAGGCGGATCTGATCGAAGCGCGCGGCGCGGTCGAATTCGGCAGTGCGCAGCAGGCATCGATTCTGCGCGCCGCCAAAGCGTATTTCGCGGAGCTTGCGGTAGAAGACGAACTGCGCCGCATCGACGATTACCTGGCCGCGATCGATGCCGAATCGCAGCAGCTGCAGCGCCGGCGCGAAGCCGGCGAAGCGACTGTGATCGATTTGCGCGAAGCGCAAACGCTGCGCGACGAAGTGCTGCTGCAGCAGCGCGCCGCGCAAAACGATCTGCTCATCAAGCGCCGCGCGCTCGAGCAGATCACCGGCGCGCCGTTCGAAGCGCTGGCGCGGCTGCGCGGCGCGACACCGCTGCCGCCGGCGCAACCCGAGGATCCCGACGCATGGGCCACGCAGGCAGGCGAGCACGGCTTCGACGTGCAGTTGCGGCAGCTCGACTGGCAGATCGCGCAATACGACGTCAGCAAGGCGCAAGCCGCGCACCTTCCGGTGGCGGGGGTGACGGCCACCTATTCGCCGGCGGGCGCTGCAGCCGGTTATGCACGGCCGACCACCACGACCACCGCGATGCTGACGGTGACGATTCCGATTTTCTCCGGCGGTGAAATCCAGTCGAAAGTCAGGGCTTCGGAGGCGCTCGAAGCGAAAGCGCGCAACGGCCTGCTGGCGGCGCAGCGCGATGCGCAGGGCGCCGCGCGCGACAGTTTCGCGCGCTACGAGGCGGGGCGCGAGCGGGTCGCGATGCTGCAGCGTTTCGTCGATGCGAACCGCGATATGCTGGCCGCGATACAGGCCGGCTACAAGGTGAGCAGCCGCACCAGTACCGACGTGCTGCGCGCGCTGAATGCGCTGTATGTCGCGCAGCGCGACCTGCGTGCGGCGCGCTACGAAACGATCGTCGCGCTGCTGCAATTGAAAGCCGATACGGCCGCGCTGAATCTCGACGACATCGCACGCATCGGCACGCTGCTGATGGACGCGCCCCAGGTGTCCGCGGCGCCTCGGGGATAACGCGAACCTGCGCGCGTCGCCTGCAACAAGGCCCGCACAGCGCGAGCCGTTGCGGTAAGCTCGTGATTCGCCGCAACGGACGGCATCGGCCAACGGCACACATAATCGACTCAGGAGACGACATGCGCAAGCTCCGCTCGCAGAACTGGTTCGGCAGGGACGACAAGGACGGTTTCATCCATCGCTCGTGGATGAAGAATCAGGGCATTCCGCACGATCAATTCGACGGCAGGCCGGTGATCGGCATCTGCAATACGTGGTCGGAACTCACACCATGCAACGCGCA
>DATLOW010000247.1:0-33526 GCA_035536055.1 Paraburkholderia sp. | reverse complement strand
AGAGCCGTCGTCCGCGTCCTTCCGACCGCCGCCGTTCGACGAACGCTTAACTTCCGCCAGATCCTTCTCGCTGACCTCGGCCTGCCGCACTGTCGTTCCATCCTCTCCCGTTTCAGAAATATCGGTTTCGAACGTGGCAATCCTCAGTCTTGCGGCGTTTGGCCGGCCGACGGGCCATACAGAAAACCTAAACGCGCGTTTGCCAGTTGTGTCGGCAGGCGTCCTGCGCGAACACGTCACGATTGGGGGCAGCGATGCAAGCGCTTTCTTGCTGGCGCTGCCGTGAATGCGCCGACTCACTGCCGCATCGTGTTGCGGGTCGGCGCAGCGTACGGACGCAGTGCCTCAGGCGTGCGCATGTCGTCTGGAATCTGGAAGTCGGCCAACGCGGCGCCGCGCATAGCCTGGGGCATCTGCGGAAAGCCGCTGCGCGATGAGTAGTCGCGCAACGATCGGTCGACGCGCTGGCCACTCTGCGAGGCGGCGGTGGCACGCGCCGCGTAGACGTCCAGCGCGCCGATGCTAACGAGCGCAGTACTCGTTGCCAGAACACGGCGACCTGCGCGCGTGCGGCCAGATCGCGCCGCGGCGGCAGTGCTGCCGAGATCGAGCACATCGCCCAATACGCGTCCCCACAGGAAACGTTGCGGCTGCGGCGCCGCCAGAATGCCGATTCCGCACGCCAGTTCGCGCAGCCCGTACAGTCGCATAGTCGTTGCGCGGGCATCGATTCCGACGGCGCGCGACAACGCGCGCGGCGCGCATAGTTCGGCAAGACCTAGCGCGATGCTGAACCATGCAAGGCCACGAGCGACGCGCGGCAGGCCAGCTGCGATCGGCTCGCCGGCAGGTGTCGCCGCAGGCGTGCGCGGCGCATGAGTCGGGTATTTGCTCATCGGTTTGCTCCGTTGAATGTTACGGTGCCGGCTGACTATTCGTTGCCTACCGCTTTCGACACTGCTGCCGGGCTGTCGAGCTGCGTATCCGGCAGCGCGGCAAGCGCCTCCATCGTTTCCTCATCGGCGTCGTTTTCCTTCGCCGTCTTCAACAGGCTCTCCTTGGTAGCCGGATAGGAGGCGCCTTTCAGCGCTTTTTGCACATCGATGAACTTACGGATCTGCGGGTTCTTCGCATTCTGCTGTCCAGATGCCATGACGACACTCCAGTGAGTTAGGGACATTGGTCGGTGCGCATCGGGCGTGCCACGTCATAACCGAAAGTGCGTCGGGGTCGCCCGCGGATCCTGCTCGCGACATGGCGGCTAAGTGTCCGTCGCAGCGTGCGGCGCAGTATTGAAGTCAGCCGCGGGCGCGAGTTGCGTGACGAGCAGAAGATGCGCGCCCGCTTCGGCGGCCGCGGTGTCGGCTAACGGCCTCGTGGGCTCGCAGCTTGCTGGACCTTGACGGACACCGCATCGTGTGTGTGCGGCAAGCCTGGGAGGAAGCCATGACCGAGACTCAGAAAGAGGGGCAATCGACGCCCGCTCAGCAGCAACGACAAGTGCCGGGCCGGACCGCTGCCATGGACCCGAAACCGGACCACGGCGAGCAAAGCTATCGTGGCTCTGACCGACTCGCAGGCAAAGCCGCGATCGAAGAGAAGGTAAAGGAGTTTGGCAAGCAGGTGCCGATGAAACGACCAGGGCAGCCGGCTGAAGTCGCGCCGCCCTATGTGATGCTCGCGGCGGACGAGGCGAGCTATATCTCCGGCGCAACGATTGCCGTAACGGGCGGGGCGCCGATGCTTTAAGTTGGCTTTCGTGCGCGGGTGCACGCCGCACAGAGAGCTTGAACGAGCAGATCGTGGAGACGACAAAGGTAGGGGGCTCACATGGATCGTCGGTTCGTTCTGGCAGTGACCGCAGGTCGTCGTGCAATATTTGTTTATTGATCCCGCAACAGGCCCAGACAATGACGAACGGCGCGAGGTGTCGCCGTCCGTCATATCGCTAACATGTCGCAGTTATGCGGGTCGCATTTGGAAGTGGGCGTCAAAAAGACGCTGCCGCATGGACGGTGAGGGGGCGGTGGGTTCAGCTGCAAAGGTGAGCGTTTTCGGGACGCGCGGGGGACGGTATGACGCTTGCGCAAGCATCGGCAGCCCGCGGCACGCGTTCAATAACGCTGACGGCCCCCGCCTTTCCATCGGAGGACCACCCATGACCCATCGTTTCAAAACCCACGACCGTGTGAGCTGGAACACTCCACAAGGCATCACGTACGGCGAAGTTGTACGCGTGATCACGCAACGCACGACTTTCGCGGGCCATACGGTGGCCGCATCGAAAGACGATCCGCACTATGAAGTCGCAAGCGAGAAGTCCGGCAAGCATGCGGTCCATCGCGGTGATGGTTTGCAGCCAATCAAAGATTGATAGGCATAAGAGGCCGAGTAGCCCCGGTGAGCTCCCGAAAACGCTCACCTTCGACTCCGAGTATCGATACATAAGGCACCGCGTTACCGCCAAAGGTGAGTGTTTGCGGGAGCTGTGCGATAAGCGCACAAGGTGACACCGCACCTCCCTCCCTCTTTCACCTTTCCCACAACTCCTGGAAATCCTCACCAATGCGAATGCGCGGGGATTTCGCAAGTCAACCGCCGCTAGAGAAGCCACTCAATAGGAAGAATTGAATAAAACCACACGCCCAGCCGCGTAGACCATGCCGAGTGAGGTTCGGTGTCGTACCGTATGACATCGTTCCCACGTTGTTCGAGCCAATACAGTTTGCCGTTGCCGTCGAGCCGCACCGTGTAGGCCAATTGCGGCGCGAGTGTCGAAAAGATCGACTCGATCCGGGTTGCCAACGCTGGGCTGTCGACGACGAAGCCCAGTTCGGTATTGAGATTCGCCGACCGCGGATCAAAATTCAGTGACCCGATGAAGACGCGGTCGGCATCTACCGCAAAGGTCTTCGCATGAAGGCTCGATTCCGAACTGCCGAACACGCCAGGAGATTTCTCGTTGCTGTCACCGTTGTCAGGCGATCGCCGCCGCAACTCGAACAGCTCTACGCCCGAGTTCAGAAGTTCGGCACGCCGTCGGGCATATCCGGAGTGAACCGCGACGACGTCGGTCGCTTCGAGGGAATTGGTCAGTACACGCACCCGGGTGCCGCTACTCGCTAGCTGCGTAAAGTACCGCGTTCCCTCTTCAGTGGGGACGAAGTAAGGCGATACGAGATCGAGTTCACGCCGCGGATCTCCAAGGATTTCACGCAACTGTTTCAACATGTGTGTCGTGGGCGGCGCGCGGTTTAGCACCTTGTCAGGATCGTCGCTGATCATGCGCGTGCTGGCCCATTCAAAGCTCAGGCTGCCTGCGAGCAGCTCGCTCACATCAGGCGTTTCGCGAATGGCTGTCACATAGGCGATCGCTGCGGCATCCCCCTGCAATGCGCGCGCACGCTGATCAAGCAGGTCAAGCTGATCCAACCCGGCAGGACGAAGAATCTGCGTCGCGGGGTACGATGAAGCACTCGCCCAGTAACGGTCGAAGTCTCGCGCCACGTCGGCTGCGGCCGGCCCCACCGCGAGGACATCCAGATCGGCGAACACCACGCCATCGGTAGCACCGAAATATTCGTCGCCAATGTTTCGGCCGCCGATGATGGTGGCCACACCATCCGCGGTAAACGACTTGTTGTGCATGCGTCGATTGAGCCGCGAGAAGTCCGTGACGAAGTTCGCCGCCTTCGGCCTGCGGATAGCAAAGGGATTGAACAGTCGCACCTCGATTGCAGGGTGAGCGTCGAGCGCAGCGAGAATCTCGTCGAGACTGGAAGGGATGCCATTGTCATCGAGCAACAGACGCACGCGTACGCCACGATCGGCTGCTTCGCGAAGTTCTTCGAGCAGCAGGATGCCCGTCAGGTCATTGCGCCATATGTAGTATTGAACGTCGAGCGTACGCTGCGCGGCGCGTGCAAGATTGACGCGTGCAGCGAACGCTGCGTGCGAGTCCGCGAGCGGATCGATGCCCGTCAGCCCTGCATGTGCCGACAGCTGAGCGGCGATCGCACGTCCCAGGCGCGTTTCCTGCGCTTGCGCCGTGGGCAGTGCGGCCGACTGTGTACGCTTTTCAAGCACGGGCAGTGAGCAGCCAGTGAGCATCACTACCCAGATCGAAAGCCATAGTGCGCATCTGAGCGTCTCCAGAAACTGCGTCACCTGGGCGCACGGCGGGAGTTGCATGGCGGCGTTGTCTATAGCCACTCGAATCCACCCTGAGCTCGCACGAGTTCACGTTCGCGTCGCTATACGCCGCCGATCGAATGCCGCGGCGCGAACCTGAGCAGCAGGTAGCCGGTGATGCCCGACAGAAGAGAGCCGGCAATCACGCCGAGGCGGATCGGCGTGAAGTATTCGGGTCCTTCGAAAGCGAGTGAGCCGATGAACAGGCTCATGGTAAAGCCGACGCCGCACAGCGCGGCGACGCCGGCGAACTGCGGCCAACTGGCGCCGACAGGAAGTTTGGCCCGCCCCAGCCCGATCATCACGGCGCTCGCCCCGCACACGCCAACAAATTTCCCGGCGAAGAGGCCGGCGGCGATGCCGAGCGGCAAAGGCTCTGAGAGCGCCGCAAGCGTGATGCCGGCGAACGAAACTCCGGCATTCGCGAAAGCAAAGATCGGCAGTACCCCGAACGCCACCCACGGATGAAGGCTATGCTCAAGCCGATGCAATGGCGCGTGTCCTTCGGCGTCCGTTGTCTTGAGCGGCACGGCAAAAGCGGCGGCGACTCCCGCCAACGTCGCATGCACGCCGGATTTCAGAACGAATACCCATAAAATCACCCCGACAATGACGTAGGGCGCGATTCGCGTGACCTTGAGCAGATTCAGCGCAGCCAGCAGCGCAATGGCAATGGCCGCGAGAATCAGCATCGACAGCGAGAGGTCAGCCGTATAAAACAGCGCAATGATGACGATTGCGCCCAGATCGTCAGCGATCGCTACGGCGGTCAGAAATATTTTGAGCGACACCGGGACCCGGTCGCCGAGCAGCGACAGAATGCCGAGCGCGAACGCGATGTCGGTGGCGGTGGGGATGGCCCACCCATTCAATGCCACGCCGTCGCGGTTAATGAAGAAAAAGACAAGTGCCGGTAAGACCATCCCTCCCACTCCCGCGACGACGGGCAGAACGACCTGCGCGGGCGTGGACAATTCGCCTTCAACCACTTCGCGCTTGACCTCGAGGCCGATGAGCAAAAAGAAAATTGCCATCAAACCGTCGTTGATCCACAGCAAAAGCGGCTTCGCGAGAACGAACGATCCGACGCGAATCTCCACAGGAATCTGCAGCAAGGCGTCGTAAGCGACGCGAAGTGGTGTGTTACTGCAGATCAACGCCAGTGCGGCCGTTGCGCCGAGCAGCAAACCGCCGGCCGACTCGCGTGCAAGAAAGTCGGAAATGCTGTCAGCCGTGTTGCGAAGCGCGTTGCCGATCACAATATCCGCTCCATGAAGTGAGCTTCCTCTGAGCCGGTCTCGCGAAAGTAGCGCTCCTCCCGTCAGCCAGCGTGCAGCAGCATGTCCGGCAACACTGCGGGACTGTAGAAAATCGTAGGACTCACCGTCTGTGGAGGCAATAGGACCAAGGTCCTATCCGCGCCCGCAAGTCGCGACGCTTATCTGTTCGCAATTTCCGGTGACGCGGGTTGGTGGCAGAGTTGGCTTTCGAAAAAGCGCCTGTCGGCAGACGTCAGCGTTGCCTGCCCAGTAGCACGGTCTGGCTGACATGGGCCGTCCGTCAGCACTGTCGAACAGTGCGGGGCTCGCTGTTTGCTCTCGCAGTGCCAGATAAAAACGCGACCGCTCAGAACTTCACGCGCAACTGAAACCCAATCGTAAACGGCAAGTTATCCGAAGGAATCGGCGGCACGATAATGAAGTTCATACCCACGCGCTTGTATTCGGTCATGATGATCGGCGCTGCCACCGGTCCCACCGAGTGATTCCGGCCCAGGCCCCAGTTGCCATAGTTGTAACCGGAGATGATGCCGGCGATTACCGCGAGGCGCACGAAACCGAAATGCGCAAACTCCGGCGCCCATACGCCGCCGCCATAGTACGAAGGCCGGCGCAGTGAGTTGCGGAAGCCGCCAGCGGTCACAGCCCATTGACCGTTGAGCCAGCACTCAACGCCCAAGCCCGGGTTGAATTCTTCGAAGTGTGTGCCGGGATCTGGATTGACGTGATACGAAGCGAACATCGCATCGACCCACACGCCGCCTGAGCACCAGTCCGCTGCATGGACCGATACGGCTGCCAATCCCAAAGCCGTCGCAGCAACGGCACGCCCGATATTGTTCTTGATCTGCCGAAAACGCATGTCCTCTCCGCCGGCGGTCCAACGCCGGTTTCATCAAAACTGCGGGTTTTGTGTGGAGTTGCTCCCCGACGCGCACTGTACCCCACAAACGGTGCGAGCCGTATGGAATACCACCTCGGGAACAGGCGCCTCGCGAAGCGGTTTAACCGCAGCAGGCAGGACAATAGCGGAATGCCGATGACAGAGCGGTGAACGCCGGCATAAACGTTCACCGCGGACAGACCTGGCTTGCTTACAGACTTACAGACCGAGGTCCGACAGGCTGGCGTGATCGTCAGGACGGCGGCCGAGCGGCCAGTGGAACAGGCGGTCGGCTTCGCGGATCGGCATCTCGTTGATGCTCGCGTGGCGATGCGCCATCAGACCGTTCTCGGCAAATTCCCAGTTCTCGTTGCCGTATGCGCGGAACCACGTGCCCGAATCGTCATGGAACTCGTACGCGAAACGCACGGCGATGCGGTTCTCGGTGAACGCCCACAGTTCCTTGATCAGACGGTAGTCGAGCTCGCGCTTCCACTTACGGCGCAGCAGATCGACGATCTGGTCGCGGCCCTTCACGAACTCGACGCGGTTGCGCCACACGCTGTCCGGCGTATAAGCCAGCGACACGCGCTCAGGGTCGCGCGTGTTCCAGCCATCTTCTGCGCCACGCACTTTCTGGATCGCGGTTTCGCGCGTGAACGGCGGGAACGGCGGACGGGATTCGGTTTCTGCCATGATGGGCTCCTAAGCTCGATAAGGTTCTTGCTCAACAGGGGAATGAATGTTCGCCGGACGGCGAACGGGTAGGCGGGTAACACGCTTCAAGCAATTTTTCCGCGGCGCTGCGCGCATCGTGCGCCGCATCGGGGTCGCCACCGACGAGCGCCACACCGATGGCGCCGTCGATCAAGATCAACAACTGGCGCGACAGCCGCGCCGCGCGCCGCGCATCGATACCGATCGACGCGACGAATTCATCGCATTGCGCACGCACGAAATCGAGCAGCCGCTCCTTGTGCTCGCGCGCGACGACCCGGATCGGATCGTCCGGCGAGGCGATTTCCCCGGCGGCGTTCAGGAATGCGCAGCCGTGAAAATCTTCCGATACGAACCACTCGCGCAGCACGTCGAACATACCGAGCAGGCGCGCATGCGGCCGTTTGCCGTGGCGCAGCGTGCCCTCTACGAACCAGTTCATCCAACGGTCGTCGCGCCGCTCGAGCGCGGCGGCAATCAGCGCGTCCTTCGACTCAAAATGAGTGTAGAAGCTTTTGCGCGCGGTGCCGGACTGTTTAACGATCGCGTCGACGCCGGTTGCATGGATGCCGCCGGCGTACACGAGCGCCTCAGCCGCCGCGAGAAGCCGTTCGCGCGCGCTGCTGGATGCCGGGGAATCGTTTGAGCTAGCCATGCGACCAATGGTAGAACGATCATTCTACCCCGTCAAGGACAGTTTGCCGATCGGCCTGAAAACTTGCAGTGCCAAGGTTTGTGGGCAAACAGGGCAGGAATGCACTATCTTGTTGCGGATCCCTTACCGGAGAAGCCATGAACAAAGCCGCCGCTCGCGCAGCCGTCGTGCGTGCGCTGTTTCTCGTCGCCGGCGCGACGACTGCCCTGACTGCCTGCACGCCGCTCGAAGTGGTCACCCATACGGTCAGTACGACGGAATCGAAAGTGCCGGTTGGGCGTTATTCGCTCGATGCGGACCACTGGAGCGTGATTTTCGACGTCGAGCACTTCAAGTACTCGCGCTTCGTGATGCGCTTCGATCGCGTGAAGGGGCAGCTCGACTGGCGCGAAGGGGGGATGGCGAACAGTTCGGTGGCCATCGACATCGACGCGGCCAGCATCGATACGAACGTACCGCTGCTCGACAAGATGCTGAAGGGTCCGGATATGCTGGATGTTGCGAACAATCCGCAGATTCACTTCGTCAGCACGCACTTCGAACGCACCGGCGAAGCAAGCGGCAAGCTGACCGGCGATCTGACGATACGCGGCACGACCCAGCCGGTCACGCTCGATGTGACCTTCAACGGTTACGGCGTCGATCCGCTGACGAAACTCGATACGATGGGATTTTCTGCGGAAGGCCGTTTCAGCCGCGCGAAGTTCGGGCTGTCGACGTGGTATCCGGCCGTCGGTGACGACGTGCACGTGCGCATTCAGGCGGAATTCGACAAGCCGCGCGCGACGAACTGAAGCCGATAACGTTGCAGGTGACGGTTGCCGCAAGGTCTCGCACGTATCGGCGAGACTCGCGGCACGTTCTGATCAGACAGTCCAGTCGAGAATAACCTTGCCGCTTTCGCCGGAAATCATCGTGGCGAATGCGCGCTCGTAATCGTCGACGGCGAAGCGGTGCGTCAGGATCGGCGACAGATCGAGGCCGCTTTGCAGCATCGCCACCATCTTGTACCAGGTTTCGAACATCTCGCGGCCGTAAATGCCCTTGATTTCCAGCCCTTTGAAGATCACCTGGGTCCAGTCGATCGCAGTTTGCGCGGGCGGAATGCCGAGCAGCGCAACCTTGCCGCCGTGGTTCATCGCTTCCAGCATGCCGGTAAACGCGCTCGGCACGCCCGACATTTCGAGGCCCACGTCGAAGCCTTCGGTCATGTGCAGATCGGCCATCACGTCGCGCAGCGTTTCGCGCGACACGTTCACCGCGCGCGTTGCGCCCATCTTGCGCGCCAGCTCGAGACGGTAATCGTTGACGTCGGTGATCACCACATTGCGTGCGCCGACATGCTTCGCGATCGCCACCGCCATGATGCCGATCGGGCCGGCACCGGTGATCAGCACGTCTTCGCCGACCAGGTTGAACGACAGCGCGGTGTGCGTCGCATTGCCGAACGGGTCGAAGATCGCGGCGAGATCGTCGGAAATCTCGGGCGGAATCTTGAACGCGTTGAACGCGGGAATCACCAGATACTCGGCGAAGGCGCCCTCGCGATTCACGCCGACGCCCACCGTATTGCGACACAGGTGACGCCGGCCCGCGCGGCAGTTGCGGCAGAACCCGCAGGTGATGTGCCCTTCGCCGGACACGCGGTCGCCAATCGCGAAACCGCGCACCTCCTGACCCATTTCGACGATTTCCCCGACATACTCATGACCGACGTGCATCGGCACCGGAATCGTTTTTTGCGCCCAGTCGTCCCACTTCCAGATGTGGACGTCAGTGCCGCAAATCGCGGTGCGCGTGATGCGGATCATCACATCGTTGTGGCCCACTTCAGGCTTCTTCACACGGGTCAACGTGAGGCCCGGTGCACGTTCGAGTTTTGCCAATGCTTTCATCTGGTTTCCTGAATAACGAGGCTCGCGGTGCTTGGGATCAGGCGGCAATCACGCCGAGCGCACGGCCGACGCGTGCAAACGCGCCCACTGCGTAATCGATTTGTTCGGGCGTGTGCGCGGCGCTCATCTGCGTGCGGATGCGCGCGCGGCCGCGCGGCACCACCGGAAACGAAAATCCGATCACATAGACGCCTTCCTGCAGCAGCGCATCGGCCATGCGCGATGCGAGTTGCGCATCGCCGAGCATCACCGGGATGATCGGATGTTCGCCGGGCACCAGCGTAAAGCCGAGCGCGCTCATCGAACGTCGGAAGTGCGCGCCGTTGGCGCGCACGCGTTCGCGCAGCTGAGCGCCTTCGGTGCCGGCCAGCAGTTCGAGTACCTTGAGCGAAGCAGCGGCGATGCTCGGCGTCAACGTGTTCGAAAACAGATACGGACGCGAGCGCTGCCGCAGCAGATCGACGACTTCCTGGCGCGCCGCGACATAGCCGCCCGACGCGCCGCCAAGCGCCTTGCCGAGCGTGCCGGTGATGATGTCGACGCGCGACAGCACCCCGCAATGCTCCGGCGTGCCGCGGCCGTGTTCGCCGATAAAGCCCACCGCATGAGAATCGTCGACCATGACCAGCGCGCCGTAACGGTCGGCGATATCGCAGATGCCGGCGAGATTCGCGATGATGCCGTCCATCGAGAAGACGCCGTCGGTGGCGATCAGCCTGAAGCGCGCGCCTGCGGCGTCCGCTTCGCGCAGCTTCGCTTCAAGATCGGCAAGATCGTTGTTCTTGTAGCGGTAGCGCTTCGCTTTCGACAGGCGCACGCCGTCGATAATGCTCGCGTGATTCAGCTCGTCGCTGATGATCGCGTCGGATTCGTCGAGCAGCGTTTCGAACAGGCCGCCATTGGCGTCGAAACAGCTCGAATAGAGAATGCAGTCGTCGGTTTGCAAAAACGTAGACAGCGCGCGCTCCAGTTCCTTATGCACCGTCTGCGTGCCGCAAATGAAGCGCACCGATGCCATGCCAAAGCCGTCGCGTTCGAGGCCTTGCTGGGCCGCCGCGATCAGGCGCGGGTCGTTTGCAAGACCCAGATAGTTGTTCGCGCAAAAGTTCAGCACACCCGCACCGCTTGCCAGCTGGATATCCGCGGCCTGCGGGCTGGCGATCACGCGTTCGGTCTTGTAGAAGCCGTCGGCACGGATCTGCTCGAGCGTGCCGCGCAGATGGTCGAAAAAAGAATCACGCATGGGTCGGGCTCCTGAGTGGAGAAGCGGCTTGTGCGCACTGTGAATGCCATGGGCAGCGTCGCGGCAGCCTGTTATAGTCGCTTGTCAGATTTATCGGAAATTTCCGTTTTTCCGAACTCACGTTCGATATATCGAACAACTCTAAACGATAGGTCAGCAAATGGCAAGTACGGGTTCGCGCCGTCCGGCGCCGGGTGCAGCGCCCGCTGCGGCAACCACGGCGGCGCCGCCGCGCGTCGGTGAACAGATCCAGCGGTTGCGCAGCGAACGCAAGATGACGCTCGACGATCTGTCGCGCGCGGCGGGTGTGTCGAAATCGATGTTGTCGGAGATCGAGCGCGACAAGGCCAACCCCACCATCGCCGTGGCGTGGCGGTTGACACATGCGCTCGGCGTGAGCCTCGATTCGCTGTTTGCGCAACCGAAGGCGCCGGAAGCTATCGCTGTGGCGGGTCCGCATGAAATTCCCACGTTGAGCGGTCACGATGCGAAATACCAGCTGCGGGTCTGGGGGCCGATCGAGCTGGCCGGCAAGTTCGAGTGGTATGAGCTTACGCTTGCAGCCGGCGGTGCGCTTGTATCCAACGCACACGAGCCGGGCACGCGCGAACACCTGACTGTGCTGCACGGCACGATCGATGTCGAAGCAGCCGGCACGAAGAAGCGGCTGAAGGCGGGCGATACCGCGCGCTATGTAGCCGACGAGCCGCACGCGGTCCGCAACGCCGGCAAAAGCGAGGCGAAAGCGTTACTGGTGGTGATTCACGGTTGATGCCGCTTGGGTACGGCATGCGGCTGCGGACTGCGCGGTCCGCGCGCTGGCGGCCGCGACCGCCGGCTGTTCGGCAGAGCTTGCGGACTATACTGTATATTTGTACAGTATAGTCCCGACTCATCGTCGGCACCGGAGCCGAACATGAACCGCCCCAGCACCCACCTTGACGTCACGCTCGCCGCACTGCGCTACCGGAACGCGGCGCGCGACCTCTCGCATATCGTGCGCCATATCGCGTCGCGCTATATCGCACAGCACGTGCCGCTCACATGGAGGCTACTGCACGCGATCGAGGCGGAAGCGCTCGCCGACCTTGGTTTCGCCAGCCGGCATGACGCGCTGCTGCTGGGTCTGTTTCAGCGGCCGACCGAGATGCCGTATCCGGAGACCGACGAACTCGTCGATTTCGGCAAGTCAAATGCGTTGCCCGCGGTATTCGCATTCGCGGTTGAGGCCTACGAAGATGCGCAGCACGAAGACAAGCTGCAGGCCGCGTGTCGACACAGCAGCGGTTCCGCGCGTCGGCCGCGAGCGTGGGGCGATTGAGCCCGCGCGGTGAAGTGCGAGGGTGCGCCGTCGCCCAGCCTGAGTGACGGTCTACAATTTCGTGTCGCTTACGGTGAGATCCCGGATGACCGCTCCTTCGCCTCCGTCTGGTTCAGCGCATCTGCCGCAGCCGCCCGGCGACCTGTTCGAGCGCGAGCGCGACGACTGGCTGCACGATCCCGCCATCGCGTTCGATGCATGGCTTGCGAAGCACCAGTTTCGCCCTTCGTCGGCGCAGGTCTACCGCGCACAGTGGGGGCTGTTCCTCGAATGGTTGCGCGCGCAACACAAAACGCTTGGCACGGTCGACAAGCGTTCGATCGCCGATTTCGTTGCGGGACTATCGATTCGCAAAACGCAGCGCGCGCGATATCTGCGCTTGATCGAACGCGTACTCGACCATGTTCGCTATATCGAACTCGCGTCGACCAATCCTGCCCGCTTCATTGCGCAGGATGGCGAAGCCGCGTGGCGCAACGCGCGCGATAACGAGCCGACCAGCTTTCTGACGCGCGATGAACGTGACGCGCTAATCTCATATCTTGTGTCGCCTGTCACCGGGCTTTCCGCTGCGCAACGATGGCGCGAGCGCCGCGACCGCGCGTTGGTCGCCGTATTCCTCGGTGGCGGATTGAAGACCGGCGAGGCTAAAGTCCTGACGGTGGGCTGCGTCGAGCGGGGCTCCGCATGGATCACCGTGGATACAGGCAAGCCCGCTTTAGTACGCCGTACCAGGCTTTTATCATTTGCTGTCGAGATTCTCGATGCCTGGCTTGAAGAACGTGCGGCAGCCCATCTCGCAGGTGAGCTGGTGTTTCCCGCATCGCCATCGGGCCGACCGATGCACAAGGCGACCATGCTGCGCGCGATTGACGCGTTGATCGACGCATGCGGTATCGGCGCGTCGCGCGAAGCCCGCGCGAGTCCGCAAACGTTGCGCAATTCTTTCGCTGCGGAGCTATTCGATACCGGCGTCGAGCCGGAACTTGTCGGTCAGTGGCTGGGATTCGCGCAGTCGGTTTCGGCCGGCCGGTTGCATCGCGCGTGGAGCACATGGGCCAGCCATCAAGCTGCCGATGGTGAATCGAATTGCGACGCGCAATGAACCGGTGATGCGCGCAACGGCGGGCGCTCACCGGTAATCGACTCCCGAAAAGCCTCACCGCAGCGATCCCGTATTCCCTCACCTTTCAGCGGAAAGCCTTTCGGCGCACATAGTTAGCGCGGGTAATCAGCACAAAGTGTTAACTCGAAGCCGATACGGCATCGGTCGACAAAAAGCGCGACACCGCTTCGAGCCTTGATGCGCCGGGCCCGGAAGAATGGTCACACTCGGGGCACAGCAACTCGTAATGGTGATCCACCTGCGAAAGTTCAGGTTCACCCTCTGAGCATTTGGGGCAACGTGCGGGCAATGTCACATGGCCATCGACCGTGGTACCGATCGATGCGAGTTCGGCAGCGTCGAGTTTGCCGGCGGTGGCCAAGGCGCATAGCAGACTGGCGATCGATGGATCGATACCCTGTTGCGCGCGCAGCGCCGCAAGTTGTCGTGTCATTACATCGAGTTCATCGGATTGTTCTCGCAACTGCGCGTCGAGTCTGTCGTTCCGCGCCTTGGCTGCCGCAAGCTGCTGGATGAAATCGAACTCCTTGCGGCTCGCATCGCGCACGCCCGACTGGTAAGTCGCGGCCATGCTGCGCAGCGAATCGAGTTCAACTAGCATCGGTTTTACGCGGCGCTCTGCTTCGGCGACGGCGTCCTTGATCTGCTGCGCGTAGTGCTCGGTGCTTTGACGCATCTCGATGTGCAACGCGTCGACGCGGTCGCGCAGTGTGTCGTTGGTGCTTTGTTCTGCGTCGAGCCGCTTGCGCAGTGTTTCGTTTTCGGCGTCGAGCCGACGCACGCTCGACTGCAAGCTTTCCTGATGCGCGGTGTTTTGCGTGGTGAGCGCTGCGAGTTGCGCCTCGAGCGCGCGCACCCGTTCCCAGGCGGCGTCAGCGCGGGCTTCGCTGCGAGCGATCGCTTCGGCCGACGCCTCGTGCCGGATCTTGCCGTCGTGCGTTTCCTGTTGGGCGGCGGAAATCAGCGCTTGCATCTCTTCGCGCTCGCTGTCGAGCGCGGTGCGGGCCTCATTCAGCGCCGATTCATAGAGCGAGCCGAGCAACTCGCCGGCTCGCTCCTCCAAAGCCTTGGGCAATACGCCCGCGCCAATCCGTACGCGTGACGCACCGCGGATACGTTCCCAGAAAAGATCGATGTCTTTCGGGATATCGCTGGCGCTGCCGGTCTGGGTTAGATCGCGTACTGCGGCCATCGAGGGCCGCGTGCCGAGATCGAAAAAGAGCCGTTTACATGCATGTAGCGATAAATCCTGGCGTTTGGCGCCGCTTTCGCGCATGGAATCCAGTTCGCGACGAATCGCCTGGCGTTCTTCATCGAGGTTCATGCAGGCCTCACAGGAGCTTGACCGGATGAATCATAACAAATTACGTAATGTTTGCTACGTTTTCGTGTGGATGATCAAGCGCTGATTTGCTGACTGGTGATGTCAGCTCGCCAAAACGACTTACCGCTGCTTTTTCCAGGGGCATCCGTGAAACAAAGCGAAGAATAGACTACAACGCACTGTATATAAAAGAAATTTCCTCGACCGTACACTTCGACCCTATGTTTCACGAACCGAAATGCCGGAGCCGCCTGTTGAGGGTGAGGTTTTTTTCAGCGTACTCGCGGGGAAAAGACTTGAGAGTAATAAAAGTAAACACCCTTGAACCCTTGTTAAAAACGTTAACGCCTAAGCAAACCCTTACCTGGTAAGCCTTTTAGGCGGGTCGGGTGAAGTTTTACGGGAGACATGGTGAGGGTCGGCGGGATATCGCAGTGATGGGTTTCAGGGCACCTGGTGAGGGCCTGCGGGACAGATCGTGAGCGGATTCAGGATTCGCTGAAAAGGCGCGGCGCATCAAAGGTGAGAGTTTTCGGGGTAGAAGCAGCCGTACGTCCTTATTTTGCCGAAAACTTGCCGCGGTGAAGCGGCGTTAGGCGGGTGAGCGGATTCGGGACAGCAGCCGTACGGCGTTACGAGCGTTATTTTGGCCTCGAAATTGCCTGCGGTGAGCCGCCACGGGGGCCAAAGAAGACCTCAGGTGAGGTTTTTCGGGGGCGCAAGGCGGTTAACCCCCCGTCTAACGAGCGCTGGCGACCTTGAGGTGAGTTTTTTCGGGAGCGCTAGATGCCGCTTTGGCTTATTTGCGGGTGTTCGGCAGGCTGCCAGGTCGACCAGCACGGTTAAAGTGAGGATTTTCGGGAGCCAGGAAAGAGGCAATGGTTATAGGTGCAATTGCGCCGGATAAGCTCAAAGGTGAGCCTTTTCGGGAGCTTTACCAGACGCCTGGAAAGCCTCAGGTGAGGGAAAACGGGACGAGGTTTGCGATTACTTACGCGAAAAGCGCGGCAGTAGGTGATCGGTGAGGTGCAATCGACGCGCGGTCGAAATCGTAGGGTGAGAATTTGCGGGAGGGATCGGTCGGGCGCCGGGCAAACTGAGGTCGAGAGCAACAACCGGTGACGGTGAGAAGATTCAGGAGCCGAGTACGCTTAGGAAGCGCCTCATAATTACATCGTAAGTACCTGGATCGATTGGATAATTTGCGCGAAGCCATAAAAGGTGAGGATTTTCGGGAGTATGCGTAAAAGCCTGACTTGGCGGGATTCCGGGTAGCTGCTTGCCGGGTGAGGTGAGTGTTTCCGGGAGGACACGCTGCCCGTTTAGCCACTCGCTGAACGTGAGGCTCCCGTGTTCTGCGGTTCTCACGGTAGCCATAGGTGAGCGTTTTCGGGGCCCATCTGTTGTCGTTGCGATGCGGCCGAGGGTCAAGGTTCAAAGTCCGGGATGTGCCGGCGTCCGAGCTGTATCGGATCCGATGACAATCCTGATGTACGCGCGCGACGCGGAAGCGTTGCTTTGCGAGTCTGAATGCCTTTGTTGCGGCTTTGCGGGTCCGTGCTGTGCAGGCCGCCGCAATGCCCATGCAGCGCCTGCTGGGCGGATCGCGGGGGCGTCGATGGTGGCTGCGGTCTTCGCGCTAAATCACGCCGTGGGAGCGGGTAACAGCAAGTTCGGCGCTAACCGAAGCGGCGGACGCCACCGTGCCGACCATCTCGATTTCGGGTGGCCCCGATCACGTCCGCGCGCGTGACTTATCGTCGTAAATTTACGACGTCCATTCAGGTGAGCCGATACGGGAGCAGTTTCATCACGCAGTCAGGCGGCGATGCGTTGACGGCTTTCGCCGATCCCGCGACATGCAACGAAAGCCGCGAAACCCGCGAATTTTGGCGGGTGAGGCTTTTCGGGAGCCCTCCGAGGTGAGGCGCGATTCGTAAACGCACTTCACCGGAAATGGTGAGCGTCACCCTATAGACGCCCATCACCACGGCCGGTATGCTTGCGCAAAATCCTCCTCGACCCAACCGCATGGCTACGAAGCGCGCGAAGAAAACCGATGTGGTGAGCCCGAGCTCGGCCGAACTGCGCAAAGCCGTCGAGGCGATCGCAATCCAGCCCAAGAGCGGCAAGATTACGCTGCTCACTCGCAAACTGTTCAACGTGCTGCTGGCTGTCGCGCAGCAGGCGGACGAGTCCGGCGATACGTACCGTGCGTTGTTGTCGGACATTGTCGCGAATTCGGCGTTCGATTCGAACGATACGGCGCTCGTCAAGGAGCATTTGCGGCGCATGGTGTCAGTACAGGTCGAATGGAGCACCGGCACGTCGAGCCAGAAGCCTGGCCGCAAATGGGGTATCTCGACGCTGATTGCCGATGCCGAAATTCTCGAAGACCCGGCCACGCGGCGCGTGTGGGTCGAGTTCTCGTTCGCACCGAAGATCAAAAAGAAGTTGCTGGATCCAGTCCAGTACGCGCGCCTGAGCCTGCAGTTCCAGAGCCAGTTGCGCAGCAGCGCGGGTCTCGCGCTGTATGAGATCTGCGTGCGCTACCTGACCAATCCCAGCCATCTGACGATGCGCGAGTCGTGGGAATGGTGGCGGCCGATCCTGTCGGGCACGCCGGACACCGAGGCGGGCGACGAAGCGAAGCGCGAATACAAGTACTTCAAACGCGACTACCTGCGCCCGGCGATTGCCGAAGTCAACGCGGTTACCAACATCTTCGTCGAACTGATCGAGCATCGCGAAGGTCGGCGTGTCGCCGAGATCCAGTTTCGCGTGTCGGAGCGCAAGCAGCCGATGCTCGCGCTCGACGAGCATCCGAATGTGTTCGACAGCACGCTGGTCGACCGGATGGTCAAGATCGGCATTCCGTTGAAGGAAGCGCAGACGCTGTACGCGGACAGCGAAGAAAACCGCATCCGCGCGGCACTGCAGATGACCGAGCAGCGCATGCGCAGCACGACGCTGCCGCCGGTGCGCAGCGCGCCGGCGCTGTTCAAGGATGCGCTGAAGAAGGGCTATGCGCCGCCAGTCGACGCGTTGCCGCCGGCGAGCGGAGGCAAGGCCTCCGCCGCGGCTCCCGCGGACGATCTGAAGGCGCGGCTGTTGAGCGAGTACGCGGCTTATCGCCGCAAGGAAGCTCAGGCGCTATACGACGAACAGGGCGAATCGGAACGCGAACTGGCAAGGCAGTCCTTCGAAGACGATGAACTGCCGGAGCTCGGCGCTCACATGCGTGACGACTGGCGTCGCCGCGGACTCGATTCGAAGCTGGCGGAAACGGCGTTTTTTGACTGGCTCGCCCGCAAGACGTGGGGGGAGCCGACGGATGGCGATCTGCTTGCTTTCACGCTGAGTCAATCGCGCGCGGCTTGACGGTCGAAGCGGAGGGGTTGGGTCTGCGGTGCAGTTGCGCAGCGTGTCCCCGCCGGTGCTCTCGTGTTATTCACAACAGCGCGCCGCGGTTAGCCGACCAAAGGCGGGCTAGACCAGCCTGGCCCATCAACAAAAGCCCGGCGATGCGCGCCGCGCCGTTCAACGCTTGCCCTTTTCCTGCAGCATTTGCTCGATCTGATGCAGGATGTCGTCGCGCTTTTCACGCGACAGGCCGCGCAAGCGCAGTTCGATACGGTCGTCACCGTAGGACTTCAGGTCGCCCACCGATACACCCTCGAACTTGATCTCGAGCCGCTGTGCGTAACGCTGCCGACCCGCAGGCTTGGCGGTCTCCTGCGCGCTGGCCCTGCCCTTCACGATATCGGCGACCTGGCGCGTGCTGAGGTCGTCGGAGAGGATCTTGTTGATCAGGCGCAGCGTCGCGTCGGTGCCGCGCGCGCCGTGGTAACGGCCAACCTGATACCCCATGTTCGAGCCGAAGCGATCCGGACGCGCCACCATCTCCTGCATAACCACCTCAGGCAATTTGGCGATCGACAGTGCAACCGCTACGGTCGATTCGTCGAGACCGAGATGCTCGGCCAGTTCCTTTTGGCTCTGGAAATGCTTGTCTTCGAGAAAGCGGCGCCAGACGACAGCGTTGTCGAACACCGTTTGCGAGTCGCGCTGGACGTTGAGGTCGTAACCAAGCTTGTAGCTCTGGATGCCGATCGGCAGGTCGATAACGATCGCCTTCACGGTTTCCTTGTTGGCTTCCTTCAATGCACGCACGCGCCGTCCGCCGTCGCTGACGAAGTAGGTACCCGGATTGTCATAATCGGGAATGACGTGAATCGCCTGCTGTTGCCCTTGCTTTGCGAGGTTGACGGCAAGCTCGGCGATCGACGACTTCAGGTAGAAGTGACGCGGATTGAACGGGCTTGCCTTGATCGTCTTCAACGGAAGCTCGATGACCTGCCCATGCCGGTAGCCGTGCTCTGCGCGCCACGCGTGATACTGCGGAGATTCGCTGATTGCCTCGGCCTGCTCCGGTTCGTTCGAAGCCGGTTGAGAAATCGATTGGCTCGAGCGGCCGGCGATTTCACCTGGCTTATGGCCGCTCTGCACGAGGCCGTCGATTGCATTGAGCCGGTCGAGCGCCGTGCGCTTCTCGCTGCTAGTGGTGTCCGGGCGCGCTTGAAAGCCTTTGGCGAATTGGGAGGGTTTCATTCAGTGACCTTTATGCGCATAAATTCAGGGGAGCAAGGCGGCCAGCTCGTCGGCCACCGCGCGGATTTCGACGCTGGCGAGCTTGGCGCCACGATCGTTCATCTGCAGCACGGTTTGGCCGAGCGCCATCGCCTGCTTGTACGCCTCGCGAGTAGGAATCTGGGTTTTGAGCAACGGAAAGCCGAGCTCTTCTAGCGCACGCTTCAGTTCGCGCGTGAGCATGCGTTTTTCTTCGGTCTTGTTCAGCAGGAAGACCGCGCGCAAGTCTTCGTTCATCACCTGCGCTTGCTGGATCAATTTGACGAGTCCGACGCTGGACCAATAGTCAGCGGGAGAGGATGACGTTGGAATCACCGCGACGCTTGCCGCCAGTAGCACGACGCCAGAGACCTTCTCGGTGATCGACGGCGGGCAATCCACCACGATGATGTCGTAGTCGCCGACGAACTTCTTGATCTCGCGGTGGATCTGCCCACCGGCTTCAGAGAGATTGACTACGGGAAACGGAATGCCAGCGTCGCCTTCTGAAGAGGCGCTGGCCCAGTGCACCAAGGTGTTTTGTCCATCTGCATCGACAACGAGAACCCGCTTGCCCCGTTCGTGAAATGCGGCGCCGAGATGCATCGCAATCGTGCTCTTTCCGACGCCGCCTTTTTGTTGTGTCACTGCGATGATTTCCGCTGCCAAGCTTCACCCCCTCGTTTTGGACGCTGCTGAATTCTACCTTGATGTTATTTATGTTTGAATGAATTTTGTGGTCTAGCGACGACAGACTGGCCATTCGGCCTGGCTTTATGCGCATAAAGCTTTGGGGATTCGCATAGCGACTCTTAGCGCCTCGAAAATCAAACTTCAGTCGCGTGGCGGCGGTGCTTCTTGAGGGGTGTCTTTATGCGCATAAACCGGCGCACTCACCGTCAGCATCATTGCGACACGACACGCGCTCCATCAAACGGCAGGCAAGATCTCGCCGGCCGTTCATCCAGCCACCGGCTAAAATCCCCACTCGACAGCAAACGACCGCCAAAGGCCCATTCACTTATCAACCCGCCATGATCACGATCTACCACAACCCCCGCTGCACCAAATCGCGAGGCGCCTGCGACCTCGTCACGAACGCGTATGGGCACCTGAACGAGCCGGTGAAAGTCATCGAGTATCTTCGCGAGCCCTTGACGGTCGCTCAATTGAAAGATCTGCACCGGATGCTTGGTGGCCCGGTGCGCGACATGCTGCGCAACACCGAAAGCGAATACAAGGAACTGGGCCTCGCCAACCCAGAATTGACAGACGAGCAGTTGCTTCAGGCAATCGCAAAGCACCCGATCCTTTTGCAACGTCCTATCGTCGTGCGCAACGGCAAAGCAGTTATCGGCCGTCCGCCAGAAAACGTAGAAGCGCTATTCGGCGAATAAACCGAATAGCGCTCGGAAGATGTATTGACTTTAAATGATCAGGACTTCGCGAGCGATAACACGGCATCGCGAGTCGCGATCCTGGTCGGGATGATGCGCAGATCGACGAACGTATCGGCAATGCGTTGCTGTTCCGCGAGCACTTGCGCATCGACGGGCTTGTAGGTGTGCGCGTAGTGCCGCAGCCCGGCTTCGATGACGCCCGCGTCCAGCCCCTGAATCGGTGCGAGCTGCGCGGCTGCTTCCGCATAGTGACCGCGCACCCAGCTGCCTTTGCGTCCGACCTCATCGATCACGGCATCGACGACATCGCCGTGATCCTGCGCGAAGTCACGCGCGCTAAGAAAAAATTGATGATGGTTCACGATGCCCGCGCCATCGAGCAGCAGACGCGCATTGGTCTGCCGCCGCGCGGCTTCGAGAAACGGATCCCAGATGGCCCATGCGTCGATCGCGCCGCGTTCGAAAGCGGCGCGCGCGTCGGCGGGCGGCAGGAACACCGGCTGCACGTCGGCGTAGCGGACGCCTGCTTTCTGCAGCGCGGCCACGACAAACCAGTGCACGTCCGAGCCTTTGTTGAACGCGATCTTCTTCCCCTTCAGATCCGCGACAGACTGGATCGGCGCGTCGCGATGCACGAGGATACCTTCGGCATGCGGAGTCGGAGTTTCGTAGGCCGTATAGACGAACTTCGCACCCGCCGCCTGCGCAATCACCGGCGGTGCTTCACCCACATAACCGAAGTCGATCGAACCGACATTGAGCCCTTCGAGCAATTGCGGTCCAGCAGGAAACTCCGTCCATTTGACACCGATGCCCTGCGACGCAAGACGCTTTTCAAGCGTGCCATCCGCTTTGAGCAAAACCAGCGTGCTCGCGGCCTTCTGATAGCCGATGCGGATTTCCGTGGCGCGAGCGGCGCCAAACGAGGGTAGGGCCGCTGCTGCAACGACAGCGCCTGCGCCGGCCAGAAACGTGCGGCGTGCCGAAATAAAATGACGGGACATGATAGCGGGACGACCTGAGCGCAATGGACGGTCGCAACGTGGACCGATTGCGCACCACGATAAGTCGCCTGCATCGCATCACGAACCGATAAATTCGCATAAGCAAATCACGGCCGCGATGCCGTGACGCTACGACGGCGAGGCCGTCGCGCCGTCGCGAGCAATGCTCATTCGCGCGCGTCGCCGTTGCCGTGGGTATCGTTCAGTCCGCCAAGCGCGCGCGAAGCCGCCCTGAGCAAACCGATATGCTTGCGAAAGTTTCGGCAGCCGCTGCAGGTCGGCAAATGCACGCCGACAGCCAGCCACTCGCCCGCGGACAGCGGACGCTCAAGCGCGTCGGACAGCAGCCGCGTGATGTCTTTACATTTCCCCATTGACGTCCTCGCTCGAAAGCCCCTTCTCGGTCAGGCACGTGCGCAGCCTCAGCCGGGCCCGATAGATCATGACGCTGCAGTGATTCGCGGTCATTTGCAGTTCAGTGCAGATCTCCGCGGTTTCGAGATCGAGAAACTCGCGCATCATGAAAACGCGGCCGATGTTTTCCGGCAGATGCTCGAGACACGTCTCGAACAAGGTCCAGAACTGTTGCTGCTGCAGCGCGGTTTCCGGTGTCGGCCAGCGGCGCGGTTTCGCTTCGCGCGACCAGTGACCGTTCTCCTTGAACAACTCGCGGTCGAGCAGCGATTCCCCATCGAGTTCGTCTTCGAGCGCGGATAGATTGATGGTCCGCTGTTTCGCGCGCAGCGTATCGATCAGCTTGTGACGCAGAATGCCGAACACCCATGTCTTATGCTCCGACTGACCGCCGAAGCGGTCGGCTTGCGTCCACGCTGCGGCAAGCGCTTCCTGGACGGCGTCTTCCGCCGCTGCGGCATCGCGCAGTTGCAGTCGCGCGAAGCGCAGCAAGTCGCGGCGCAACTGCGACAGATAAGCGGGATCCTCGAAGCTGCGCGTATCGGTCGCGCGCGTCATGCGTGAACTCGCTGCCCGTGTCCGTGCGCGACTCGCGAGCAACGGCAAGAGAGGCGGGAACCGCCGGCGCTGGCGGTCGATCGCGCAGCACAATACCGGCGCCGTGCCGGGCGCCCGTCGAATTCGGTTGTTGTCATTGATGGCGAAGTGATTGGGCCCATGTTGGGCAGACCCGCCATTGTCCCGCACGACGCGCTACCTGCAAAATCGCTTGAAAAGTGCGCCGCGGAAACAATCGAAGTCGATACACGTCAGTCGCGCGGCTCGCGGAGTTATGACAGACACGACCGAAAGAAAATTGAAATTTTCCTTTCCATTCCAGTTTGCGCCACCGCGAAGGCGCGGTGCTGCGGCGCTATCAATCCGCCGTTCGGCGGAGGCCGATCAAGGCCGCCGGAGGATTTAAGCCTTTCCGCCGCCATCGAGCCCGGCGCCTGTGCGCCAAACCTTCTTGCCTTCTTCCGACAATTGCCCGCTGCTGTGCTTCGAATCGGACTGCGAGTCTTCTACAGCCATTTCTCCGCCTGGCTGTTCCTGAGATTTTTGTCGCTGACCCTTGCGGGCTGCGAGCGCTTCGTCGTGTGATTTGCCTGAATAAATGTGCGTCATTGGGGCCTCTGCTTGCAAAAATGTCCAGTTTTTGGACGGGCGCAACGGCACAGACTTGCATGACGCGCGAGCTACCGCGCGCATTACCCGTTTGAAGCATCGTCCGGCAACAGTTTGGCCGTGCAATCGCAAAAAAACGTTCGAATAGCGGTATATTTTGCCGACTCCTATGAGGTCGATAGCATGCTTGCGTTGCAAGGAAAGCGGACGTTTTATCCACAAGGTTATTCAGAAAATCTGTGGATAAAGGAGGCAGCAAACGGGTTATCCACAGCTGCGACCGTGTCATTTCGTCTGCTTTGGACGGGGCGGTGCCAGATTGGGCGAGGCACCACCCGTCGCGTTCGGGTGCACCAATCAATGGTGGTGATGTCCGGTCACGCGTTCCCATCCGTGCCGCACCGCTGCCTTGAATCGATCCCAACTACCTTCCGGCGCATTGCGCTCCCAGTCGTGCTGCGCTTCGAGCTCGACGTCGTCGTCCCACGGCCGGTCCTGGTAGCGCGTGTCGCGTCCCATCGTTGCGCCATATCGATAGGCCGGTACGTATTCGTCGTAACGGGAACCGGTGCGCTTGCCGAATTGCTCGTCGTAATGAGCATGGAAGTCTTCCTCGTACTCGAGGAATTCGTCCGGAATCTGCTGCCCTCGCGCGCCACTGATGCTGTCGTCTGAGCGCGAGGCCGCAGCGGCATCCGCGGCACTGAGTCTATCGGACGGCGTCGGCACGTCGCGCATCCGGTTGGGGTCGGCGCCCGGCATCGCGGACGCCGTCGACGCGCCCGCGCCGCGGCCGCCCACTGCGTTACCACCGCTCGCCGGGTCGGCCGATCGGCCGGCTGTTGTATCAAGTGCGCGGCGAGCTTCGGATTCGTTCATCATGCCGGCCGCAGTGCCGGCTGCCGGTTCCTGCGCGGCTTTGCCGACGTTGGGGGCGTAGTCCGGCGTAGCGTAGTCGAGCGGCTGCTGCTGCGGCTCGCGCTTGGCCGGCTCGCGTACACCGGCGCCCGTGCCGCCGGTGTACGCCGGATTACTGCCAGCCGTACGCGCGTCTGTCGGACGCAGCGTATCGTCGCCGTCGGTTGCGAAAGCCTGAGGCGGCTGATGCTCGTCAGGCATGTGTGCGGCGCGATCGGTCGACGCGGAAGTGCCGCCGGCATCCCGTCCTGCGCCGGCCGGCGCCGTGCGCTGGCTGATCGTGGACGGTGTGCCCGATGCCGGCGGGTAAGGTTCGTCTTCGCGCGCCGCGTGCACACGCCCGTCACCCATACTTGCGCGGCCAGGCCAGGCATCCGTCGACGGATCGCGGCCCGCCGGCGCTCTGCTGGCCGTACCCGCCGTACCCGCCGCATCGTCGCCCGACATCATCCCTTGCCGCTGCGACTGCCCGGGCCACTGCCCTTGCTGCTGACCAGGCCACTGCCCGTGCTGCTGCTGGGTTTGCGTCGACTCAGGCAAACCGGCGGCGCGGCCGAGGTCAGACGGGTCCGATTGATACTGCGCAGCGCCACGCACCGTGGTCGAAGGGTAGTCCACAGGATCGTGCGCGCTTCGAGGCATATGCGTCGACACATCCGGCGGGATGTCCGGCGCCAGATCAGGCGAAGTAAAATCATCCGGTGCCCGATCCGGCCGCAGCACCGCCCCGGAGCCCGGCGCCCCGCCAGCCGCGATCGCGGTACGCGCCGGGTCGTCGTCGATCGGCGTGTCGTGCGGCGGCGCATCGACTCTTTCCCAGCGACGCTCTTCTTCCGCGGCGCGCAGCGGTTCTCGCGGCGGCTGCGCAGCAGTCGGCACGACCGCCGGACCGCCAATGCCGAGTTCATCGAGCATCGAGTGCTCGCGCCGCGTTTGCGCGTCGGGCGCGTCGGCCGGGCGGGGCTCGCGCACGCGCTCGTTGACTTCAAGCGCGCCCAGCTGCGTCAGCGTGTTGTGCGCGAGTTCCGCGCGCGTCTGGTTGGCGACGTCGACCGCCAGCAGCACCGCGCCGCGGCGAATTGCATCGGCATAGCGCGCGGCCGCGGGTTCAGCGGGTCCCGAGGTCGAAAACAGGTTCGAAAAGAAGCGCTCGATGTTGGCCAGCACGCCGGGGGATTCGTCGGCAACCGCATCCGAAGCCGTTTCCGGATTGGCGCGCAGTTCGACTTCGTTGTAAGCGAAGCCCGCTTCCACCAGTGTGCGGCGCGCGCCGTCCGCCTCTGCGTAGGTGTTGAACAGGCCGATGACCGTGTGTCGCATGGCTGCCTCCCGTTGATCTCGCGGAGCCCGCAGCGCAAGGCGCGCTGCCTTCTGCTCGCTCATGTCGACAGGCCGCAACGATCGTGCCGGATGGATCGGGCATAGCGCTGGCGCGCTGCCCGCGCGGCGGCTGCCGCTCCGGCAGCGTTTTTTACAAACCCACTGGTAACGCCGGCTAACGCCGTCCGCAGCGGATCGGACCGGTCCGCTGGGCGCGCTAGTGTGCGAGATCCTGCTGCAACGTCTGCAGATACTTGTCGAGCAGTGCGATATCGAATGGCTTCGGCAGCACGTGCGCGTCGACGTGCCGCGCCCGCTCGAGCTCTTCCGCGTAACCGGTCACCAGCACCACCGGCAGCTTCGTTTCGAAGCGCTGGATCGCCTCCGCGAGATCGATGCCATTCAGCTTGCCCGGCATGTGGATATCCGAAATCACCAGGTCGAACGGCAGCGGCTCGCCGCTTCTGGCCTGCCTCGCGCGCGCGTCGTCGAGCAAACGCAACGCGGTGTCCGCGTTGAACACGCAGGTCACCTCGTGTCCCATCATCTGCAGCAGCGCCTCGGTGCCAGCGGCCACTTCGTCGTTATCTTCGACCAGCAGAATGCGTAATCCCTGCCGTGCGCCGGCTTCCTCGGCGGCCGGTTCGGCCGCCTCCACTTCCTGCGCCGGCTGTCCGCTCGCGCGCGGCAGATAGAGCCGCACCGACGTGCCCGCGCCGGTCGCGCTATCGATCGCGGCCAGCCCGCCGGAACGCTCGCAGAACGCAAACACCTGCGGCAGGCCAAGGCCGGTGCCCATGCCCTTCGGCTTGGTCGTGAAAAGCGGTTCGAACGCGCGCGCCAGCACGTCCGGCGGCATACCGACGCCGGTATCTTCCAGCGACAGCTGCACGAAGTCGCCGGTCAGCGGAAAGCCGTCTTCGTGGCGGAACGTGATATTGCCCGCGCGCACCGTGAAGCGGCCGCCGGCGGGCATCGCGTCGCGCGCGTTGACCGCGACGTTGATCAGCGCCAGTTCCAGTTCGGCAACGTCGATGCGAATCGGCCAGATGTCCTCGCCGATGTTCATCACCAGCGACACTTTCGCGCCCAGCGATGCACGCAACAACTCGCGGCAACCCGGCAGCCAGTGTTCGACGGCGAGCGTCTCGTTGCGCAGCGGCTGCTTGCGCGCGACACCGAGCAACTGGCGCGTCAACGACTGGCCGCTTTTCAGCGCGCGCTCGACGGCGGTCAACTCGCGATCGAACGCGTTCACCTTGCGGCGGCGCAGGATCTGCACGTTGGCCGACACGATCATCAGCAGATTGTTGAAGTCGTGCGCCACGCTGCCGACCAGATTGCCGAGCGCCTCCATCTTGCGCGACTGCCGGTAAGCGGATTCGATCGAGCGGCGCATCGACGCTTCGGCCTGCCAGCGCTCCCACGCTTCTTCCTCGGCCTCGAGGCGCTTCAGCGACAGCCAGATCACGCACCACAGCACGATCGAAGGCACGAACATCGCGAGGATCAGCACGCTCAGATGGCGATACCACGCGGCCCACAACGCGGAAGTGCGATAGCCACAGGCGACGTACACCGGATACGAGCCGACGTGCCGGAACGCCACGATCTGCGTATCGCCGTACAGCGCCGAATGCACGCGCACCACGCCCGACTTGCTGCCTTTTGCAAGCGCCTCGGTAAACGGTGAATGCGCCGGCTCGACCGCGGCCTTGGGGCTCGGCGGATAGTGCGCGAGCACCGCGCCGTCGGTGCGGGTCAGGCCCATCGTCATCGGCGCGCCGCTACCGCCGAGCAGGTCGCGATAGAACTCGCTGAAATACCCCGGCCGCAGCGCCACCGACACGACGCCGGCAAACTGTCCGTCGGCGCGCCGCGCGACGCCGGTGTTGAACACCAGCTCGCCGGACGTGGTCGCGCCGCGCATCACCTTCGATACGTGTTCGATCACCTTGCCGTCGCGAATGCCGGTGAAGTCGTCGCGCTCGGCGATCGACATCGGCGGCGCCGGATACAGCCGGCTGCTCGCCAGCAGCGTGCCGTCGTTGCTGAAAATGGACATCGACGCCACTTGCGGATAACCGCCGCCGATCGACTGCAGCTTGTCGTGGATCGCCGCTTCGCGCGCGCGGATGCCGGCGTCGTCGAGCCCTTCGACCAGATCGACCACGCGCGCATCGAGCGCCTCGTTCATGTCGAATACTTTTAGCGCATGCTCTTCCGCGACGCGCACGGTGCGCAGCGCCATATCGGTCGCTTCGGCCTCGCGTGCGCGGAAATCGCTGACCGCCATCGCCGCGACGAACACGCACGGCAGCACGATCGCAGCGACCAGCAGCGCGATCAGCGTCATACGGCGCACCGCGAAATTGTGCTCGGGGACTGCCGGAAACACGGTTTCTTCCGGCCTGTTGCCTGCGCTGCGGTCTTCTTGAGCCGGTTCCAGCCGATCAGAGGTCATTGTGAGTGCAGCGGCGTGAGTCGAGGAAAGCGAACATACCAGTCTTCATCATAGCGGCAGCGCCGGTGCGCACAGTGCGCTGCATCCATCCGGCATCTTTAGACCGGCGCAATCAGTGACAAATCCGGAAGCGCAAACGTACACAAAAGGATAAGCAGAGACATTTTTTCTGAGTGGGGCGTAAACCATTCCAAATTTACCGGCCACTTGAGTGACTTTGCTCAGCCAGACCCATATTGGCGAGTTGCCTTTTCGCCGGTTTGCTTCGAGAATTGCGCAACACATACACGATGCACCCGCCATGTTCGGGTGCGCTTACGCGAGGGCGCCCGGCATCGCAGAGCGACGTGGCGACAAGGCAATTCGCGAATGCCAGCGGGGCACCACGGAACGGCTCTACCCGTCTTGCCGCGCGCATCAATCTGCTACGGGGTGAGTTCGAAATGCCGGTCACATTATCGTCTTTAGTCGCGTGCACGCTGTCCGGCACGTGCGACGGTCCTGCACAGCAGGACACTGCGCTCGTCTTCCCCGACCTCCGTTTTTTTGCGTTGCCTTCAACGCCGGAGCGCATCATTTGCACGAAGTAGTCGGACGGTTATTAAAGAACCGTCGCTCACCGCCGATAACACGCACGAGACAATTCCGTTTTCCGACCTGCCACCATGCCTTTGCCCATTGTGATCGCCGACGATTCGCTGCTTGCCCGCAAGGTGCTCACAAAGGCGCTGCCGTCTGACTGGGACGTCGAGATTTCCTACGCGTCGAACGGACGCGAGGCACTCGCACTGTACCGCGACGGCAAGGCATCGGTGATGTTTCTTGACCTGACGATGCCGGATATGACCGGCTACCAGGTGCTCGAGGCATTGCAGCACGAGGATCTGAACACGTTTGTGATAGTCGTGTCCGCGGATATCCAGCCGATGGCGCGCGAACGCGTGCGCACGCTGGGCGCGATGGCTTTTATCGCGAAACCCGTGACTTCCGAGGCGGTCCTTCCCATCCTCAAGGAGTACGGGCTGTATGCGTGACGCTCTCAACGAAGATCAGCGCGATGCGCTGCAGGAAGTCGCGAATCTGGCGATGGGCCAGGCCGCGACGCGACTCGCGCTGCTGCTCGATGCTTTCATCGAGCTGTCGGTGCCGCGCGTGCGGGTGGTAGCGGTGCGCGAGACGGCGCAGGCGCTGCGCGAGATGACCGGCATCAACGATACGGTCAGCGCGGTGCGCCAAGGCTTTCGCTCGGATATCAAGGGCGAGGCGCTGGTCATCTGCAAGAGCGACAGCATCGAGCAGTTGTGCTCGCTGGTCAGCGATCCGTACGCGAAGTCCGCGTACGAGGCGACCACCGAAGAAGAACTGATTTTCGACGTCGCGAACGTGCTGACCGGCGCGTGCGTGTCGTGCATATTCGAGCAGCTCGGCCGCACGCCGGTGTTCTCGCCGCCGGGCATGCTCGGCGCGGCGATGACGCTCGACGACGTATTCCAGCCGAACGTGCTCGCCTGGGAAATCGCGCTGCTCGTCGAAGTGAATTTTTCGCTGGAAGACCAGAGTTTTCGCGCGCACCTTGTGATGCTGATGGCCGAAGACTCGATCCGGCACATCAGTCATGCGCTTGACGCGCTGTTGTCCAGTCTATGAATGCATCATCCACTGCTTCCCTTAGCGATCTGGTAGTTGAACGCGTCGGTTTCGGCATTTTCGTGCTGGACCGGCAGATGAACGTGCTGATGTGGAACCGCTTCATGCAGGACCACAGCGGCCTCGCGGCCGAGCAGGTGGTCGGCAAGTCGATCTTCACCAGCTTCCCGGAATTGCCGCGCGTGTGGCTCACCCGCAAGCTCGAAAGCGTGTTTCAGCTCGGCAGCTTTGCGTTCAGCTCGTGGGAGCAGCGCCCGTATCTGTTCAAGTTCGATCACGACCGGCCGATTACCGGGGGCGTGGACTTCATGCAGCAGGACTGCACCTTCATGCCGCTGATGCGCGACCGCGAGGTCGAAGCGGTCTGCGTGACCGTGTCCGACGTGACGCACGTGAGCATCGTGCAGCGCGAGCGTGAAGAAGCGGTGGCGAAACTGAAAGAATACGCAGACCGCGACGGCCTGACCGGCATCGCGAACCGCCGCTATTTCGAAGCGCGGCTGCGCGACGAATACACGCGCTGGCAGCGCTACGGCGGCGATCTGTCGATCCTGCTGTTCGATCTCGACCACTTCAAGAAAATCAACGACCAGTTTGGCCATTCGGTCGGCGATTCGGTGCTGCGGGAAATGGCGCAACGCGTGGCCGGTGTGGTGCGCGCGCAGGATACCTTCGGGCGCTTCGGCGGCGAGGAATTCGCGCTGCTGCTGCCGTGCACGACGCTCGAAGATGCGATGCTGGTCGCCGAAAAAATCCGCAATACGATCGGCACCACGCCGGTCGAAGTGCAGGGCAACAGCGTGCCGGTGACGGCAAGCGTCGGCGGTGCGGCGGCGCGCGCGGGCGTGCCGGCTTACGAAGCGCTGATCAACGAAGCCGACGCCGCGCTCTATGCGGCGAAACGGCAGGGCCGCAATCGCTCGGTTGCGTTCATCTAGTTGCCGGGTGGCGGGTTGTGCCGCGCCGGCCCGCCCGGAAAGCTGCATGTCAGCCTCCCAGCGACGGGCCTTGAGGGCTGGTATACTTGCGCCCGTCCCGGCATCCCAGCCGGCATATTTTTTTTCGCGCGTGTCCGCGCGCGCGGGCGGCTTGCCCTGCGGGTAGGCATGACTTCTTGACCGCCTTGCCACGGGCGCCTCAGCGGAGATTGTCTTGGCCGTTTCCAACCTAGTCGTGGACGATACACAAACCGACGCCGCTGCCATGTCGTCCGGCAGTTCGTTTTATCTTGCGATGCGCATTTTGCCGGCCGCGCAACGCGATGCAATGTACCAGGTTTATGCGTTTTGTCGTGCCGTCGACGACATCGCCGACGGCGACCAGCCGCCGGCCGAACGGGCTGCCGGGCTCGAACGCTGGCGCGCCGACATCGACGCGTGCTATGCCGGTGCGCCGCGCGCGTCGCTGCGCGAGCTGACGCGGCACATCCATACGTACCATCTGCAGCGTGAAGACTTCCACGCCATGATCGACGGTATGGCGATGGATGCCGAGGCCGACATCTGCGCGCCCGACGAAGCGACGCTCGATCTGTACTGCGATCGCGTCGCCAGTGCCGCGGGCCGGCTATCGGTGAGGATATTCGGGATGGAAGAGCAGCCCGGGCGCGATCTGTCCCATCATCTGGGCCGCGCGCTGCAGCTGACCAACATCCTGCGCGATATCGACGAAGACGCGGAACTGAACCGCTGCTATCTGCCGCGCGAACTGCTGGCGCGCGAAGGCATCGCGGTGACGAGCCCGACGGTGATCGCCGACGATCCTTCGCTGCCGCGCGTCTGCGCGACGCTCGCGGAGCGGGCGAAACAGCATTTCGCCGCAGCGGACGCGATCATGGACCATTGCCCGCGCGGCGAGGTGCGCGCGCCGCGCATCATGTCCGGCGTGTACCGTTGCCTGCTCGAACGCACCGTCGAGCGTGGCTTCGACATTCCGCGCACCAAAGTCCGCAAGCCGCGCGCGCGGCTGTTGTGGATCCTCGCGCGGTACGCCATTTTTTGATGCGCAAGCTTGTCCACGTGATCGGCGCAGGCCTTGCAGGCCTCGCCGCCGCGGTCCAATTGCAGCGGCGCGGCGCCCAGGTGGTGCTGTACGAGGCCGCCGAGCAGGCGGGCGGGCGCTGCCGTTCGTACTACGACCGCGCGCTTGGCGCGACCGTGGACAACGGCAATCACGTGGTGGTGTCGGGCAACCATGCCACGCTGAACTATCTGCGCGCCATCGGCGCCGGCGATGAACTGGTCGGGCCGGCGCAGCCGGAATTCGCATTCGCCGATCTGGTCACACGCGCGCGCTGGAGCGTGCGGCCGTCGCCGGGACGCATGCCGTGGTGGATCTTCGACGCCGCCGCGCGCGTGCCGCACACGCAGGTTGCCGACTATCTGTCGCTGGTGCCGCTGCTGTTCGCGAAGCCGGGCCGCACGCTGGCGCAGACGATGCGCTGTAATGGCGTGCTGTGGGACCGCATGCTGCGTCCGCTGCTGCTGACGATGTTCAACGTCGAGCCGCGCGACGGCACGGCGGAGCTGGCGGCGGCGGTATTGCGCGAGACCCTCGTCGATGGCGGCGACGCGTGCCGGCCGCTGGTCGCGCGCAATGGCCTGAGCAGCGCGTTCGTCGACCCGGCCTTGCGGCTGCTGCAGCACGGCGGCGCGACGATCCGGCTGGACGCGCGGCTGAAAGAAATCGAATTCGCCGACGGCCGCGTGGCCGCCTTGCAGATCGGCGCCGAACGGCTCGCGCTCGAAGCGGGCGAAGCGGTGGTGCTGGCGGTGCCGCCGCAGGTCGCCCAGGCGCTCGTGCCCGGCCTGCCGGCGCCGCAGCATTTTTCGCCGGTGGTCACGGCGCACTTTGCGGTCGAGCCGCCGGCCGGGCATCCGCCGGTGCTGGCGCTCGTCAATGGCGCGGCGGACTGGCTCGCGGCCTTCGACGGGCGCTTGTCCGCTTCGGCGTACGCTGCGGCGCGTTTCGTCGATACTCCGCATGAGGCCCTCGCGCAGACGATCTGGAACGACGTCGCGCAGGCGACCGGCCTGCAGCAACAGCCGCTGCCGCCGTGGCAGATCGTCGTCGAGAAGCGCGCGACGTTCGCCGCGCAGCCTGGCGAGGAAATGAATCGCCCGGCGGCGCGCACACGCTGGAATAATCTGATGATTGCAGGCGACTGGACGGCTACCGGTCTGCCCGCGACGATAGAAGGAGCGATCCGTTCGGGCCAGAAGGCTGCCGATCTGCTCCTGAATGAACCGATGGAACGCCGATGAACGATTTATCCCTCACCCGGCAGCTGGGTGCAGCAGCCAACGTGGACGCCTCGATGGCGGATTTGCCGGTGCTCGCGAACACGCTCGACGCCGCCGTCGCGCGCGCGTCGAACGCGATTCTTGCCGACCAGAAGGGCGATGGCCACTGGGTCTACGAACTCGAGGCGGACGCGACGATTCCCGCCGAATACGTGCTGCTGGTCCACTACCTCGGCGAGACGGCGAACCCTGAACTCGAGCAGAAGATCGCCCGCTACCTGCGCCGCATCCAGCTGCCGGACGGCGGCTGGCCGCTGTTCACCGATGGTGCGATGGACGTGTCCGCTACCGTCAAGGCGTACTTCGCGCTGAAGATGATCGGCGACCCGGAACACGCCGACCATATGCAACGCGCGCGCAACGCCGTGCTCGCGCACGGCGGCGCGGAAGCGGTCAACGTGTTCACGCGCGTGATGCTCGCGCTGTTCGGTGTGATCTCGTGGCGCGCGGTGCCGATGATGCCGGTCGAGATGATGCTGCTGCCACAGTGGTTCCCGTTCCATCTGTCGAAGGTGTCGTACTGGGCGCGCACGGTGATCGTGCCGCTGCTGGTGCTCAACGCGAAGCGGCCGGTCGCGCGCAATCCGCGCGGCGTGCGCATCGACGAGCTGTTCGTCGGGGCACCG
>DATLOW010000246.1:0-5128 GCA_035536055.1 Paraburkholderia sp. | reverse complement strand
AACCATGCAGAGGACCTTGGAGGCCTCGAATTATAAGGACGCTATCCGCGATGAATCCGACGCCAGTTATCCGGTAACTGCGCAAGCGGGTCCTTGCGGGCGCAACGAATCGAACGATGGGCGGGAGGCGATGCGGCGACGACGTTCGCTGCCTGATACCGGCGCCGGGCGGCGCCTTAAGCGCACGGGTTTCCCGCGTGGCTTGCGCATTATAAGAGCTTTGCGCGGCAAACTGCCGCGGCGCGCCTGCATGCGGTCACGCAGCCGTTCAGCTTGAGTCGCGTGTGGCACGCGTTACGTCTCGCTCCACATGCGCAACAGGTTGTGATAACAACCAACCAGCGTGCGGCGCGCCGCATCGTCGCCATGAGTGGCATTCAGACGCTGGATCGAATTGTCCATATCGAACAGCAGCGCACGCTGCGTATCGTCGCGCACGAGACTCTGTGCCCAGAAAAAGCTCGAGACGCGCGCGCCGCGCGTCACCGGACGCACCTGATGCAAGCTGGTGCCCGGGTAGACGATCGCGTGACCGGCAGGCAGCTTCACTTGCTGCACGCCGAACGTGTCTTCAATCAGCAGTTCGCCGCCGTCATATTCGTCGGGCGGCGTCAGAAACAGCGTGATCGATACGTCGGTACGCACCCGCACGCCGCTGCCGGGCACGAGGCGGATCGCACCGTCCACGTGGCTGCCGAAATGCATGCCGCCTTCGTAGCGGTTGAACAGCGGCGGATACACCTTGTTGGGCAGCACCGCGCTGATAAACAGCTGATTGCGCTCGAGCGCCGCGACGATCCGGTCGCCCAGTTCGAGCGCCACGGCCGAGCCTTCGGCAATCTGCTGGTTATGTTTGACGGGCGCGCCCTGATAGCCTGCCGTGGCGCGGCCGTGCACCCATGAGTCGGCGGCCGCCTCGAGCTGTGCGCGCATCGCCGCGGCATCGGCGGGACTGAATACGTCCGGGATCGTGACAATCATCGTTCAACGCTTCCTGCGTGGCCGCGCGCCTTCATTGACTGCTGATGAAGACGCGCGGCATTCGTGGGTTCGCCGTGGCGATCAGTAGAAGCGATAGTTTAGCGTCGCGAGGAAGGTGCGGCCGAGACCCGGCACCGCGCGCCCGCCATCCGACTGGATGATCTGATCGTAGTAATGCTTGTTGGTCAGGTTGATCAGATTCAGCTGCACGTCATAGTGTTTCTGGTGGAACGCGGCCATCACGTCCCAGCGCGTATAGCCCGGCACTTCGACGAGATTGTTGTTCGCCGCGTAGCGCGGGCCCGTGTAGATCGGCCCGCCGCCCACTTCCCACTGCGGCGTGAACGCGTACGTGGTCCACAAGGTCAGCATGTTGCGCGGCGTGTTGGCCGGTGTCTTGCCGGCCGTGCCGTCGTTCGCCTGCAGAATCTCGCCGTCCATATACGTGTAGCCGCCGAACACCTGCCACTTGTTCGTGATGCGGCCCGCCACGCCGGCCTGGTAGCCGCGCACGCGGATATTGCCGGACAGCGTGTAAGTGCCGTCGACGTTCTGCGTGCGCGCATTGGTCTTCTCGATGTTGAACAGCGACTGCGTGACCGACAGCCCGCCGCCCAGCAGATCCCATTTGCCGCCCACCTCATACGACTTGTTGTGCTCCGGCGGCAGGTTCTGCTGGCCGTTGGTCAGCGTCAGCGCTTCGAGCGACGGGTCGAACGACGTGCCGTACGACACGTAGTAAGACTGCCAGTCGGTCGGCTGATAGATGACTCCGCCGCGCACGCTGGTGAAGTAGTTGGTCTGCGTCGCATAGCCCGGCAGGTTGACGGTGTTCTTGATCGACGCCTCGTAGCGGTCCCAGCGCACGCCGCCCACCAGCTTCCAGTGCTGGCCGATCGAAATCGTATCGTTCGCGTAGATGCCGACGCCGTTCGCGCTCGACTGTGCAAGATTGGTCGGCACGATCTGCGTATTCGACGGCACGTCGACGTACGGCGGATTGAGCAGCGGCACGATCGCGATCGTGTTGGACGGCAAGCCCGGCGTGGTCGCGGTGTACGACTGGTTGCTGTAGGTCTCGTGACTCAGATCGACGCCGGTCAGCAGGTCGTGCTTCAGGAAGCCGGTGTCGAATTTGGTCTGCAGCTCGGTCGTGTTGTACAACGAGTGGTCGTTGATCACACGGTCCTTGCCCTGCATCTTCACGAACAGCTGCGACGGATCGAGCGACGTGAAGTTGCCGTTGGTCAGCGCGGTCGACGTGCCGAGCGGCCCGGTCAGCACCGCCGCCGGATTCGACGCGCGCACGTCGGTGCTGTAGTGACTGTATTGCGTCTGGTTGCTCAGCGTGACGTCTTCGTTGAAGCGATGCTTGATGCGCGCCGAGAAGGTCTGCACGTCCTGGATCGTGCGGTCGTTGGTGAAGCCGTAGAACGTCGACGGGCCGACCACCGAAGCCGGATGGCCGTTCAGCGACGGCACGCCGTAGTCGGGCTGATCGCGGTTGTGCTGGATCAGCGCCGACAGCGTGATTTCGGTCGGCGTGCCGATGCCGAATTTCACTTCCGGCGCCACGCCGTAGTCCTTGCTCTTCATCACGTCGCGCGTCGAGCCCTGGTCCTGGCCGAATGCGTTGATGCGGAACGCCGACGTGTCGGTGATCGGCGTATCGAGGTCGACGGTGGTGCGGTAGCGGTCGTGCGTGCCGGCCTGCACCGAGACGTCGGCGCGCGGCTTCAGGGTCGGCTGCTTGCTGACCTGGTTGATCACGCCACCGGTCGAACCGCGTCCGAAATACAACGACGACGGACCGTACAGCACGTCGATCGATTCGAGGTTGAAGGTATCGCGATAGTACTGGCCGCGGTCGCGAAAGCCGTCCAGATAGATATCGGTGCGCGCCGAGAAACCGCGCAGGTTGATGTTGTTGCCGATCGAGCCGCCTTCGGCCGCGGCGATCGTGATGCCGGGTACGTTGCGCAGCGCGTCGGTGAACGACGTCGCGGCCTGCGATTGCAGCACCGACTTGGGCACCACCACCGCGGCCTGCGGAATATCGCGCAGCTGCGTGGGCACCTTGGCGCCGACGCTCGAAACGTCCGGCTGGAAATCGTTGCTGGTGTCGACCTGCCCGGTCACTTTCATCGCGGGCAGCGTGCCTTCCGCCGTGGTGGCCGGTGCAGCAGCGGCCGTGCCGTTGGCGGGCGCGACTTGCGTTTCTACGGATGAGGGTGCGGTTGGGGCGGGTGCCGCGGTTTGTGCATATAAAGGCGAGGCGAAAAAAGCCACCGCCGCCGCTGCGAGTGGCGTCGTCTTGAACATTCTGGTTCCCTGTCGTTGTGTTACATGATTTTTTTTGGCCGGCCGGCGCTCGACGCCGTTACCGGACGCGCAGCCTTGCCGCGCGTGGGACCACTTCGCTCGAGCCGCACCGACTGCCGGCTTCGTTGTTATATTGCGTTACAACTAAATGAGAATCGATATCATTCCACGGTTGTCGGCCGATTGCAATCGCATCTTTGTGAATACGTGCATAAAAACGTCAGTAGGAACCTGAAAGGAATCGGCCGCGGCAGCGTTTTATCTCGTCCAAAAGAAAAAGGGCAGCGCCTCAAGCGCTGCCCTGCGATCCACCTCGAACCGTTCGACGGTTCTAAACACGCGTTACCGAACCCGCCCGGCCTTCCATGCCGCCAGCAGCTGATCGTATTTGACGGTCTCGCCCTTCGGCTTCTCGTTGGCGAGCTTCTTCCACGGCGCGTGCTGATCGGACAGCCATTTCGACGGGTCGCTTTCCGGATTCAACTCCGGCGCGCACGACTTCATCCCCGCGCGCTGCAGACGCGCCAGCACCTGGTCCATTTCCTTCGCCAGATTGTCCATTGCGGCTTGCGGCGTCTTTTCGCCCGCCACGGCGGTGCCGACATTCTTCCACCACAACTGCGCCATCTTCGGATAGTCGGGCACGTTGTTGCCGGTCGGCGTCCATGCGACGCGCGCCGGGCTGCGATAAAACTCGATCAGGCCACCGTATTTATCCGCGTTCTTCGTGAAGTAGTCGCTATGGATGTCCGAATCGCGAATAAACGTGAGCCCGACGATCGACTTCTTCAGCGACACCGACTTCGACGTGACGAACTGCGCATACAGCCATGCTGCGGCGCGCTGGTTGGGCGGCGTCGACTTGAAGAAGGTCCACGAGCCGACGTCCTGGTAGCCGTTCTGCATGCCGTCTTTCCAGTACGCGCCGTGCGGCGACGGCGCCATGCGCCACTTCGGCGTGCCGTCCGGGTTCGTCACGTTGCCGGGTTTCAGCATCGACGCGGTGAACGCCGTGTACCAGAACACCTGTTGCGCGATGCGGCCTTGCGCCGGCACCGGCCCCGCTTCGCTGAAGGTCATGCCCGACGCTTCAGGCGGCGCGTATTTCTTCAGCCAGTCGATGTACTTGGTGGTGGCGTACACGGCAGCCGGACTGTTGGTGCCGCCGCCGCGCGAGACCGAGGCGCCGACCGGATGGCAACCGTCGGGCGTCACGCGAATGCCCCATTCGTCGACTGGCATGCCGTTCGGAATGCCCTTGTCCGCTTCCCCGGCCATCGACAGCCACGCATCCGTGAAGCGCCAGCCGAGCGACGGGTCTTTCTTGCCGTAGTCCATGTGCCCATAGACTTTCTCGCCGTCGACGGTCTTCACGTCGTTGGTGAAGAACTCGGCGATATCTTCGTACGCAGACCAGTTCACCGGCACGCCGAGGTCATAGCCGTACTTGGCCTTGAACTTGTCCTGCAGATCCTTGCGCCCAAACCAGTCGGCACGGAACCAGTACAGGTTCGCGAACTGCTGGTCCGGCAGCTGGTATAGCTTCTTGTCCGGCGCAGTGGTGAAGCTCGTGCCGATGAAGTCTTTGACGTCGAGGCCAGGGTTCGTGTACTCCTTGCCCTCGCCCGCCATATAGTCGGACAGCGGCATGATCACGCCATAGCGATAGTGCGTGCCAATCAGGTCCGAATCGGAAATCCAGCCGTCGTAGATGCTTTGGCCCGACTGCATCGACGTCTGCAGTTTCTCGACGACGTCCCCCTCCTGGATGATGTCGTGCTTGACCGGAATGCCGGTGATTTCGGTGAACGCCTTGGCGAGTGTC
>DATLOW010000245.1:0-2691 GCA_035536055.1 Paraburkholderia sp. | reverse complement strand
GTCGCAGGCGGCACGACCATCCATAACGTGGCAGCCGGCACCGACGCCGCCGACGCGGTCAACGTGAGCCAGATGAACTCCGCGATCGCCAACGTGACGAACATCGCGACCAACGCCAGCAACCCGCTGTTCGCGGCGAGCGGCAGCCGCGACACGGAAGCTGCGCTCGCGACCGGTACGCATGCCACGGCGATGGGCGCGAATGCGAAAGCCTCGGCGGACAACTCCGTCGCGCTCGGCGCGAACTCGGTGGCTAATCGTGCGAACACCGTATCGGTGGGCGCGGCTGGCGGCGAACGTCAGATCACCAACGTCGCGGCCGGCACTGAAGCCACCGACGCGGTGAACGTCGAGCAGATGAACGCAGCTGTGAACAACGCGATCGGCGAACTGCCCGCAGGCATGTCGGCGAAGCAATACACCGATTCGCGCTTCAGCTCGATGCAAAACTCGGTCAACCAGGTGGCGAAGAACGCGTATGCGGGTGTTGCAGCAGCGATGGCGATGCCCAACCTGACGCCTGCGCAACCGGGTGGCACGGTCGTCGCAGCGGGCAGCGGCGTGTACAAGAGCGGCGCGGCGGCAGCGGTTGGCGTAACCCATCGTTCGGCGAACGGTAAGTGGCTGACGAACGGCGCCGTTTCGGTGACGTCGACGGGCGATGCCGGTGCGCGAGTGCAAGTGGGTTACGAGTTCTAACTCGTGGCTGGTACGGATGCGCCGGAAGTCGCGGCGCATCCGTGATGCTCAAGTAGTTTGAGGTGTGGCGCGATTGACTGGAGACAGTCAGTCGCGCTTTTTTTTCAGTGGCTCATCGTGCGTCTTTCGCGGGCGTGACGTGTCGGACGCCACTAGCGCGCGCCGATCCATGCCGACCTGCAACTCACGAATGGCCGCTCGCCGCGCTGGCGGAATCCGGCTTGTTCTTCACAGCCGGATCGGTGACGAACCCAATCTTTTCCAATCCCGCCTGCTGCGCCGCGCCCATCACCTGTGCGATCACTTCATAGCGCGTGGAGCGCTCCGCACGAAGGTGAATCTCGGGCTGATCTTTCTGCTTGCCTGCTTCGGCGAACCGTGTGTTCATCTCATCGAGCGTAATGGACTTGTCGTTCCAGTACAGCTTGCCCGCCGCGTCGATCGACAAGGTGACCGTCTGCGGCGTCTCGCGCGCCTCCGGCGCGGTCACGCGCGGCAAATCCAAGCGGATCGCGTGTGTAAACAGCGGCGCAGTGATGATGAAAATCACCAGCAGCACCAGCATCACGTCGATCAGCGGCGTCATGTTGATGTCCGCCATCGGTGCGGCTGTCTTGTGTTTGTCGAGTCCGCCGAATGCCATCGGATACTCCGTTGCGGGTCGTGTTCAGGCGAGGTTTCGGCTGCTGGCGCGCGCCTTCATTCGGACTTGCCGTCCGGCTGTTCATCCGGTGCACACACGTACGCGTGCAGATCGTGCGCAAAGCCGTCGAGCTCCTCCGACAGATGCCGCACCATGCGCCCAAGCACGTTATACGCAAGCACCGCGGGAATCGCGACGACGAGGCCAAAGGCCGTCATGATCAGCGCTTCGCCAACCGGCCCGGCGACGTTCTCGATCATCGCCTGCCCGCTCGCGGCGATACTGCCGAGCGCGTGATAAATACCCCACACGGTACCGAGCAGCCCAACGAACGGCGCCGTGCTGCCCACCGAGGCCAGCAGCACCTGGCCGAATTCCAGCCGCCGCTGCGACTTGCTGAGCGCGTTGCGTAGCGCGCGCAGCACGCGCTCGCTGCGCTCGACGCGCGCCAGCAGCGCGCCCGGCGCGTCTGTTTGCATCACCTGCAGTGCCGCTTCGGCGAGTGGCGCGAAGACACGCTCGCGGTCCGCGCGGCGCAACGCGGCTACGCCGTCCGTCAAGCTCGCGGCCTGCCAGAACAGCGCCAACGCGCGCGGCCCCTGACGCTTCGCGCGCCCTAGCATCCAGCTTTTGACGATCAGAAAGCACCAGCTAGCAATCGACATGGCCGCCAGCACGTAGGCGACGCCATGCGTGATCGCGTCGCTCGTTTGCAGGTAGTGGATGATGCCGGTGCTTGCCATCGGACCTCACTGTGGAAAGACGACTGAAACGAATCAGTGGACGTTGCCGCCGCACGGCAGCTCGCGCGTCGATGGAACGCAACCCGCGGAGCCTGCCCGTCAAAACCGGTAGCAGCACGCAAGCGGCTGCCCAGCGGCACCCGATGCGCCAACTGAGCTCAGCGCAGCCCGAGCACGTCCTGCATATCGTACAAACCGCTCGCACGGCTCTCGAGATAACGCACCGCGCGCAACGCGCCCTGCGCATACGACAGCCGGCTTGCCGATTTGTGCGTGATCTCGACCCGCTCGCCGATGCCGGCAAACAGCACCGTATGATCCCCAACGATATCGCCGCCGCGAATTGCCGCGAAGCCGATGGTCGACGGATCGCGCTCACCGGTCACGCCTTCGCGGCCGTACACCGCGCAATCGTCGAGCTTGCGGCCAAGCGCCTGCGCAACCACTTCGCCCATCATCAGCGCAGTGCCGGACGGCGCATCGACCTTGTGACGATGGTGCGCCTCGACGATCTCGATGTCGTAACCCTTGTCGAAATAGCGCGCGGCAAATTCGAGCAGTTTCAGCGTGACGTTCACGCCGACACTCATATTCGCCGAGAACACG
>DATLOW010000244.1:0-9454 GCA_035536055.1 Paraburkholderia sp. | reverse complement strand
AGGATCCGCCGAAGCGGCGCTGCCCGCCGGCTATAGCGAGCGTCTGTACAACGAAGACCTCGCGCCGTTGCGCCACCAGACCTGGGGCGTCTACAACATCTTTGCGTTCTGGATGTCGGACGTGCACAGCGTCGGCGGCTATGTATTCGCCGGCAGTCTGTTCGCGCTCGGCCTGACCAGCTGGCAGGTGCTGATTGCGCTGCTGGTGGGCATTACGCTCGTCAATGTGCTGTGCAACCTGATCGCCAAGCCGAGCCAGCTGAACGGCGTGCCGTATCCGGTCGCGTGCCGTGCGACTTTCGGCGTGCTCGGCGCGAATGTGCCCGCCGTGATTCGCGGCCTGATCGCGGTCGCGTGGTACGGCATTCAGACCTATCTCGCGTCGAGTGCGCTGGTGATCGTCGTGCTGAAGTTCTTCCCGCAGCTGCTGCCTTATGCGGATGTGCATCGTCACGGCTTTATGGGGCTGTCGGCGGTGGGCTGGGCCGGCTTCATGCTGCTGTGGGTGCTGCAGGCGCTGGTGTTCTGGAACGGCATGGAGACCATCAAGAAGTTCATCGACTTCGCCGGACCCGCCGTGTACGTCGTGATGTTTCTGCTTGCGGGCTATATGGTGTGGCGCGCGGGCTGGCAGAACATCGGCCTTAACCTGGGTGGCGTGAAATACCACGGCGCGGAGGTCGTGCCGGTGATGATCACCGCCATCTCGCTGGTGGTGTCGTACTTCTCCGGACCGATGCTGAACTTCGGCGACTTCTCGCGCTACGGCAAGACCTTTCGCAGCGTGAAGAAGGGCAACTTCTGGGGCCTGCCGGTCAACTTCCTCGCGTTCTCGCTGGTCACTGTGATCACCACCGCCGCCACGCTGCCGGTGTTCGGCGAACTGATCACCGATCCGGTCGAAACGGTCGGCCGCATCGATCATCCGACTGCTGTGATTCTCGGCGCGCTGACCTTCACGATCGCGACGATCGGCATCAACATCGTCGCGAACTTCGTGTCGCCGGCCTTCGACTTCTCCAACGTCGCGCCGCGGCTGATCAGCTGGCGTGCGGGCGGCATGCTGGCCGCGGTCGCGTCGATCTTCATCACGCCATGGAACCTGTTCAACAACCCGGCCGTGATTCATTACACGCTCGATGTGCTCGGCAGCTTTATCGGACCGTTGTACGGCATCCTGATCGTCGACTTCTATCTGATGAAGCGCCAGAAGATCGTACTCGACGATCTGTACACGGTGTCGGAGAAGGGCGCGTACTGGTATCGCAACGGCGTCAACTATCGGGCCGTGTACGCACTGTTGCCGGCCGCGGTGATCGCCGTGCTGTGCGTGATGGTGCCGACCTTGAGCGGCCTCGCGAATTTCTCGTGGTTCATTGGTGCGGCATTGGGTGCGTTGTTCTACCTCGCACTCGCGCGCCGCAAGTAACAGCGGTACGGCGGGCGGCGGGCGGCGGCTGTCGGCCCGCTTCGCAACTGGAGTTCTCGACATGCGTATCAAACTGATCAACCCGAACACGACGCAGCGGATGACCGAAGCGATGGGTCGTTGCGCACGCAACGTCGTCGCGCCGGGCACTGAAGTGATCGCGGTAAGCCCGACGATGGGCCCGCCTTCGATCGAAGGCTACTACGACGAAGCGCTCGCTACGCCCGGTCTGCTTGCCGAAGTCGCATCGGGCGAGCGCGAAGGCTGCGACGGTTATGTGATTGCGTGCTTCGGCGACCCGGGCTTGTATGCGGCGCGCGAACTGGCGCGCGGTCCGGTGATCGGCATCGCCGAAGCGGCGATGCACGCGGCGAGCGTGCTCGCGCCGGGCTTCTCGGTGGTCACGACGCTGGCGCGCACCTGCGGCATGGCATGGCATCTGGCCGAACGCTATGGCATGAAGCGCTTTTGCCGCAACGTGCGCGCAACCGACGTCGCGGTACTCGATCTCGACCGGCCCGGCTCGGCCGCGCGCCGCATCATTCTCGACGAATGCCGACGCGCGCTGGAAGAAGACGGTTCCGATGCGATCGTGCTCGGCTGTGCGGGCATGGCTGAGCTGTGCGCCGAGATCGAGGACGCACTCGGCGCGCCAGTGATCGAAGGGGTCACGGCGGCGGTCAAATGGACCGAGGCGCTGGTGGCGCTGCGCCTGAACACGGCGAAACGCGGCGATTACGCGCGGCCGCTGGCCAAGCGTTACGACGGTGCGTTGGCGCACTTCAGCCCGACCGGCGATGTGGAGGATGAGGCTGCGCTGCGGGTTAACACGGGTGTGGCGGTAAACCCAGCAGCAAACGCGGCCGCAAACGCGGCGGCAAACGCGGATGCATCGGCGGCAGACCGCACGGCGGGCGATGCGCCCGCCGGCCACGCACCGCACATACATTTGCTCTGACGGGCACTATCTGCACGCCTGTATGGCGCGCCCGGGCATTTTGGCTACACTGGCTCCACCCTGCCGGGCGCGTATCGCAGCCTATGTCATCAAAGGTTGCCGCGTCTTCGAAGTCAACTGCACGTCAAGTCAAATCATGCCACTCGATGCGAATTACCCACGCGATCTGATCGGCTACGGCCGTCATCCACTGCAAGCGAACTGGCCCGGGCGCGCCCGTGTCGCCGTGCAGTTCGTGCTGAACTACGAAGAAGGCGGCGAGAACTGCGTGCTGCATGGCGATGCGGGCTCGGAACAGTTCCTGTCGGAAATCGTCGGCGCAGCGTCGTTTCCGGCGCGGCACATGAGCATGGAGTCGATCTACGAATACGGATCGCGCGCCGGCGTGTGGCGCATTCTGCGCGAGTTCGAAAAGCGCGGCCTGCCGCTCACGGTGTTTGCGGTGGGCATGGCGATCGAGCGCAATCCGGAAGTGGCCCATGCGTTCGTCGAGCTCGGCCATGAAATCGCCTGTCACGGCTATCGCTGGATTCACTATCAGGACTTCACGCCGGAGCGCGAGGCTGAGCATATGCGCCTCGCCATGGCGGCGATCGAGCGGGTCGCCGGCGTGCGGCCGCTTGGCTGGTACACCGGCCGCGATAGTCCGAATACGCGTCGTCTGGTGGCCGAATACGGCGGCTTCCAGTACGACTCCGATTACTACGGCGACGACCTGCCGTTCTGGATGGACGTCGCAACCAGCGGCGGCGCAAACGTGCCGCAACTGATCGTGCCGTACACGCTCGACACCAACGACATGCGCTTTGCCACGCCGCAAGGCTTCAACACCGCGGATCACTTCTTCACGTATCTGCGCGATGCGTTCGACGTGCTGTACGAAGAGGGCGCCGAAACGCCGAAGATGATGTCGATCGGCATGCACTGCCGGCTGCTCGGCCGCCCGGGGCGCTTGCGCGCGCTGCAGCGTTTTCTCGACCACATCGAAGGACACGACCGCGTGTGGGTGACGCGGCGCATCGACATCGCGCAGCACTGGCGCGAACATCATCCGTATCCGGCCAACCGCGGGGCAGGCGCATGAAGGCGATGCAATACAACCTCGATCAGCTGAACCGGGTTTCGAAAGACGCGTTCGTCGCGGCGCTGTCCGGTATTTTCGAGCATTCGCTGTGGGTGCCCGAAGTGGCCGCGAACGAGCGGCCTTTCGCGAGCATTGCGGCGTTGCATCGGCGCATGTGCGATATCGTCGAAACGGCCGGTGAAGCAAAGCAACTCGCGTTGATCAATGCGCACCCGGAACTGGCCGGCAAGGCCGCCGTGCGCGGCGAACTGACTGCCGAATCGACCCGCGAGCAAAGCGGCGCTGGTCTCGATCAGTGCACACAGCAGGAGTTCGACAAGCTGCTGCAGCTGAACGCCGCGTATCGCGACAAGTTCGGCTTTCCCTTCATTCTCGCGGTGCGCGGCTACGATCGCCACGGCATCATCGCGAACTTCGAGGCGCGGGTGAGCCACAGCCGCGCAGACGAACTGCGCGCGAGCCTCGACCAGATTTACCGCATCGCACGCTTCAGGCTCGACGATCTGCTCGGCGGCTAAAGCGCGCGCATGCGCACGACGAACGCGTAGATCACGCTACGCATGACTGACTTCAAGGAAGACAACGATGGCACTCCCGACTCTCGATCCGAACGCGCCCGACTTCACGCGCCGCTATGTGAACCTCGCGGACCCGCGTCTGGGCGCAGCGGCGCTCGAAGCGAGCGACGAATTCTTCGCGCCGAAAGACCGCATGCTGAATCCGGAGCCGGCGGTATTCATTCCAGGCAAATACGACGAGCACGGCAAATGGATGGACGGCTGGGAAACGCGCCGCAAGCGCACCACCGGCTACGACTGGTGCATCGTGAAGCTGGCGCGCCCGGGCGTGATCAAGGGGCTCGACCTCGATACCAGCCACTTCACCGGCAATTTCCCGCCGGCCGCTTCGGTCGAGGCCGCGCGCGTTACCGAAGGCGTGCCAAACCAGTCGACGCAATGGACGCAGATCGTGCCGTCGACCACGCTGCAAGGCAACAGCCATCATTACCTCGACGTCAGCGACGCTAACGCGTACACGCATCTGCGCGTCAACATCTATCCGGATGGCGGCATCGCGCGTCTGCGCGTGTACGGCCAGCCGCAGATGGACTGGCAGGGCGCGAGCCGCACTGAACTGTTCGACCTTGCCGCGATGGAAAACGGCGCGTATGTCGTCGCCGCGAACAACCAGCACTTCGGTCTCGCGTCGACACTGTTGATGCCGGGCCGCGGCGTAAATATGGGCGACGGCTGGGAAACGCGCCGCCGCCGCGAGCCGGGCAACGACTGGGCGATCGTCGCACTGGCGCAGCCGGGCGTGATCCGCAAGGTCGAAGTGGATACCGCGCATTTCAAGGGCAATTATCCGGACCGCTGCTCGATTCAGGCCGCGTTCGTGACGGGCGGCACCGATAGCTCGCTGGTTACGCAGGCGATGTTCTGGCCGGTGCTGCTCGGCGAGCAGAAGCTGCAGATGGACAAGCAACATTACTTCGAAAGCGAGCTGGCGGCGCTCGGTCCAGTCACGCACGTGCGCTTCAACATCATTCCGGACGGCGGCGTATCGCGTCTGCGTGTGTGGAGCACACTGGCATGAATGCGCCGGCCACCAGAGCAAGCCACACGCTCGCGATCGAGCCGCTGACGCGCGCCGCATTCGCGCCGTTCGGCGACGTGATCGAACTCGACGGCGCGAAGCAGATTCCGATCAACCTGGGCACGACGATCCGCTATCACGATCTGGCGAACGTGGACGTCGGCGAGCAGGGCGGCCGCGCGCTCGTCAATCTGTTTCGCGGACAGCCGCGCACGCTGCCGTTCGAAGTGAAGATGCTCGAGCGGCATCCACTCGGCAGCCAGGCATTTATTCCGCTGAACGACAAGCCGTATCTGGTGGTGGTGGCGCCGGCCGGCGAGCTCGATCCCGCGGCGATTCGCGCGTTCGTCACCAGCGGATGGCAGGGCGTCAATTATGCGAAGGGCGTCTGGCATCATCCGCTGCTCGCGCTGGCGGAAGTGAGCGACTTTATCGTTGTCGATCGCGGCGGTGAAGGGCTGAATCTGCACGAGCAGGATCTGGCCGAGCCGTTGTGGCTGACCGCGGACGCGCTGGACGTCGCTACGCGTTAGTGTTGGTTCTGTTGCTTCGTGCAGTCGCGCCGGCAATTTCGCGGGTTTAGAGCGCTCAGTGCACCGCGCACGTCGCGCGTTGCACGACAAACATGCTAGTGCTTGTGCGATAGCGGAGCGCGCTGGATCGCGTCGGGTGCGCGCAAGGCCGGCTGCGCGGCGGCAGAGCCGGCTGCCTCGAGCATCGGCGCGAGACCTTGAACCACCACCCCGTGCCTCGCGCAGCGCAACGATGCCATGCCTTCATCCCATGCCTGCAGCATCCGTCGGGCGATGCCATACCAGCGCGGCTCGTGTTGGGCCGCAGCGATCACCTGATGGCCGACCGACACGGCCGAATCGCACAACGCCTCGACCATCTGCGCATAAGCGCGCGGCGCAATGCCCAGACGCGCGTTGAAAAAGCGCTCGAGCGATTTGCCCGGCACCCACGACCGGCTTCCATCGACAGCAAGCGCCGGCACACCTGCCCCCGGGCGCGCATACGCCTGGGTGGTCGCCACGCCATACACCGGCGCGAACCGGACGTCCTCGACGCTCGAATAGACGAGTGCGATGTTCTTCGCATGACCTCCGGCGTTGCGCACCACGTAGTTCAGCAACAGATGCCAGCCGAACTGATGCATCTGTTCGCGCAGCGTGTCGCGGTCCAGCAGATACGCTTTGGCAGCATGCAGGACCTGTTCGGCGCTGGCACTGTATTTCTCGTGCGGCGGCAAGCCGAGCAGGCTGCAGATGTCTTCAACGCCGCACTGCGCAAAGCCTTGTTCATCGACGTCGAAGCGTTCGACCAGCAGCGCGCGGCCATCGTCGGACATCTGCGTACGTGCGACCCGCGCGACGCCGAGCTGGTCGAGCACGCGCATCGAATAGAACTCGTTGAAGCCGAGATACGGCGTGTCGTCATCCGAGCCCTTGACGATGTGCCGGCTGGTGCGCAGCGTCGCTTTACCGGGGGCGGCGGCCTCGAGCGGCAGCGTGTATTGCGCGCCGCTGCGCACCCAGGACGGCGCGATGAATTTCGGCGCGCTGCCCGATACGGCCGCGCACGCATAATCGCGTGCTAGCGCGGCGAAACGCTCGGCGTTGTTGTCGCCGTGCAGGATCTCGCCGATATCGAGCGGCCGCAATTCGGTGCCCGGCGCCACGCCCTGCGGCGTGATCGTCACGCGCCCGATACCGCTCGCGCCGACCAACGCGAGCAACGCCAGGTCTGAAGCATCGAGCGGCCGGCCGCATTGTTCGCGAATCAGGTTCAGCAACTCGCCTTCGGGCAGATTCTGCCGAAAAAACGGATGCAGTTCGCGCGGCCAGCGCCACGGTGCTTCGCGCACCGGCATCGTCAGACTGACGAAATCGCCCGGAGCCGTATCGGGCTCGTATTGCAGCACGCAGTCGCCGCGCTCGCGAAACAGCGTGGCGACGCGCCGGCCCTGCACGTGGACGTCGAGTTTCAATGTTTCGGTCTCTGCGGCAGGCGCTGCTCGGCGAGGATGTCGTCGAGCGTGCGCCCGTGGCCATGTGCGACGATCTTCAGGTCGTAGCCGGCGGCCTCCAGCAGTCGCACCAGCACCGACACGCTCATATCGCCTTTGGCCAGGGTTTCCATGCGGGCCACGGTGGTGCGCGCGACGCCGGCCCGGTTTGCCAGTTCCTGCTGCGAAAGGCTGGTTTCGCGGCGCGCGTCTTTCAGCATGTCTGAAACGTCGGCGAGGGTAGTCATCGGCATCCTTTGGACGTTAAGAAACCTGCAGCGAAAAAATCACTGTAGACCCAAGGACATCGCCTGCCAACACCGCAGTGTCCTCTGGGCCACATAACACAAACGATTTTGTCGGTGCTGTAGCCCGACGGCCACGCAACCTGTTGCACGCCGTTGTGCGCACAACGAAAACGGGCCTTTGCTTCGCGCGCAGGCCCGTTTTTTCAGATCGATGTCATCCTTACCGGCACCGGCCGGCAGTTTCTACTGCAATGCGCCGCCCTGGAACCATGCGGCAATCTTCTGCCGTTCTTCGTCGGTCATATGCGTGACGTTGCCAAGCGGCATCGCCTTTAGCGTGACGGCCTGCTGGTAAATGCGCTGCGCGTTCTGTGTGATCTCGGCCGGCGTATCGAACATCACGCCGGCGGGTGCGCTGCCCATCAGCGTCGGGTGGGCCGAATGGCATGCGGCGCAGCGCTGCTGCAGCACCGGCGCAATATCTGCAACGCGCAGCTGCGGCGCATTGGCCGCTTCGGCCTGCGGCACGACCGGACGCGGCATGGTCCAAACGAGCGCACCCGCCATCAACGCGACGCCGCCGAGCGGCAAATACCACAGCACCTGGCCGCGATGGCGCATCACGAAGAATTGCCGGATCAGCGCGCCGGCCAGCATGATGATCACCAGCACGGCCCAGTTGTACGGATGCGTATAGGTCATCGCATAGTGGTTCGACAACATCGCGAACACCACCGGCAGCGTGAAGTACGTGTTGTGCACCGACCGCTGCTTGCCGCGCTTGCCGTAGATCGGGTTCGGCGTTTCGCCTTTGAGCATCGCGTCGACCATCTTGCGCTGGCCGGGAATGATCACGAAGAACACGTTGGCCGACATGATGGTCGCAAGCGTAGCGCCCATGATCAGATACGCCGCGCGCCCCGCGAAGATATGGCACGCGAGCCACGCGCCGATCAACACCATCAGGCCCACACAGACGCCGAGCACGCGGTCGTTGTTGCCGAGCAGACGGCACAGCGAGTCGTAGATGATCCAGCCACCGGCGAGAAAGCCGAGTGCCGAGAAAATCGCCACCACCGGGCCCATGTCGAGCACGTTCTTGTCGATCAGATAGGTATTGGGCGCAAGCAGATACAGCACGGTGAACAGCCCGAAGCCCGACAGCCACGTGGTGTACGACGGCCATTTGGACCAGTGCAGGTCGTCGGGCATCTCGGGCGGCGCGACCGTATATTTCTGCATGTTGTAGAAGCCGCCGCCGTGCACGTGCCACAGTTCACCGAAGACGCCGCGCCGGCGCTGGTTCGGGTCTTGCGGCGGCTTCAGACTGTTGTCGAGCGCGACGAAGTAAAACGATTCGCCGATCCACGCGATGGCGGCGACGACGTGAAACCAGCGAATCGCGAGATTCAGCCAGTCGGTGATAAAGCCTTCCATGAAACTCCTCCAGCTTCCGATTCGTGTTGTGCGCGGCGCGAGCGGTGTGCGTAGCAGCGCTCGCTGTGCTGCGGCTTCAGCTGCCGCGATACGTGCTATACGACCACGGCGACGCCAGCAGCGGCACGTGATAGTGCGCATCGGCATCGGCGACGCCGAAGCGCAGCACGACCCGGTCGACGAAGCGCGGCTGCGGCAGCTGCACGCCGCTGGCGGCGAAGTAGTCGCCTGCGTGAAATACCAGTTCGTATTCGCCGGCGACGAAGGCGGCGCCTTCGAGCAGCGGCTCATCGCAGCGGCCGTCGTGATTGGTGATGGTGGTTTTCAGCGCGCGGCGCGTATCGCCCGCGAGCACGAACAGTTCGATGCGGATGCCCGCGCCGGGACGGCCGTTCGCGGTGTCGAGCACGTGGGTAGTGAGCTTGCCCATTCGCGATTTTCCTTTGTGTAGAGGCGAGGTTTCAGCGGCGGCCCGATCCGGGTTGTGCGGCGGATCGAGGCTCCACGTCAGTGGCTACATACCCGTCGGCGGACTCAAGCGAGCGCCGTGACATGCATTGTAGAAACTTCCCGACGGCCGACGCGCGAGCGATACGAAAGATAATGGCTGACGCATGAGCGCTTGTCAGCAGTCAGCAGGCGGGCGCGGGTTGTGCACGACCACAGGCGCGGCGCCCCGCACTATATCGCCGCC
>DATLOW010000243.1:0-8644 GCA_035536055.1 Paraburkholderia sp. | reverse complement strand
GCCGCCGCCTCATTCGAGTGAATCGCATGAGGCCGCGCCGGCCGCCCGAACCAGGATCGCGATGGATTCAACCGACCACGACGCCGTGCCTGCCGTACTGTCCGTTAGCGGCATCGGCAAGACCTATGCCGAACCGGTGCTCGCCGACGTTTCGCTGTCGTTGCGCGCCGGCGAGGTATTGGCGCTGACCGGCGAAAACGGCGCGGGCAAGAGCACGCTGTCCAAGATCATCGGCGGGCTCGTCGACCCGACCACCGGCGCGATGCGCCTCGGCGGCGAGCCGTATGCGCCGGCGAGCCGCACCGAAGCCGAAGCGCTCGGCGTGCGCATGGTGATGCAGGAGCTCAATCTGCTGCCGACGCTGTCGGTGGCCGAGAATCTGTTCCTGAACCGGCTGCCGCGCGCGGGCGCGCTCAGCTTCGGCTGGATCGACCGGCGCCGCCTGCGCGAGAACGCGCGCGACGCGATGGCGCAGGTCGGGCTCGATGCAATCGATCCGGACACGCTGGTCGGCGAACTCGGCATCGGTCATCAGCAGATGGTCGAGATCGCCCGCAATCTGATCGACGACTGCCGCGTGCTGATCCTCGACGAGCCGACCGCGATGCTGACCGCGCGCGAGGTCGATCTGCTGTTCGAGCAGATCGACCGGCTGAAGGCGCGCGGCGTCGCGCTGGTGTATATCTCGCACCGGCTCGAGGAACTGGCGCGCGTCGCCGAGCGTATTGCGGTGCTGCGCGACGGCCGGCTGGTGCGGGTCGACGCGATGGCGAACCTGACGAGCGAGCAGATCGTCACGCTGATGGTCGGCCGCGAGCTCGGCGAGCGCATCGACCTGGGCGAGCGCCGCATCGGCGCACCGCTGTTGAAGGTGGAAGGACTCGGCCGGGCCAGGGTGGTGCGCGACGTGTCGTTCGAGGTGCGCGCCGGCGAAATCTTCGGCGTCAGCGGGCTGATCGGCGCGGGACGCACCGAACTGATGCGGCTCATCTATGGCGCCGATCTGAAAGACCGCGGCACCGTCGCGCTTGCCGCCGCGCCGGGGGCGCCGCCCACGCCGGTGCAGATCGCGTCGCCCGCCGACGCGGTGCGGCACGGCATCGCGCTGATCACCGAAGACCGCAAGGGCGAAGGATTGTTGCTGCCGCAACCGATTGCCGCGAACATCGCACTCGGCAACATCGGCCGCGTGGCGCGGCACGGTGTGGTGGACGCGGCGCGCGAGAATGCGCTCGCGCAGCAACAGATCGACGCGATGCACATCCGCAGCTGGGGGCCCGCGCAGCCGGTCGGCGAACTGTCGGGCGGCAACCAGCAGAAGGTCGTGATCGGCCGCTGGCTCGCGCGCGATTGCAAGGTGCTGCTGTTCGACGAGCCGACCCGCGGCATCGACGTCGGCGCGAAGTTCGACATTTATGGGCTGATGGGAGCGCTCGCGCGCGAAGGCCGCGCGCTGGTGGTGGTGTCGAGCGATCTGCGCGAGCTGATGCTGATCTGCGATCGCATCGCGGTGATGTCGGCCGGCCAGTTGACGGGCATTTTCGGACGCGACGGCTGGTCGCAGGACGCGCTGCTGGCAGCCGCGTTCGCCGGCTACCGCAAACGCGAGGCGATGCTGCACAAGCCGGCGGCAACGGCGGGTGCGCAAGCGGCAGGAGGGCTGCAATGAACGAACGCCAGATCAACCAGCCGTCCGCCGCGTCCTCGTCGGGCGACGCGCAGCCGGCCGCGGCGGGCGACCCGTCGGCGCCGCTGGCGAGCGGCAAACCGGCCGGTACCCGGCTGGGTATTTCGAATTACCTTGGTCTCGCCGGCGCGCTGCTGGCGATGATCGCGCTGTTTTCGGTGCTGAGTTCGCATTTCCTGACGTACGACACGTTCAGCACGATTGCGAACCAGATCCCGGATCTGGTCGTGATGGCGGTCGGCATGACCTTCGTGCTGATCATCGCGGGTATCGATCTGTCGGTCGGCTCGGTGCTGGCGCTGGGTGCGTCGGTGGTCAGCGTGGCTGCGCTGAAGTGGCACTGGGGCCCGTTGCCGGCCGCGGCGCTCGGCCTCGTGGCGGCCGCGCTGACCGGCACGGTGACCGGTGCGGTGACGGTCGGCTGGCGCATTCCGTCGTTTATCGTGTCGCTCGGCGTGCTGGAGGCGGCGCGCGGCTTCGCGTATCAGATGACCAACTCGCGCACCGCGTATATCGGCGATGCCTTCGACTTCCTGTCGAACCCGATCGCGCTCGGCATTTCGCCGGCGTTCCTGATCGCGGTGGCGGTGATGATCGTTGCTCAGCTGGTGCTGACGCGCACCGTGTTCGGCCGCTATCTGGTCGGGATCGGCACCAACGAGGAGGCCGTGCGCCTCGCGGGCGTGAACCCGAAGCCGTACAAGGTAATCGTGTTTGCGTTGATGGGCGCGCTGTCGGGGCTCGCGGCGCTGTTTCAGATTTCGCGGCTCGAAGCGGCCGACCCGAACGCGGGCGCCGGCGTCGAGCTGCAGGTGATCGCGGCCGTGGTGATCGGCGGCACCAGCCTGATGGGCGGGCGCGGTTCGGTGATCAGCACGTTTTTTGGCGTGTTGATCATCTCGGTGCTGGCGGCGGGCCTCGCGCAAATCGGCGCAAATGAGCCAACCAAGCGCATCATTACGGGCGCGGTGATTGTGGTGGCGGTGGTGCTGGATACGTACCGGAGCAGGCGCAAGCGCGCGTGAGCGGCGGCGCGAACGGCCGGTAGCGGCGGTAACGGCCGGTAGCGGCGGTAACGGCCGGCAGGCCGGAAAGTCAGAAGGTCAGGTAAAGGCGGCGGTAAAGCAGCAGTAAAAAGCGGCGGTACACACAGGCAGGGAGCAACAGGAAATGGCGACGATCAAGGATGTAGCGGCGGCGGCGGGCGTCTCGTTCACGACGGTATCGCACGTCGTCAACAACTCGCGGCCCGTTTCGGCAGACGTGCGGGCGAAGGTCGAGCGCGCGATCCGCCAGCTGAACTACGTGCCGTCCGCGGTGGCGCGCTCGCTGAAGGCGCGCTCGACGGCCACGATCGGCCTCGTGGTGCCGAACAGCACCAACCCGTATTTCGCGGAACTCGCGCGCGGCATCGAGGATGGTTGCGCGCGCAATGGTTACTGCGTGTTCTTCTGCAACTCGGACGACGACCCGGCCAAGCAGCGCAACTATCTGCGCGTGCTGCAGGAAAAGCGCATCGATGGGCTGATCGTCGCGTCGGCCGGCGACGACGCGGTGCTGGCCAAAACGCTGGCCGATTCGCGCGAGCCGCTGGTGATCGTCGACCGCAACATCGAGGGCGTCAAGGCGGACCTCGTGCAGATCGACCACGAAAAGGGTGCCTACCTGGCGACGCGCCATCTGCTGCAGCTCGGCCACGCGAAGATCGGCTGTATCACCGGACCGATCGAGACCGCGGTCAGTGCAATGCGCGTGCACGGCTTTATTCGCGCGATGTCCGAACGCGGTATCGATATCCCGCCGGATGCGATCGTCGAAAGCGATTTCTCCGGCATGGGCGGGCATTGGGCGGCGAGCAAGCTGTTCGATACGATGCAGCCGTCGGCGATTTTTGCGTGCAACGACATGATGGGCATCGGCGCGCTGCGCGCGGCAGCCGAACGCGGCATGCAGGTGCCGCGCGACTGCTCGATCATCGGTTTCGACGATATCGAGCTTGGGCGCTTCACCTATCCGGCGCTGTCGACGGTTGGACAATCGGTGCGTGCGCTCGGCGACATGGCCGCGCAAACGCTGATCGACCGCGTGACCGGCGGCAGCGCGACGGCCGCGCCGGGCCGGCGGCGCGTGATCGCGCCGCGCCTGGTGCTGCGCGAATCGACAGCGGCGTGGGTGGGCGCGCGGCGCAAGGGCGTCGCGGCCTGAGCGGCGTGCGGCAAATCCGTGCGGCAAATCTGAAGCAAGCGCGAACGCCGCTACACCTCAATCTGCAGTGCGCGGCCGACGTCGACCGCGCGATTGCCCAATAAGGAGACAACAGCGTGGCATCGACTCAAGCGCACGGGCGGGTAGCCGTCGTCGGCAGCCTGAATATGGACCTCGTCGCGCGCGCGGCGCGTCTGCCGCTACCCGGCGAGACGCTCGCCGGCCATACCTTCGCGCAGGTGCCGGGCGGCAAGGGCGGCAATCAGGCGGTCGCGGCCGCGCGCCTCGGCGCGCAGGTGGCGATGCTCGGCCGGGTCGGCGCGGACGCGAACGGCGCGCAGCTGCGCGCCGGACTGCAAGCGGAGCAGATCGACTGCGCGGCGCTCGAAACCAGCGCGTCGGCGCCGACCGGCGTCGCGCTGATCATCGTCGACGACGGTTCGCAGAATGCGATCGTGATCATTGCCGGCAGCAACGGCGAGGTGACGCCGGACACCATCGCGCGCCACGAAGCGGTGCTGGCCGCTGCGCAGGTGATCGTGTGCCAGCTGGAAACCCCGCCGGACGCGGTGCACGCGGCGCTCGCCAGCGCGCATCGGCTCGGCAAGACGGTGGTGCTGAACCCGGCGCCCGCTACCGGGCCGCTGCCGGCCGGCTGGCCGCCGCTGGTCGACTATCTGATTCCGAACGAACTCGAAGCGGCAACCTTGACCGGCCTGCCAGTCGGCACGCCGGACGAGGCTGCCGCGGCGGCGGCGGCCTTGCGCGCGGCAGGCGCGCACAACGTGCTGATCACGCTCGGTGCGCAAGGCGTGCTGGCTGCGCTCGGCGACGCAGCGCCGCAGCATTTCCCGGCGCCGCGCGTGACGCCGGTCGATACCACCGCGGCCGGCGACACGTTCATCGGCGGCTTCGCCGCGCAGCTCGCGCAGGGCGCTGCGGTGGCCGACGCGATCCGCTTCGGCCAGCGCGCTGCGGCGCTGTCGGTGACGCGCGCGGGCGCGCAACCGTCGATTCCGACTCGAGCGGAGCTGGAAGCGTCGTCGTCGTAGCGGTCGGCATCGGTTCTAGTCGACGCAGGAATGACGGCCGGCCTATAAGTGCCGGCCGTCGGCGTTTAGAGCCGCAAGCGCTCACGGCCCGGCGCCTGGCGCCTGGCGCCCACCGCCCACCGCCCACCGCCACGCCGCCGTAGCTCACGCTCGCGCCTCCCGCGCAGGCGCCTCCTGCCTTGGCAAGAAATTGTAGTTGTGACGAATCGGTGAACTAACGTTGTAGTTATTACCGCTGGTCAGACCACTATCCTCATACCATATAGAATTTTCAAGAATCCTCAACTCCTGTCGTAAACGCGCTCAGAGCGTCGCAATAAAAACCAGGCGCCGTTTCCGTCACACAAGCACCGGACTGCATCCGCAGCGACCACTCTCGACAGGCACAGGGAAAAATGAGCAAAGGCTTTACGATCAACGCGCGCATCGGCGTCGCGATGGCTTTTCTGGCGGCATTGCTGGCGGCCATCGGGGTTCTTGGACTATTCGGCATGAATCGCGCGAACGAGGCGGCGCACAACACCTTCAACGAAGAAATGCCGGCCGCGGTAGCGATCGACAAGATGGAAATGTTCGCCGCGCGCGAACGCCTCGCGCTGGACCGCGCCGCGTTCCTGCTCGGCACCCCGGAAGTGCCGGCCACGCTCGAGCGCGCGCGCGGCATGCGCAAGGAAGCCGAGGACGGCTGGAAACGCTATCTGGGGCTGCCCCGTGAGGCGGACGAAGACCGCATCGCCCAACAGGTCGCCGGCAAGCGCGACGCGCTGTACCAGGTGATGGACCAGTTCATCGCGATCGTCAACGGCAATGAGCAGGCGAAGCTCGCCGACGGCGCCAAGCGTTTGCAGGTCGTGTACAACGAGATGGCCAACGCAGCGAGCGAGCTGCGCAAGTTCCAGTTCGACTCGGCGCGCGCGGACTACGACGCGTCGCAAGGCACTTTCGCGACGTTCCGCATCGTATGCGTGGTGGCGATCGTCGCCGGCCTTGCCGCCGCGTTGCTGTCGTATCTGACGCTGCGCCGCGCGATCGCGCGGCCGCTTGCCGATGCGCTCGACCATTTCGACGCGATCGCCGCCGGCGATTTGCGCCGTCCGGTGGTGGCCCGTTCGCGCGACGAAATGGGGCAACTGATGGAAGGCATCGCCAGAATGCAGCGCAGCCTCACCGACACGGTGCGCTCGGTGCGCACCGGCAGCGATTCGATCGCGACCGCCACGCGCGAAATCGCCGCCGGCAATATCGACCTGTCGTCGCGCACTGAAGAGCAGGCTTCCGCGTTGCAACAGACGGCAGCGAGCATGGAACAGCTGACCGGCACGGTAAAGCAGAATGCCGAGAACGCGCGCCAGGCGAGCCAGCTGGCAGCCAATGCTTCGGAAATCGCCAACAAGGGCAGCGCGGTGGTGGGCCAGGTGGTCGGCACGATGGGCGAAATCAATCAGAGCTCGGCGAAGATTGCCGACATCATCGCGATCATCGAAGGCATCGCGTTCCAGACCAATATCCTTGCGTTGAATGCGGCGGTCGAGGCCGCGCGCGCCGGCGAGGAAGGGCGCGGCTTCGCGGTGGTGGCCGGCGAAGTGCGCAGCCTCGCGCAACGTTCGTCGGCGGCCGCCAAGGAAATCAAGGAACTGATCGACACCTCGGTGGAGCGCGTGCAGTCCGGCTCGGCGCTGGTCGACGAAGCGGGCCGCACGATGACTGAAATCATCAGTGCGGTGCAGCGTGTGACCGACATCATGGGCGAGATTGCCGCGGCATCGTCCGAGCAGAGCGGCGGTATCGACCAGGTAGCACGCGCCGTGACGCAGATGGATGAGGCGACCCAGCAGAACGCAGCGCTCGTCGAACAAGCCGCGGCTGCCGCGCAGTCGCTCGAAGACCAGGCGCAGAAGCTGCGTAAGGCGGTGTCGGTGTTCGACGTCGAGGACGCACAGGGGGCCGGCACGCCGGCAGGCCTCGGCTCGCTCACTGCGCTGCGCGCGCCCAGCGTGACCGCGGGCAGCGGCGCCGGCGCCGTGCGGGCCACGGCTACCCGTGCGCCGAAGGTAAAAGCGGCGCACAAGCCGATCGCGGTGGCTGCATCGGCCAAGGCAAGCCCGCCGAAGCCGGCTGCGACGACTGCCGCGGCAGCGGCCGATCTCGACTGGGAAACCTTCTGACACAGTTGCCGGCACAACGGTATTGATGGACCGTGCAACGCGCATCGGCATGACGGAAATAGTTACACGCCGATGCGCATCGAACGCACGCCAATCGACGGGCGGCGCGCGTCGCGTCACGCACGTGACTGGCACGTTTCGGGTACTTAATGGGCACGTGATCGCAGTTTTTCGCTTCAGTTCACGTCGCCCAACCGCGCCGCCGCAGCCGCCGCCTGCGCGCCGGCCCGTGCGCCTGCGCGCGCCTGCGCGAGCCGCTCAGCCATCCTATTGGCATTCTCTGTACAGGAATCGACCCGGCGCCACTTTGTTCCGGTACATTCTCAAGCGCGGCTGCCCCCTTTTTTGCTTATGTCCACTGCGGCATCGGCGGCCGCCTGCGCGGCGGGGTTTCCGAACGCGCATGAAAACCGCCTATAAACGGACTGAAAGCTGGCGTTTTTCATGCGTGTGGCCCGCGGCGCTCCGCTCGAGCGCACGTTGTCTTCGCATTCCGGTTACACGCAGCCAGAAAGGAACGACATGACGCAACCTGATCTGACGCAACGCCTGATCGCCGCCCGTCGCCAGCATCGCACCATCGAAGCGCTGCCGGCGGAAAGTCTGCCGCCCGATGCCGCGACGGCCTACGCGATCCAGCAGGCGGTGATTGCCGGGCTGGGCGGCAGCACCGGTGCGTGGAAAATCGGTGCCAAGTCGCCAGGCGGCGAGGCGTCGGGGGCGCCGATTCCCGCAGCGCTCACCTATGCATCGCCGGCGCGTGTCGAGCGTCAGGCTTTTTTCCGCGTGCTGGTCGAACTCGAAATCGCGTTCCGCTTCGCCGAACCAGTCGCGCCGCGCGCGCAAACCTACGCGCGCGATGAAGTGCTTGCGCTGGTCGGCGCCGCGCTGCCGACCCTCGAAATCGTCGACAGCCGCTTTGCCGAATGGCCGAACGTCGCGCCGCTCGCGCAACTCGCCGATGCGCAGAACAACGGCGCGCTGGTGGTCGGTCATCCGGTGCCGTATGCGAGCCTCGCACGTCATTTCGACTTCGTGTCGCCGGAGCTGGAACTGAGCTTCAACGGCGTGTCACTGGTGTCCGAAGCACCCGGCAATCCAGCCGGCGATCCGCGTGAACTGCTGGTGTGGTTCGTCAACCATTGCGCGGCGATGGGCATCACGATCGAGCCGGACTGGACCATCACGACCGGCTCGTACGTCGGCGCACACAGGATCGGCCAGCCGGGCATCGTGCGCGGTCATCTCGACGGCCTCGGCGAGGTCGAAGTCGAGTTGCTGTGAAGCCGCGATGGCGCGCAGCGTGCATGCTTCGTGCGATGCCTCGCGATGTGTATCGATCGCGCATCGTGCGTACAAGGTATCGCGTATCTACCGATGCGGACGGTGCAGAGATTGACCGTTATCAGGTTAAAGGCATTCGTTACGACCGGCGCGCAAAGCGTACGTTCGAGGCGCGGGCATGCGCACACGCATCGATGCACGCGCACGCGAACCACACGCGCCAACCCTGCGCACAACGCGGGTATCGGAAA
>DATLOW010000242.1:0-23558 GCA_035536055.1 Paraburkholderia sp. | reverse complement strand
GCCGTTTTTAATAATAAATTATACGGATCGGCCGCTCTCCCCGATGCAACGGTAGGGGGTGTATGATGTATCGAACATTTGCGGCGATTTGTATGAAATGTCATTCCTGATACAGCTGAAGCGGCTCCTCGAGCAACGCGGCGCCACGGCCGCCGGGTTAGCCCAGCTAGTCGGCATCGCACGGCCGAATCTCGTCACGACGCTATCCGGCAAGCACGACACCCGCGGCTCCACGCTCGAAGCCCTCGCGAGCGCACTCGACGCGCAATGGGTGCTGGTGCCGAAGGAACACCTTGCGGCCGTCCAGCAGATTCTCGAGGGACACGATAGCGGACCCGACCGCGCGGCGAGCAGCGCCGCCGAACTGTTTCTCAAGAAGAACCCATGACGGACAGCCTGCATCCGCGCTATCTCGAAGTGCGTCTGTACGACGACCTCTGCGGGTATCTGTGCGAGCTCGAGGGCAATTGCCGCTTCGTGCCGTCGGAGCGCTTCAAGGCGGCGTCGGGTCAGCCTACCCTCAGCCTGTCGCTGTCGATACCGGGCGCGCCCGCAGTGGCCGCCGAGATTTTCGCCAATCGCTTCCATCCGGCGCTGTACAACGCCGGCGGAGAGTTGCCGCCGTTTTTTGCCGGGCTGCTGCCTGAAAGCGAACTGCGCAAGCGGCTCGAGAATACCCGCCACAACCCGGAGGACCGCGACGACTTCGGCGTGCTGGCCGCCGCCGGCGCCGACCTGCCCGGTGCGGTCGTGATCGTACCGCCCGCCGATCCGCACGACATTCCCGAGTATGCGCGGACCTTCGGCGCTACCGGCGGCGCGGATCACTTCGAAGTGTCGGTCATCGAGGGCGCGACCGAGGGCGCCGCATCGGTATCGGGGGTGCAGAACAAGCTGGCCTTGTCGACGATGCAGCGCGGCAAACGCTACACGATGCCGGGCCACGGCAAGCTGTCGGACGTGATCGCCAAACTGCCGGTCCGCAACGACGATTCGCAAATCTTCAACGAGTACGTGGCGATGCAGCTGGCAAAGGCCGCCGGCGTCGACGTGGCGCAATGCGAGCCAATGCCTGTCGGAGCACTCGAGATACCCGGCATCGATGAAGTGGCGGGAAGCGCGATGTCGTTCCTGGCCGTAGACCGATACGATCGCGTCGACAACGTGCGAGTGCACGCCGAGGATGCCTGCCAGCTGCTCGGCCGCATGCCGCGTGCGAAGTACGGCAGTATCGGACACTTCCAGACGCTGCTGATGCTGCTCGATCGGCTCAGCCCGCGCGGTGTCCAGGACGTGCGTCAGTTCTTCGTGCGGCAGGCGGTCAATACGTTGCTCGGCAATAGCGACGCGCACCTGAAAAATTTTTCGGTACTGTACGCCGGCCGGAATTTCCCGCAGCTCACGCCCGCCTACGACATCGTCTGTGTGGCGGCGCTGCCGGGCTTCGCGTCGTACGGAACCAACGTCGCGATCGACCGGATGCAGCGCGCGCAGACGCTCGACGACTATAAACAGATGGCGCGCGCGAGTGGCATTGCCGAGCGGATTGCGACGGCGGCGGCAAAGTCCGCGGTGTTGGCCGCACGGACTGCATGGCCGGGGCTGCTCGACGAACTGCCGGCGCCGCCGCGTATGAAGGAAGTCGTACTGGAGCGACTGGCGACCTTGCCGCTCGCGCAGGTCTGAGCGGCGCCGCTGGCAACGGACATGAAAAAACCCCTGGCGGTCGCCGACCGGCAGGGGTTCCATTCGCGGATCGAAACGGTGCTATCGCCAGAAAGCGCCTGCCCCGTTCGAATCCTGATTCTGCTGTTTCTGAGGCTTGCGCTACGCCGCAAGCATCGTCACGCGCCCAGCTCCGGCGTCGCGACATGCTTGACCGGCACGGCGCTCGCATCGTCCTGCGCCGGCGTCGACGACGCGGACGGTTTCGCTGCCGCCAGCGGATGGCCGCCATCGAGCGTGACCTGCACGCGCTTGCCGTTACCGCCGTTGTTCGCCGCCGCTTGCTGCGCCGAAGTGGACGCCGTCACGGTCGTCGGTGCCTGCGGTGCGTTGATCGGCACCTTGCGGCCGCGGGCCACGTCGCGCAGACGCGAGCGCTCCGCCATCACCTTTGCGCCGTAGCCGCCGTCGTCCTGCGACGTCGAGCCGACGTACAGGCGCAAGCCGTCAGGCAGCGAACCGCCACGCGCGATGCAGTCTTTCAGCACCAGCGCGCCGACCTTGATGTTCGCCAGCGGCTCGAGCGCAGCGCTTTGCCCGCCGAAGTAGCGGAATTTGTCCGAGTGCACCGTCGACATCACCTGCATCAGGCCTTTCGCCCCCACGCCGCTTTCGGCATACGGGTTGAAGCCCGACTCGATCGCCATTACGGCGAGCAGCAGCATCGGATCGAGACCGACTTCGCGACCGGTGTCGAACGCGGCCTTCACCAGTTCGCTGACCGGCTCCTGCGCGACACGATAGCGGCGCGCGAGGAAGTTCGCGACAAGATCCTGTTCGCGCGACGAGGCCAGCGCGCGGTCGTCGCGTGCATCGGCCGCCACGCGCTGCGACGGAATCATCCGGGCCAGCGGCCCGATGCTCGGCAGCGTGCGCGGGTCGAGGCCGTTCAGCGCCGACGAACCTGCGCCGGCGGGATTCGCCGTGCTGCTATTGGCGCGGCTGTTCCCATCGAAAAGACTGCCGAAGGTGTTCAGGCCGGCCAGTGTGACCGCCGGTGCGGGCGCGTCGGTGCTGCCGGTGTTGCTCGACAGCGAGTCGTCCGCGGCACCGTTCGGCGTGCCACTCGGTGCACCGTTCGTCACGCCGGGCGGCGCGAAGGACGGCAGCGGGTTGCCCTGCAGCAGCCGAGCCGGGCCAGCCTGCACGGCGGCCGACAGCATCGGCATCAGCTTCGCAGCGAGCGTGCCGCGCCACGTCGGCATCAGCCACAGCGCGAGGGCCAGCAGCACTGCGCCGCCGCCGACCACGCTGAACAGGTGGTGACTCACACGGGTCCCGCGACGCAGTACGGCACGTACAGCCTGTACGGCTCGTTCATCGGGACGCCACGATAACCAGGCGTTCATTCAGATCTCCCATGTTGCATGACCCGGTGAACCCCGCCGAAACTGCCGGCTTCGCTTGCGTGTTCACAGAATCAAGGCGTCGCGCGCTCTGGTTAAGGCGGCAGCGACACCGGGAAAACGGCAAAAAATACCGTCTGGAGAGCCGAAACCCGAAAATGGTCCGTCGGCATGCTGTAAAGCATGCTCACGGCGGCTCTCACACGAAAAACCAGCGTCGAATTGCGCTGGCAAGGACCACATGAAACCGTCGGTGCCGTGCAGGAGGCGGCAAAAGTGACGCGTTGCGTCTAAGGACCGGGGGACGGTGGTAAAAACTATCAATCCCTGCAACCAATGGACCGGATTCTAGAATACGGTTTTATGAATCGTCAACACTATAAATATCCAAATCTATAACCATTTGTAATGATGAACGGTGTTCAGTCGGTCAAGAACCGCGTGGCATGCGCGTTTCCGCCCATTTGCAAATTGTGTGTCAGAGCGTACGCCAGGCAACGCATGTAAAATCGACAATTGTCAGCGCGCGATGTTCCCGCGCTTTTTCAATCCCGCTGCCGGCATCTGCGTCCGGCACCGGGCCAATCATCACGCATACGTTCCAGGCGGCCGTGCGACCGCCCCACCGGATCCGATGAAATATAAAGATCTGCGCGACTTTGCCAGCCGTCTCGAAACCCTCGGCGAATTGCGCCGCATTCCGCAACACGTGTCCCCTGTGCTGGAAATGACCGAACTGTGCGACCGCGTGCTGCAGGCAGGCGGACCGGCGTTGCTGTTCGAGTCGAAGCAGCAGCATGCGTTTGCGGTGCTCGGCAACCTGTTCGGCACGCCTCGCCGGGTCGCGCTCGGCATGGGCATCGATGCGGCCGCACAGAGCGGCGCGCAAAGCGAGCAGGCCGCGCTGGAGTCGCTACGCGACGTCGGCCGGCTGCTTTCCGCGCTGAAGGAACCCGAGCCGCCCAAGGGGCTGAAGGACGCCGGCAAGCTGCTGTCGCTCGCCAAGGCGGTGTGGGACATGGCGCCGAAGACGGTCAGCGGGCCGCCTTGCCAGGAAGTCGTATGGGAAGGCGCGGACGTCGATCTCGCGAAGCTGCCGATCCAGACCTGCTGGCCCGGCGACGCCGGCCCGCTGATCACGTGGGGCCTGACGGTCACGCGCGGCCCGAACAAGACCCGGCAGAACCTCGGCATCTACCGTCAGCAGGTGATCGGCCGCAACAAGGTGATCATGCGCTGGCTCGCGCATCGCGGCGGCGCGCTCGATTTTCGCGAGTTCGCGTTGCGGAACCCGGGCCAACCCTATCCGGTGGCCGTCGTGCTCGGCGCGGATCCGGCCACCACGCTGGGCGCCGTGACGCCGGTGCCCGATACGCTATCGGAGTACCAGTTCGCTGGTCTGCTGCGCGGCAGCCGCACCGAGCTGGCGCGCTGCGTGACGCCGGGCGTCGATACGCTGCAGGTGCCGGCGCGCGCCGAAATCGTGCTCGAAGGCTTTATCTATCCGCAACAGGGCGAGCCGTCTGCCGCGCCGGCCGGCGCGCCGCCGCAGCCGGTCAAAGGTCCCGCGAGTGCATACGAACACGCGCTCGAAGGACCATATGGCGATCACACCGGCTACTACAACGAACAGGAGTGGTTTCCGGTCTTCACGATCGAGCGCATCACGATGCGCCGCGACGCGATCTATCACTCCACCTATACCGGCAAACCGCCCGACGAGCCCGCGGTGCTCGGCGTCGCGCTGAACGAGGTGTTCGTGCCGCTGCTGCAGAAGCAGTTCAGCGAAATCACCGACTTCTATCTGCCGCCGGAAGGCTGCAGCTACCGGATGGCGATCGTGCAGATCAGGAAGAGCTATCCGGGGCACGCCAAACGGGTGATGTTCGGCGTGTGGAGCTTTCTGCGGCAGTTCATGTATACGAAGTTCATCGTCGTGGTCGACGAAGACGTGAACATTCGCGACTGGAAAGAAGTGATCTGGGCGATCACCACGCGGATCGATCCGGCGCGCGACACGGTGCTGGTCGAGCAGACGCCGATCGACTATCTCGATTTCGCTTCACCGGTGGCCGGCCTCGGTTCGAAGATGGGCCTCGACGCGACCAATAAATGGCCCGGCGAAACCGACCGCGAATGGGGACGCCCGATCGTGATGGACACCGCTGTCAAACAGCGGGTCGACCAGTTGTGGAATGAGCTTGGTCTGTAGGCTGCGGCAGTCGCGGCGTTTTCAACTATAAGAACTCAGGGAAGTTGCGCGGATGCATGCGCTGTCGTTGCTGTCCGACGGATTTTTTCTGTCGCTGTCGTTATGTCTCGATATCGGTCTGGTCAACGTCGCGATCATTTCGCTGACGTTGTCGCACGGCTTCAGGCCCGGCTTCTGGCTAGGTCTCGGGTCGTGTTTCGGCGACCTGTTCTACGCGGCGCTCGCGCTGGCCGGTATGGCAGCACTGCTGCAATTCACCGCGGTGCGCTGGGTAGTATGGATTGGCGGAGCGGCGATCCTGCTGTTCCTGACCTGGAAGATGGCGCGCGAGGCGCTCAATCCGGCATCGGCGCCGCCCGTCGAAGGGCAGGCGGATCCGACCGCACCGCACGGGTCTGCGTGGCGCGGCTTTGCGCGCGGCGTGCTGCTCGCCGTGTCGTCGCCCAGTGCGATTTTGTGGTTTGCCGCGGTCGGCGGCGCATTGATTGCGAAAGCCGGCGCCACCGGTGTCACGACTGCACCGGTATTTCTCGGCGGCTTCTTTGCCGGCGGCCTCGTATGGACGCTGTTCATTTGCGGATTGGCCAGCCATGGACGCAAGCGCGCCGGTACCAGCTTGCTGCGCGCATGCCATGTGCTGTCCGCGCTGCTGTTTGCGTATTTCTCGTATAGCGTGATCGTGAACGGATATCACGAGCTGATCGTGCCGGCGGCGCGCGTCGCGAGCTGACAGCGCGTCGCCGTGGGCGCGCTTACAGTCGCGAGTAACAACAACTGCGCGCACACCCGCGACGCTACGAGCTCTATTACCGGCTCAGAAATTCGGCAAACCGCGCCAGATCCACATTGCCGCCGCTCAATACCACGCCGACGCGCTTGCCGGCCACCGGTACGGCGCCGTTCAGCACCGCTGCAGCACCCAGGCAACCGGTCGGCTCGACCACCATCTTCATCCGCTCCGCGAAGAAACGCATCGTGCCGATCAACTGCGCGTCCGTGACGGTCACGATCTGCGACACGAGCTTCTGGATCAACGGGAAGTTGTAGGCACCCACGTGCGTCGGCGCCGCACCGTCGGCAATCGTATGCGGCACGTCGATCGTGACGATCTCGCCGCGCGCGAGCGACAGCTGCGCGTCGTTGCCTGCTTCCGGCTCGACGCCGATCACGCGGCACTGCGGGCTCAACGCGGCCGCCGACAGCGCGCTACCGCCGATCAGCCCGCCGCCGCCGAGGCACACGAACAGCAGATCGAGCGGGCCGGTTTCTTCGATCAGTTCCTTCACCGCCGTGCCCTGTCCCGCGATCACATGCGGATGGTCGTACGGCGGAATCAACGTCATGCCGCGCTCGCGCGCCAGCCGCTGACCGATTTCCTCGCGGTTTTCCTTATAGCGGTCGTAGGTGATCACCTCGCCGCCGTAGCCCTTGGTGGCCGCCACTTTGGCCGCGGGTGCGTCGTGCGGCATGATGATCGTCGCGCGGATACCCGCCAGCCGCGCCGACAACGCGATCGCCTGCGCGTGGTTGCCCGACGAGTAGGTCAGCACGCCCGCTTTGCGTTGCGCGTCGTCGAAGTGAGCAATCGAGTTATATGCGCCGCGAAACTTGAACGCGCCCATGCGCTGGAAGTTTTCGCACTTGAAGAAGATCGACGCGCCGGTGCGTTCGTTGGCCGTCGTCGACGTGAGAACCGGGGTGCGATGGGCAATGCCTTCTAGCCGGCCTGCGGCATCGACGACATCGTCATAGGTAGGAGCGGGCAGCGGTGACATCGGCGGGAAACTCCATGGCGGTGGAAACCTCGCATTTTCGCATTTCCCCGCTTCGAAATGCGCGTGCCCGCGCCGCCACCGGCAATGCCGCGCGCAAATAAAACGGCGCAACGCGGCATGTCTAGCCAGCGTCGCGCCGTATGCGCACCTTCACGGAGCCGGCCGCAGCCGGCTCATGGTTCGAACAACGTCCCGTTAGCGGCGGTAGTAACCGTGGCGATAGTAGCCACCGTAACCGTGGTAGTAGCCGCGCCCATAATACGGCCGGCCATAGTAGCCGTAACCCACCACCGGCGGACCGTACACAACCGGCGGCGGCGCATAGACCACCGGCGGCGGCGGATAGTACGCCGGCGCGGCATAGACCGGATATGCCGGCGCAACCGGTACGCCAATGCCGATACCCACCGACACGTGCGCCTGCGCGGCAGTACTCAAACCAATTCCAAGTGCGGCAGCGGCGATAAGCGGGACAATCTTCTTCATTTGTTTTCTCCTGGCGGCACGAGCGTAAGTACCGTGTCGCATAACCACATCCTTGCTACAACTCAATCTAACGAAAAAGGATGCGCGCTGTCGTTTGCATTTGTTGCAAATTGCAATTGCGCTGCGCGTCCCGTTTCATGTAGCACGCCATTCATAGCCAGGAGATGTGCGCGGGCCGCTGAAAATCAAGGCGTTACGTTACTGCCCCAATGACCCGGAAGCCCTTACCGGCCGCGCGTGACGCGGCGATGTGCGGCACGGTAAACTTTGATTACAAATTAGCTGCAGCGCTCGGCCTGCGAGCGCACCGGCAGGCGCCAAAAAAGCAAAATGCCCGGCGCGGAGCCGGGCATTGCATGCGAAGCAGCGAGCTTGCCGACGAACCTCACCCGACCTTCACGTAGGTGAACTCGCGCGTGACGTTCGGCGGCACATACGCGCCGCTGATCTTGACTCGCGGCGTGAGCCGCTTCTTTTGATCCCACCAGCGGCGCCGTTGGGAACGGGTCAAGAAACGCAAGTGCTTTCGGTAAGAAAAGATGCTCATCGCGACCTCCGGAATCCGACTGCGAACCAGAAAAAAGCCTACGGGAACGGTTGAATCTGCTGTTGCGCAGATCCAAGCAGTTTTCGCGCCTCAGTCTTGCCCCGGCCTGACAGATGTAACGCCGGCCGGCCTGCAAACGCGCCTGACGCCAAGCCTCCCGGCGGTTCGCCGGCGCTGCCGATAGAAGCCAGATTCGGCGGCAGATGGGGCAGCTTGACGTCGCTTATCCTGTTGGAGCGGAATCCTCGTCCGGCTCTCGACGCCGCACCCGGCCTTGCAGCGGACCTGCCACATGTCCGGCCAGGGCCGGCGGTCCGGTTGCGGACCCTCGGCGCGGCACTCAGCGTCTTTTTAACCGGGCGGGGCGACTGTCATCGGTACGACAGCGAACACACCAGCCGCGGATACAGTCGCATCGTCGATCGCGGTTCCGACCACTTTACCCGTTTGCCCCAAATCTGGCACAGGCCGGTCGGAATGCCCGATGCATCGGGCGGCGTGCGTGATTGGCTGACTTCGCAACGATCGGCCGCCGTACCGTACGGCATCAGGCGGAGCCGGGGAAACGGCCGCGGAGACGGCCGCGTGGCGCAAAAGCAACTGTCGGGCCGGCGTCGGCGGCGATCCGCAACCGGCATCTCTGTCGGCTCGACGCCGGCTGCATTCGTCCCACCGCGGGTTGCAGCGAAAATACATCGGCCGATTGGCTAAAACGCGTACGCGCGGGTGCAGGCTGTAAGTAAGCCATGATAATGTGACGTCCGGCGCGCACTAGAATCCGCCAAGCCGCCCCGCTTCGAGACCAACCGACGAGAACGCACAATGATCAAGGTCAACGTCTTCTACCCATATCGGGAAAATGGCCGCTTCGATGTGGACTATTACTGCGGCACACATATGCCGCTTGCAGCGAAGCTGTTCGGTGCGCTGCTCAGGGGCTGGTCGGTGGAAGTGGGCATCAACGGCGGCGCACCGGATTCGACGCCGCCGTATTTCGCAATCGGCTATTTTCTGTTCGACACGGTGGAAGACTTCTATCAGGTCTTCAACCCGGTCGCCGGTCAGTTGCTGGGCGACGTGCCGAACTACTACGACGGTCAGGCGCAGATCATGATCAGCGAGATCAAGGTCCCCGTCTGACTAGCGCTTGTCGCGCGGTTGCTCGCGTTTGATGCGGGCCGCTGTGGATGGCTCGATTCGAACCCGGTTGTATCTCAGTTTCAGGTGGCGTTGTGCGTGCCGCGGACGCAGCGCGCAGCCGCCAAGTGACGCAATCGCATACTGGCCGCCATCAGCGGTCTTGAGTCCGCACTGTGCCGGACGTTATCTGAAGGAAAGGACACGAGATGTTCGGCGATATCGCCCGTTTTCTGCTCAACACGGTTTTCACGCTGTTCGGCGCCGCGCTGCTGCTGCGCGCATGGCTGCAATTCATCCGCATGCAGCCTTACAACCCGGTCTCGAGCGCGGTCATGCAGGTCACCAACTGGCTGGTGCTGCCGCTGCGCAAGATTCTGCCGAACGGCCGCCGCGTCGATCCGGCCAGTCTCGTGGCCACATTGATCACGGCGCTCGTCTACGTGGTGCTGATGGTGGTGATCGTCGGCGTCGATCCGCTCGGCCTGATGCCGTCGCTGCTGATCGTCGCACTGCTGACGGTCGTCAAATGGGCGCTCAATCTGCTGATCTGGCTGACCATCCTGATGGCGCTGCTATCGTGGCTGAATCCACGCTCGCCGGCCATGCCGATTCTCTATGAGCTGACCGCGCCGTTCCTCGATCCGCTGCGGCGCATCATGCCGCGCCTCGGCGGCATCGACCTGTCGCCGATCCTGTTGTTCGTGATCGTGCAGGTGCTGCTGATGGTCGTGACGCGCGCCGCCGTCTCGCTGACGCTGTTCGGCATCTAAGCCCGCACACGTCTTTCCTATAGCTGCGATTCGATCGGCAGCAGCCCGAGAAACCAGATCCCGGCCCGTCGCCACGCGGACGTGCCGGGCTCGGTGTCGAACTCGGTCGCGTTGCCGTTCGCGTCGGTTGCGATCCACACCAGCCGGCTCGCGCCATTTGCATCGGTGCGCAACTCGACGCGCCACGCGGCCTGATCGAGTTGATGCTCTACGCCGTCGGCGACGGTCGCCGCGGCCTCGCCGCTTTCGCACATCACGCCGATTTCCGTATTCAGTTCGATCGAGCGCGGATCGAGATTCATCGAGCCGATAAAGATGCGCTTGCGGTCGAACACATAAGTCTTCGCGTGCAGCGAAGCTTTCGACGAACCGAACAGGCTTTTCTTTACCGACTCGCCTTCGCTGGCCGCCGGCTTCAGTTCGTAGAGCCGAACGCCTGCGGCGAGCAGTTGCTTGCGATAACGCTGATAGCCCGCGTGTACCGCGGCAACATCGGTGGCGGCGAGTGAATTGGTCAGGATGGTCACGCGCACGCCGCGCTGCGTCATGTCGCGCAGCCATGCGACGCCCGCCTTGCCCGGCACGAAGTACGGCGAGACGATCAGCAGCTGCTGCTCGGGGTCCAGGTTGAGCGCCTTGAACTGCGACATCAGATGGCCCTGCACATCGCCGGGTGCGCGGCTGATCTTGTCGGGGTCGTCGTAGAGCAGCGTCGCCTTGCCCCAGATGAACTCGGTGTCGCGCTCGTCCACCACTTCGGCGAGGCGCTGCAGCGCCGCGACTGCGTACGGCGAGCTCTGCTGGGACGCCAGATACGCGTCGAGTTTGTCGCGATACCCGGGCAGCGCGGCGGGGTCGGCGCGGCGCCCGAGCAGCGTATCGATCGGATAGGCCGCGGCCGAATTCCAGTACTCGTCGAAGGCGTGCGACACGTCGCTGACGACCGCGCCATGCACCAGCACGTCCAGATCGCCGAAATCGACGACGGTCGATGCGCCGAAGTACTCGTCGCCGATATTGCGGCCGCCGAGTATCGCGCCCTGACTGTCGGCGATCAAAGCCTTGTTGTGCATGCGCCGATTCACGCGAACGAATTCGAGGCCCGCGCCGAGCGTCTTGAAGCGGCGGCTCGCGACCGGATTGAACAGCCGGATCTGCAGATTCGCGTGCGAGTTCAACGCAAGCAGCAGCTGATCGTCGGCATTGGTGCCGAGGTCGTCGAGCAGCACGCGGACCCGCACGCCGCGGTCCGCCGCCTTCAGCAAGGCGGCCGCGAGCGCGCGGCCGGTCAGATCGTCGTGCCAGATGTAGTACTGCAGGTCGAGCGAGCGCTCGGCGCTCTGCATCAGGACGATGCGTGCGAGCAGCGCGTCGACTGGGTCCGGTAGTAGATGGAAGGCGGTCTCGCCGGGGCGTTCGCGCTCGTGCGGCGCGAACGCGAGGCCAAGGCGGGTGCTGGCGGTGTCGGCTGGTGTGTAGCTGTGGCTGGGGGTGCGGTCGGTCTGCGGCGGCAGGCTCGCGCATGCGTGCAGCAACACGAGCAGAACGAGCGGGAGCAGCTTGCGCAGCAGTGTCATTGTCGGTTCTCCGCTGGACATCGCAAGGATAGCGAAGGTGGGGTGGGGATGTCTTCTTGTTGGAGGCGAGCGTCGCGCTGAACGCCTATTGGATAACAAGACAACATGACTCGCGCACCAGCCGTTTGATACGATCCCAATCGCAGCAGCGGCACTGCTGTTGGCGAGCGACGGCTGTCAGATCGCCTATGAACCGTCATCTGGATACTGGTGTTTGGATGAGAAAGCGCGCTTGGGAAGAACTCGAATCGTTCATCAGGAAAGAAGCGTGTATAGCGCCGACGAAGCCAATCAGCCCGCAATCGACGGTCGAACACGACCTGGGTCAACAAGGCGACGATGCCGACACGTTTATGCAACGCTTTTTTGAAGTTTTCCGCGTGGACAGAGGTGACTACGACTTTCATCGCTACTTCCTGATGGAGGGCGAAGGGATCCTCTATCACCTGCTGATGAAGCTGTCGAACAAACCACACTCATTTGGACGGGAGACGCTGACGGTCGGCATGCTTCACAGAGCACTCGTAAGCGGCAAGTGGAACTCTGAAGCGCTGTCGCAGCTGTCCCTGCACTCATGACCGAAACGAGCCGCCGCCCTCCAGTTGCGTGCCTTGCAGCATCCGGCAACCCGGCAGCGGTAACGTCGATTCAGCCATCCCCTCCCCAATCCCCCAAAAACCCTGTAAAATCGCGGGCTCCGCGGGCGTCGTATAATGGCTATTACCCTAGCTTCCCAAGCTAGAGACGTGGGTTCGATTCCCATCGCCCGCTCCAGACGGCTCACAGCCTCACCACAGGTTTGGCGGCCGGACGGTGCTACCGCATTACATCTCCCCGCTTTCCCTGATCGCGTTGACCGGGCGCCCTGTGCAGCCGGGCCGGCCTCCATGCGAAGAGAAAGAGTGCACGTTATTCACGCAGCCCCTCGACGATGATTCACGATCCGAACGAAGCCCCCGCGCCGCGCGAGCCCTCCGCGCCGTCCGACGACGAAGCGCACGCATCGGCCGCCCCTGCCGACGCTGCAGCTGACCAAAACCCGGCCGACGACGCAACCGTCAACCCGCTGCATATGCGCCGCATCCGCAGCTTCGTCACGCGCGCGGGCCGCGTATCGACTGGTCAACGGCGCGCGCTGGACGAACTCGGTCCGCGCTACGTCGTGCCGTATGCCGCGCAACAGCCGGACTGGGATGCGGTGTTCGGCCGCCGCGCGCCACGCATTCTCGAGATCGGCTTCGGCATGGGCGCGACGACCGCTGAGATCGCCGCGCACCGCCCAGGCGACGACTTCCTCGGCGTCGAAGTGCACGAACCCGGCGTCGGCGCGCTGCTCAAGCTGATGGACGAGCAGAACCTGTCGAATATCCGCATCATCCAGCACGACGCGGTCGAGGTGCTCGAACACATGCTCGCGCCCGCCAGCCTCGACGGCGTGCACATCTTCTTTCCCGATCCGTGGCACAAGGCGCGTCATCACAAGCGCCGGCTGATCCAGCCGAAGTTCGTCGCGCACCTCGTGTCGCGCCTGAAGCCCGGCGCCTATATACACTGCGCGACCGACTGGCAAAACTATGCGGAACAGATTCTCGAAGTGCTCAGCGCGGAGCCCGCGCTGGAAAACACCGCCCAGGGTTACGCACCGCGTCCGGACTATCGTCCAGTGACCAAGTTCGAGCGACGCGGCTTGCGCCTCGGGCACGGCGTATGGGATCTGATTTTCAAACGGCGCGTAACCGGCGAGTAACGGGCGAGTAACAGGCGCGTAAGGCACAACAAAAAAGGCCGGCATGCATCGTCTGCATGCCGGCCTTGTCAATTCGGCCTGGTTCGTTTCGCAATCGCGCGCAAACCGGCGATACACGAATACACGGCAAGGCAATACGCGACAGGACGCGGCGCCCCGCCGCGCGCACAACCGTCGCATCAATCCGCCCAGCTCAACCCGCCGCTATACCCGACCACCAGAATCAGCAAGCCAAAGCCGATCCGGTACCACGCGAACGCCGTGAAGTCGTGCGATGCGACATAACGCAACAACCAGCGCACACAGGCAAACGCGCTAATGAAAGCGGCCACGAAACCGACCGTGAAGATGCCCAGCGCATCCGTCGAAAGCGCGTTCCAGTCCTTGTACAACTCATAGAACGTCGCGCCGAAGATGATCGGAATCGCAAGAAAGAACGAGAACTCGGTCGCCACACGCCGGTCGAGCCCGAACAGCATGCCGCCGATAATCGTCGAACCCGAGCGCGACATGCCGGGGATCAGCGCGAAACACTGCGCGAGGCCGACCTTCAGCGCATCGAGCGTGCTCATGTCGTCGACCGAGTGAACCCGTGCGGGCCTGCCGCCGTTGCGCTGCCGCGCTTCGACCCACAGGATCAGCACGCCGCCGACCACCAGCGCCAAGGCAACCGGCACCGGCGCGAACAGCGCCGACTTGATCGCTTTCTCGAACAGCAGGCCCAGCACGATGGCCGGAATCGTCGCGACGATCACATTGACTGCGAACCGGCGCGCGTCCGGCCGCGCCGGCAAACCCGCCACGACGTTGACGATGCGCTGCCGGTACTCCCAGCACACGGCGAGAATCGCGCCCAGCTGAATGACGACGTCGAAGGTTTTTTCCTGCGGCGTATCGAACTTCAGCAGATGCCCGACGACGATCAGGTGCCCGGTGCTCGACACCGGCAAAAACTCCGTCAAGCCCTCGACTATGCCGAGAATCAGCGCCTTGCAGGTGAGTATCCAGTCCATCCGTGACCTTTTTCGCTATTGATGTTCGTTTTCGCACCAAGCCAGCGGATGCAGCGCCGCGCGGCCCTGACGGCCGCGCGCAGGTCATTTTTCGACGATCTGCACGCGTATGCCGTTTGTAAGGACCGTGATTGTACCGGGTTCGTAGGAGACACCGGCAAATTGCAGTTGCTCGGGCTTGAATGTGTAGACCGGATAGTTGGTCAGCAGCTGCGTCGCGAGCAGCGCGGCGGCGGCGTTGATCTGCTGCATATACGCCTGCGCGTCGCCGCTCACGCTGACGTTATCGACATTCGGCGCGCGCAGCACGACCGAGTGGCTGGCGGCGTCGTATTCGAGGCGGCTCGACAGCGTGAAGACTCCGCTGACCGGCTGCGCGAGAAACGGGCTGGCGAACTGCGCGTCGACGCGCACCGAAACCCGGTTCGTATCGGGCAACAGGCCGACCACCGGATTGGTCAGCGCGACATCGAACACCTGCGAAACGGTGCGCTGATACGGAAACTTGCGCTGCACCGCTTCTTGCACCTGCTGCTGCGAGAATGTGTAGTGATCCGGAATGAATGGAAAGATCGACGCCGCACAGGCGGATAGCGATAACGCGATGCCTGCGGCTGCGCAGGCCGCAAGCAGGAAGCGGCGCCTCGTCGGGGCGGCGGGTCGGGTCATGCGGATTCTCCTGTTAGGGCCGCTGCGGGCGAGCGGCGTGTGCGCATTCGATGTTTCGGGTTCGTTGCGGCGGGTTCACCGGCGCTCGCGGCATGCGGGCGAGCGGACACGCGCGAGTACAAGCGGTACGGCCGCACGTCGCCGCACGTGGCCACTCGAGCGAAAGCGCCGTTCAAACGCGCGCCGCTCAAGGTTGCGTCTGCACTTCAAGACGTGTGAGCCACAGCAGCGCATCGTCGCGCGATGCGCCGCACATGTCGGGCTGCGGCTGCAAGCCGGCACAGCAGGCCGGCCGTTCCGGCTTGCCGAAAATCGCGCAACGCAGATCGTCGCCGAGCTGCACGCAGCGCACGCCCGCCGGTTTGCCGCGCGGCATGCCCGGAATCGGGCTCGAAATCGACGGGGCGATGCAGCACGCGCCGCAGCCGGGGCGGCACGCATGATCGGCGGTATTGAGCGAAACGACTGTCACTGCGGGTTCCTGAAACGCGGCTTGCTGGTCCGCGCGCGACGGCCTCGAATGCAGCCGGCGCGCGCCCATCCCGCATTGTGCCACTCGTGCGCGCGCCGGCCCGGCACTGGCGAGCGGCGCGCCCGCCGGGCGAGCGTAACGGTCCGTCGGCTGCTCCGGCGTGGCCGCCCGGTGGCCGGCTTGCCCGGCGTCGCGATTTCGGCCATAATCTGCGTCTTCGCCGCGCCCGGCTCGTGCCGTCGCGCGCACCGCGAGACCTGCCCAGGTGGTGAAACAGGTAGACGCAGGGGACTCAAAATCCCCCGCCGCAAGGCGTGCCGGTTCGAGTCCGGCCCTGGGCACCAGTTATCCGCAACAACACGCACCAGCACCGCGCGCAACCACATCAAGCGCAACCACACCAAGCCGCCATCGCACGAAGGCGGCTTTTTGTTTTGAGGCTTTAGAGAACGGGACGCGCTGCAAACCACCGCCTCGCGAGCCTCCGCTATCCCACCGCCCGCGCCGCCGCAAACCGCCGCCGGTTCACCCGCTGCTTGACCCAGTATCCGCCCCACATCGCCGCCAGCCACACCGGCATCAGCATCACCGCGACGTTCAACCCCGGCGTCATCGCGAGAATAACCAGCACCACGGCGATGAACCCAAGACAAACCCAGTTGGCAACCGGAAACCACGGCGACCTGAACACCAGCGTCTGCCCTTCCTGCAGCATCGCCTTGCGCGCCTTCAGATGCGTCAGGCTGATCAGCGCCCAGTTCAGCACGAGCGCGGCGACCACCAGCGCCATCAGCACGTCGAGCGCTTCGGCCGGCATCAGATAGTTGACGATCACACAACTGAACACTGCGAGCGCCGATACGCCGATCGCCGTGTACGGCACGCCGCGCCGGTCGACGCGCAGCAGCGCGCGCGGCGCATTGCCCTGCTCCGCCAGACCGTAGAGCATCCGGCTATTCGCATACACGCAGCTGTTATAGACCGACAACGCCGCGCTCAGCACGACCACATTCAGCGCATTGGCCGCGACCTTCGAACCGATCTGCGCAAAGATCATCACGAACGGACTGCCGCCCGCCGCGACGCGGCTCCATGGATACAACGACAACAGCACCAGCAGCGAACCGATGTAGAAAATCAGAATCCGGTAAAGCACCTGATTCACCGCCTTCGGAATGCTCTTGTGCGGCTCGGCCGCTTCGGCCGCGGTGATACCGATCAGCTCGAGGCCGCCGAACGAAAACATGATCGCGGCCAGCGTCATCAAGAAACCGCGCAAGCCATGCGGAAAAAACCCGCCGTCGCGCCACAGGTTGGTAACCGATGCCTGCGGGCCGCCGTTGCCGCTCGCGAGCAGCCACACGCCGAACAGGATCATGCCGAGCACCGCCGCGACCTTGACGATCGCAAACCAGAACTCGGTCTCGCCATACGCCTTGACGTTGGCGAGATTGATCGCATTGATCGCGACGAAGCACACCAGCGCGGACAGCCACGCCGGCACCTGCGGCCACCAGAAATGCACGTAGTGCCCGACTGCGGTCAGCTCAGTCATGCTGACCAGCACGTACAGCACCCAGTAATTCCAGCCGGACAGGAAGCCGGCGAAATCGCCCCAGTACTTGAATGCGAAATGGCTGAACGAGCCCGACACCGGCTCCTGCGCGACCATCTCGCCGAGCTGCCGCATGATCAGAAACGCAATCAGGCCGCCGATCGCATAACCGACGATCATCGAAGGCCCGGCGAGCTGCAGTACGCTCGCCGACCCGAGAAACAGGCCCGTACCGATCGCACCGCCGAGCGCGATCAACTGGATATGACGGTTTTTCAGGCCGCGTTTGAGGCCGTCGTGATCGGTAGATACAGTCAAGATGTGTTGCTCGATCCGGTTGAAAGTAGCCGGCCGTCCGCGCCGGGCGCCTGCGAAAAAAAGTCGCCATTCTAGCGTTCGTCCGGCTTCCTACATATCGAAAGTCGCCGCGGCGGTTCCGCAGCCGGCACCATCGTGCGGCAGCTTGTGCCCGGCGATGTGCGCAAGGCGGTTGTCACCGTTGCGCGGGTTCGGTATGTTGCCGTAGTTCCGGCCCGGAAATGGAGGCAACATGTCGACGAAACGTCTGCTTTGCGCCGTTCTGCTGTGTCTGTCGATGGCCACCGGCGCGGCCCATGCGCAACGCGCGGCGGCGCCGCCGGATGGCGCGGTGCGCAACATCGTGCTGGTGCACGGCGCCTTCGTCGACGGCTCGAGCTGGAACGGCGTGATCGCGCGTCTGCAGCGCAAGGGCTACCACGTGAGCGCGGTGCAAAACCCGCTGTCGTCGCTTGCCGACGACGTCGCCGCCACGCGTCGCGTACTCGCGCAGCAGGACGGGCCGACCGTGCTGGTCGGCCATTCGTGGGGCGGCACCGTGATCACCGAAGCAGGTGCCGACGATCCGAAGGTCGCTGGTCTCGTCTACATCACGGCGATCGCGCCGGAGCCCGGCGAGTCGTCGCTCGATATCCTGAAACGCGGTCCGCAAATGCCGGCCGGCGCAAGCATGAAGCGCGACGACAGCGGCTTTCTATGGCTCGATCGCGCGCAGTACCGCGCGAACTTCGCGGCGGACGTGCCCGAGAATCTGACGCGCGTGTTGTCCGCCGCTCAGCAGCCGATCGCCGCCTCGGCGTTCGAGGAAAAAGTCACCGAAGCCGCGTGGCAGTCGAAGCCGTCGTGGTACGTGGTGACTTCGAAAGACCGCGCGGTGTCGCCCGACCTGCAGCGCTGGATGGCCAATCGCATCGGCGCGACGATCGTCGACGTGCCGTCGAGCCATCTGGTCACCGTGTCGCATGCGGCGGCCACCGCCGATGCGATCGACAAGGCCGCGCGCGAGTTCGGCAAGCAGTGAGCAGCGTGGCGTCGAAGCCGGGCGGCGCGACGAGGCGCTTCAGCGATAGATCGCCGTCACCGGTTGCGCACCGGCCCGCGCAAAACCGCGGTACATACCTTCCGTGTTGAACGGCAGCGTCACGTTGCCATGCGCGTCGACCGCAATCAGCCCGCCGCGGCCATCGATGCGCGGCAGGCGATTCATCACCACATCCGCTGCGGCCTGCTCCAGCGACACGCCGCGGTACGCGATCTGCGCGGAAACATCGTAGGCCGCCGCCATCCGGATGAACATTTCGCCGGAGCCGGTGGTCGACACCGCGCAGGTCGCGTCGTCCGCATAGCAGCCCGAGCCGATCAGCGGCGAGTCGCCGACGCGGCCGGGCTGTTTGTTCGTGATGCCGCCGGTCGACGTCGCCGCCGCGACATGACCTTGCGAATCCAGCGCGACGGCGCCGACCGTGCCGAACTTGCGATTTGAGTCGATCGGTTCGTGCGCGAGCCCGGCCCCTGCACTGCCCGCTGCACTGCCCGCTGCGCCGCGCGCTTCGCTCGCAGCCAGCGTCGCGCCGTCGTGATCGAGCAGCGCGCGGCTTTGTTCGCGCGCCAGCTGCCACTGCCGGCGACGCGCATCCGTATCGAAGTAGCCGGGATCGACGAGTTCGAGCCCCTCGGCGGCCGCGAACGCCTCGGCGCCGTCGCCTGCGAACAGTACGTGCTCGCTGCGTTCCAGTACACGGCGCGCGGCCAGCACCGGATTGCGCACGCGCCGAACGCAGCACACCGCGCCAGCGTCGAGCGTGCGGCCGTCCATGATCGACGCGTCGAGTTCGTGCGTGCCGGCCGCGGTAAACACCGCGCCATGTCCTGCGTTGAATAGCGCACAGTCTTCGAGCAGACGCACCGCCTCGGTTACCGCATCGACGGCGCTGCCGCCGTCGGCCAGCACGCGCTGCCCAGCCAGCAATACGTCGCGCAACGCGTGGTGATACTGCGCTTCGGCTTCGGACGTCAGCGACGCGCGCACGATCGTGCCCGCACCTCCATGGATTGCAATGACGGGACTGGTATTCATGATTTTCTTTGTCGACAGGGTTGATGCGTGGACGGATCGGCTGTGCCGGCTGCACCCGATCGGCCGGCGCGCCCGCAAAGCCGCATTTTGCACCCGAAACCCGTCGCGGCCGCGCTGAGCCGCACAGGTAGAATGCACGCGTTCGGCGCGCACGCAGTGGCTCGCGCCGGACTTTCGCCAGTCGCTCTTCGCTTTTTCATGGATCTCGAAAGCATCCTCTTTTCGCAGGGCTTCGGTTCGCGCCGCCAATGCCGCGCGCTGATCGCGGACGGCCGCGTAACGATCGGCGGCGCGCCGCTCACCGACGCCGATGCCGAGCTCGACACTGTAGGTCTCGTATTCGACGTGGACAGCACGCCATGGCCGTATCGCGAGCTCGCCTATATCGTGCTGCACAAGCCGGCCGGCTACGAATGTTCACGGGAGCCGCAGCATCATCTGAGTGTGTTCAGCCTGCTGCCGCCGCAATTCGCCACGCGCGGCGTGCAGTGCGTCGGACGGCTCGACCAGGACACCACCGGCCTGCTGCTGCTGTCCGACGACGGCAAGTTCGTGCACGCGTTTACGTCGCCGCGCCGCAAGGTGCCGAAGCTGTATGTCGCGACCACCCGTCACCCGCTCGACGACGCACAGCTCGACGCGCTGCGCAGCGGCGTGCTGCTGCACGGCGAAAGCAAACCGAGCGCGGCGCTCGCCGCGGCCGCGCGCGGCCCGCACACACTGGAACTCACCGTGCTCGAGGGTAAATACCACCAGGTGAAGCGGATGGTCGCGGCGGCCGGCAACCGCGTCGAAGCGCTGCATCGCGAGCGCATCGGCGGGTTCGCACTGCCGGACGGCCTTGCCGAAGGCGCCTGGCGATGGCTCGACGAAGCGGATCTGGCGGCGTTGCGCAGCGCGTAACGCGGCGAGCTCGGGCCAGCACCTGCGCCAGCGCCTCGGTCAACGACACGCGGCACACGCGCTGCCGCCGCACCTGGCGATAACACCGCGCGCGGCTACGTTGGAAGCCGCACCCAATCCCTGCGAAAGCACGCTTTGGCGCCGCGCCGCAGCGTGCTGTTGATTCATGCGCCCCCTATACTCGCTGCATAAACATTACAAGCTGGAAAGGAGGCCGCCATGATCCACTACGGCAATTTCGCGATTTCCTACGTGATGATTGGTTTCGTCTGTTGCGCGGTGTTGATGCTGACGGCGGCCGTCGTCGCGATGCATCTGCGGCACGAGTATCGTCCGAATCTGGTCGGCGCATTGATCGGCGCGCTGTTGTGCTTTTTGCTGCTCGAGGCGCTGCCGGCGCTCACCTGAGCCAAGGCGTCGCCCCCGCCGCGGCCTCGGCCACGCGCTGCTAGTTGCCGCCCGTGCGCGGCGCGCGCACGGTGCGCAAAAACGCGTCGACGTCGCGATACGTCAGGCGCACCTTCAGTTCGCGCTTGAGCCGCCGGTTCGCCAGCTGCCGCGATTCGCGCATGAACGACAGCATCATCGGCTCCAGTTGCTGCTCCGCCGCCTGCCGCGAAATGCGCGGCGCGCGCTCGACACCGTACGCATCCGCGACGCGATCGAAGTACTCGCCCATCTTCAGCGTGCTGTCGTCCGACGCGTGAATCACGCGCGACGGCGAGCCGTGCGTCGTCATGCGCAGCAGAATCGCGGCCAGATCGTCGGCGTGAATGTGGTTCGTGTAGACGTCGTCGGCATCGATCAGCGCCGGCGTGCGCTTTGCGAGGCGCGCCAGCGGCAGCCGGTTGGCCGCATAGATACCTGGAATGCGCGCGATGCACGCACGTAGCGCGCCGCGCGCGGCCGCTTGCCGCAGCTGCCGCTCCGCCGACACGCGCCGCTTCGCGCGCGCATTGGCCGGCGCGACCGGCTGCGTCTCGTCGATCAGCGCGCCGCCGCAGTCGCCGTAGACCCCCGACGTGCTGGCGTAAACGACGCGCAGCGGCCCGCGGCGCGGCGCGGCCCTGGGCGGAGCGTCGGGTACAATAGCCGTTTCTGCCGTTTTGCGCGACGTTGCAGCACCGCGCAGACGGCGCTGCCGTCCGATGGGCGTGTGCGCGGTGAGTCCGGCGCGCGCTGCGGCGCGAGTCCGCGGTGCGGTCAGCGCGGCAAGCAGTGCGCGCGTGCGGGTGTCGTCGTCGCCGTCTTTTTGCGGAGGCGCGAGATGCAGCACGACGGGCGCGAGCCCGGCGAGGCGTTTGAGGCTGTGCGGTTGGTCCAGATCGCCGACCAGCGGCGTCACGCCCGCGGCGCGCAACGCTACGCGGCGTTCGGCGTGGCTGGTCAGCGCAAAGATATGGGCGCGGTGCTGCAGCTGTTCGACGCAGCGCATGCCGACATCGCCGCAACCGACGATCAGCACGCGCGGCCGGCGCAAGGTTCGTGTCGCATTCATCGTGCTCGCATTGTAGCCGCGCACGGCCGCCGGCACCGGGCGGCACGCGCACGGGTTACTGACTTTTGAATCGATCTATTTATGGCATTTAACGTAACACTCCGGCAAAGCGGCCGGCAGTTTCAGGTGGAACCCGATGAACCGGTCCTGACCGCCGCGCTGCGCCAGGGCATCGGTTTGCCGTACGGCTGCAAGAACGGCGCGTGCGGTTCATGCAAGGGAACGGTAGTCAGCGGCCAGGTCGAGCAGCGGCCGCACTCTTCGTCGGCGCTGTCGAACGACGAAAAGACCCGCGGCATGGCGCTGTTCTGCTGCGCAACCGCGACGTCCGATCTCGAGATCGACGTGCGCGAAGTGGCGGGCGTCGGCGACGTGCAGGTGAAGAAGCTGCCGTGCCGCGTCAACGCGATCGAGCGCAAGGCCGACGACGTGGTCGTGCTGAAGCTGCAACTGCCCGCCAACGAACGTCTGCAGTATCTGGCCGGCCAGTACCTCGAATTCATCCTGAAGGACGGCAAGCGCCGCAGCTATTCGATGGCGACCGCTCCGCACCACGAAGGTCCGCTCGAACTGCACATCCGCCACATGCCCGGCGGCAAGTTCACCGACCACGTGTTCGGCGCGATGAAAGAGCGCGACATCCTGCGCCTCGAGGCGCCGCTCGGCACATTCTTCCTGCGCGAGGAATCGGACAAGCCGATCATCCTGCTCGCGTCGGGCACCGGCTTCGCGCCGCTGAAGGCGATCGTCGAGCATGCGGTGTTCAAGAATCTGCAGCGGCCGATGACGCTGTACTGGGGCGCGCGCCGCAAGAAAGACCTGTATCTGCTCGAGCTCGCCGAGCAATGGGCCCGCGAGATTCCGAACTTCCGGTTCGTGCCGGTGCTGTCCGAGCCGGACGCGAGCGACGCATGGACCGGCCGCACCGGCTTCGTTCATCGTGCGGTCATCGAAGACCTGCCAGACTTGTCGGGCTACCAGGTGTACGCATGCGGCGCACCGGTGATGGTCGAATCGGCGCAGCGCGATTTCACGCAGCATCATCGCCTGCCCGAAGACGAGTTCTATGCGGATTCCTTTACGAGCGCAGCGGATCTCGCGCATCCGGTCTGAGTGTCACACGCCTGCCTGCGCGGTGCCCGGCCGCGCCGCGCAGGCAGATGGTTTGAAGCCGATTTGGCGGGCAATATGGCGAGGCAAAGGCGTGCCCGATGTCGCGCCAGTCGCGCCGGCCGATGCAAATTTCGGGTTTACACCGCCGCCGCCCTTGTCGTATTCTTGCGCGCATGAACCGCATCCACTCCGAACTCCGACGTCGCCGCTTGCCGCTCCCCTAGGGGCGCGTGGCTTCGTTACGGATTCGCGTTGTTGCAGCATTCGCTGTTCGAATCATGAAAGCCACGGCAAGCCGTGGCTTTTTTTGTTTGTGCGTTTTGCGTTGCCGTTCGCCGTTTGCCGTGCCGTCCTTGTCCGGTCTTTCATCCCTGCTGCCTGGAGCCTGTCGCCATGAATTTCAATGAGTACCCGATCGAGTCGCTGATGTACATCACGAACCGGCCCGAAATCGTCTTCACGCACGGCAAGGGTTCGTGGCTGCACGACAATACCGGCAAGCGCTATCTGGACTTCATCCAGGGCTGGGCGGTCAACGCGCTCGGCCACTGCAACGACGGCATGATCGAGGCACTGAACCAGCAGGCGCGCCAGCTGATCAACCCGTCGCCGGCG
>DATLOW010000241.1:0-13961 GCA_035536055.1 Paraburkholderia sp. | reverse complement strand
GCCGGCCGTCAGATCGTCCAGATACGCGGCCACGCGCGCGTTCTCGCGGCATTCCTGCGGCACCACCAGCAACTGCCGGCCTTCCCCGGTGGTCAGCAGCTGGCTGTTGAACAGATACGACGTGACCGCGTCCGCCACGCTAACGCGCGCATCTGGCACCTCGATCACGTCGATCTGCGCATTGCGCTGCGCGAGCTTCGTGCGCAGTTCGTCGTACACCGCACCCGGTTCGACGAACGCCAGCTGATGACAAAACAGCGTGCGGCGATTGCCGACCGCAATCACGTCGTTATGAAACACGCCGGCATCGATCACCTCCGGGTTCTGCTGCGCGTACACGGTGCCCGCTTCGTCGAGACCGTGACGCTGCGCCACCGCGCGGCTCGCCTCGAAAGTTTGCCGCGCCGGGTAGCGCTGCGGTTCCGGTCCACGGCGATATTCGCTGCGTCCGTACACGAAGAACTCGACGCCGCGTTCGCCGTACGACGCGCAAAAACGCGTGTGATTCGCCGCCCCCTCGTCGCCGAGCGCGGGCGTGCCGGGCAGCGCTTCATGCACCGCGAAACGCGTTTCGTCGGCAAAAATCGCACGCAGCGTGCGGCGCGTCGCCTCGTGCTCGATCGCGCGATGCAGCTTGCTGCACAGATTGGCCGGCGTGAAATGCACGCGGCCATCCGCGGTATCGGCCGATGGGCTGACCGTGGCGGCATTCGCGGTCCACATCGCCGATGCCGAGCTGGCGGCCGACAGCAGCTCAGGCGCGTCCTTCGCGACGCGCGCCATCACGTGCGCATCCGTGCCGGAAAAACCCAGCTCGCGCAGCAGACGCAGCGACGGCCGCTCCTGCGGCGGCAGCACGCCCTGCCTGAAGCCGAGGCCGGCGAGCTGCTTCATCTTGCGCAGCCCCTGTTTTGCCGCGGCTTTCGGGTTCGCGACGGTTTTCTCGTTCGACAGCGACGCGACATTGCCGAACGACAGTCCGGCGTAGTTGTGCGTCGGGCCGACCAGGCCGTCGAAGTTCGCTTCAATCGCGTGCATGGTCCTGATCCTGGGAAGGCTGGAAATGAAGACCCGGCGACAGGCTCGCGGGCATCTGCAGTTGCGCGCTCTCGACCGACGCCATCGGATACGAGCAGTAGTCCGCCGCGTAGTACGCGCTCGGCCGCTGGTTGCCCGAGCGCCCGATACCGCCGAACGGCGCGGCCGACGATGCGCCGTTGGTCGGCCGGTTCCAGTTGACGATGCCGGCGCGGATCGCCCGCTGAAAATGGGTCCATTGGGTTTCGTCGTCGGCCAGCAGGCCAGCGGACAGACCAAAGGCGGTATCGTTCGCCTGCTCGATCGCGGCATCGAACGTGTCGTAGCGGACGATCTGCGCGAGCGGGCCGAAGTGCTCCTCGTCGGGCAGATCGCGCGCCGCGCTGACGTCCAGAATCGCCGGGCTCACGAAGCCGAGTTGCGCATCCGGTTGCGTCATCGTCAGCAGGCTCTGGCCGCCGGCCGCGAGCAGCCGTGCTTGCGCCTGCACCAGCCGCGCCGCCGCGCGCGCCGTGATCACCGCGCCCATATACGGCTGCGGTTGCGCATCGTAGGCGCCGACGCCAAGGCGCGCCGTCACGTCGACGAGCCGCGCGACGAAGCGCTCGCCGAACGCGCCGCGCGGCACGAAGATGCGGCGCGCACAGGTGCAGCGCTGTCCGGCCGACAGAAACGCCGACTGGATCGTGTGATGGACCGCCGCATCGAGATCGGCCACTTCGGCCACCACCAGTGGATTGTTGCCGCCCATCTCGAGCGCCAGCACGATTTCCGGCCGGCCGCCGAACTGCTTGTGCAGCAGCGTGCCGGTATCGGAACTGCCGGTGAAGAACAGGCCGTCGATCTGCCGGTGATTGGCCAGCGCGATGCCGGTGTCTTTTTCGCCCTGCAGCAGATTCAGCACGCCGGCGGGCAATCCGGCCTCGCGCCATAGCTCGACCGTTGCGCGCGCAACCGCCGGCGCAAGTTCGGACGGCTTGAATACGACCGCATTGCCGGCGATCAGCGCAGGCACGATATGACCGTTCGGCAGATGGCCCGGGAAGTTGTACGGACCGAACACGGCCACCACACCATGCGGCCGGTGCCGCAGCACCGCGGTGCCGTCGGCGACCGCCGCGCGCTTTTCGCCGGTGCGCTCGTGGTAGGCCTGGATCGAGATCTCGACCTTGGCCGCCATCGACGCGACTTCGGTGCGCGCCTCCCACAGCGGCTTGCCGGTTTCGCGGCCGATCGTATCGGCAAGCGCGTCCTTGCGTTCGTTGAGCAGCGCCGCGAAGCGCCGCGCGATCGCCGCGCGCGCTTCGAATGGCTCGGCCGACCACATCGCAAACGCGCGGCGCGCGGTCTTGACTGCGCGTTCGACGTCATCCGCGCTGGCGCCGTTACCCTGCCATACCACCGCATTCGTGCCGGGGTTGCGCGACACGAAAGCGGGCCCGCTGCCGGCGACCCACGCGCCATCGATAAAAAGCTCGCTCATGAGGTTCCCTGTTTGTGTTTCAGCGTCAGCACGCGCACCGGCTCGCCGGCCTTGACGCGCAACGCGGCGGCCTCGTCGGCGGAAAGCCGGAACACGCCGTGCTCGACCGTGCCCGCCGCGACCCCGCAACGGAAGTCCGTGAGCGACGTGTTCGATACCAGCGAACGCGGACCGTCCTGCGGCCCGCTGTGCGACGCGTCATGCGGCGCGCCGATTTCGAGCGGCACGACCACGCTTTCGCGCACCGTGCGCAAATCGGCGATATGGCATTCGAGCACCGGGCCGGCATCGAAGATGTCGACGTGATTCTCGTAACGCAGCCCTTCGGTTTCGAGCATCTTGCGGGCCGGCAACGTATCCGCGTGCGTGAGGCCCACGCATTCCTGCGCCTGTTGCGGCAGCAGCTCGACGTACACCGGATAGCGCGGCATCAGTTCCGCCAGAAACGACTTGCGGCCGTGCGAGCTCAGATAATCGGCGGCGTTGAAGTCGATCTGGTAGAAATGCGAACCGACTGCGCGCCAGAACGGCGACGTGCCGTCGTCATCGAAATGGCCGCGCATTTCCGCGCAGATGCGTTGCGGAAAGCGCTCGCGAAACTGCGCGATAAACATAAAGCGCGAGCGCGACAGCAGGCCGCCGACGCCGCTCGTGCGGTAGCGCGGGCTCAGAAACAGCGAGCACACTTCCGCGTAGCCGGTCAGGTCGTGCGAGATGTTCAGCGCGCGCATCAGCGTCCAGATGCCGAGTTGCTGGCTCGCATGCACGACCGTGCTGACGCGGTAGTTGTAGAACGGCTGGTCGAGGCCCACCGCGGTTTCGATGCCGCATACGCCGGCGATGTCGCCGCTTTGCGTATCTTCCATCACGAAGAAATAGCCTTGCTCGTGCGGCGCGGCACGGTCTTCGAGCGTGCGACAAGCACGCGCGATACGCGCGGCCAGCGCCGCGCGGTCGGGCTTGAACGAGGTCAAACCGGGCCCGGTTTCCTCAGCCAGCGCGACGAGCGCATCGACATCGCCCGTCTGCACGACGCGCACGACGATCATGATGCGTCCTCCGAAGATGGATGGCCTGATTCGGGATGCAATTCGACGCAGCGCACCGTGTCGCCGTCGCGCACGCCGAGCGCCGCGCGCGTGGCGGCATCGAGCGGCGCGAACTGGCGCGGCAATGCGGCCAGTACGCAGCGGAACTCGCCGCGCTCGCCGTTGCTGGCCACCATATACGTCGCACCGCCCGAGCCAGTCTCACTCGACGCCCCCTGCGCCGCGGCGTCTTCGAGCAGTTCGCCGGTGGTCTGCACGATACGCGTTTCGTTGCGCCTGACCGATGCAATGCGCTCGACCTGTGCGGTCAGCACCGGCCCCGCGTCGAAGATATCGACGTAGCGGTCGGTCTCGAAACCTTCGTCCAGATGGATCTCATAGGCGAGCAGCGCCTTTTCGTTGGGCTCGCCGAGCACGCGCTGTGCGGCTTCCGGCAACAGCGGCACGTAGATCGGATAACTCGGCATCACTTCGGCGATAAACGTATTGCTGCGGCCGCCGGACTGCACTTCGATATCCGCGAAGTTGCGGCCGAAGAACTTGCGGCCCACCGCTTCCCAGAACGGCGACACGCCCGCATCGTCGGTCACGCCGAGCAGCAGCGAGAAAATCTCGCTGGTGAAGCGCTTGCGGTTTGCCGCGATGTACATCATCCGCGCGCGCGACAGCAGGTGCGCGGCCGCATCGCCGCGCAGCCCCGGCTCGATATAGAAGCCGGCGAGGCGGCTCTTGCCGGTCAGCTCGTGCGACATCGTCAGCGCGTGGATCTTGCGATTCACATGCAGTTCGCGCGACGCGTGGATCAGCGCGTCGTTGCGAAACACGTAGAACGGCTCCGAATAGCCGGCCGCCGCGACGATGCTGGCGGTGCCGAGCAACTGGCCACTCGCGCTGTCTTCGAGCACGAACAGGTAGAACTCTTCGCCGGGGAAATCGGCGTCGGCGCGAAACGAATCTTCCGACAGCGCGACGCGCGCCTCGAGCGCGTGCCGGTCAGGCGGCAGCGAATGCAGCACGGGCTGTGCGGCAAGCGCCATCTGTTGCAGCGCATCGAGGTCGGCGAGGCGGCCGGGGCGTACGAAGAGCATCGTCGTTCCAGTGAAGTGAAAGCGAAGTTCGCAGCAAACGTGTTGATGACCTCAGCGAGCCGGTGCGTCGGCGGTCGCGCTCACTACCTCTTCGATCGCCTTCGCGAGCCGCGCGAGACCTTCGTGCAGATCGTCGTGCGCAATGATCAGCGAAGGCGCGAAGCGCAGTACGTCGGGACCGGCCATCAACATGATCAGGCCGTGCCGGCCAGCGGCGCCGACGAAGTCCTTGGCGCGGCCCTTGTAGGCCTCGGTCAGTTCCGCGCCGATCAGCAAGCCCTTGCCGCGCACTTCGCGGAAGATGCCGAAGCGCTCGTTGAGCTTCGCCAGCACCGAGCGCAATTCGTCGCTGCGCGAGCGCACGCCAGCCAGCAGTTGCGGATCGCTGATCAGTTCGACCACCTTCAGCGCGATCGCGCTGCCAAGCGGGTTGCCGCCGTACGTGGTGCCGTGCACACCGACCTTGAAGTGTGCGGCCAGTTCGTTGGTGGTCAGCATCGCGCCGATCGGAAAGCCGTTGCCGAGCGCCTTCGCGGTGGTCAGGATGTCCGGCGTCACGTCGGTGTCCTGGTACGCATAGAAATGGCCGGTGCGGCCCACGCCGGTCTGCACTTCGTCGAAGATCAGCAGCGCGCCATGCTGGTCGCAGGCTTCGCGCAGCGCGCGCAGAAAGGCCGGATCGGCCGGAATCACGCCGCCCTCGCCCTGAATCGGTTCGACCACGACCGCGCAGGTCTTGGGGCCGATCGCGTTGCGCGCCGCCGCGATGTCGTTGTACGGCAGATGCACGAGGCCGGCCGGCACCGGGCCGAAGCCTTCCGAATATTTCGGCTGGCCGCCGACGCTGACCGTGAAGAACGTGCGGCCATGAAACGACTGCGTGAACGACACGATTTCATATTTGTCCGCGCCATGCCGCTCGAATGCGACGCGCCGGGCCAGCTTGAGGGCCGCTTCGTTCGCTTCCGCGCCCGAGTTTGCAAAGAACGCGCGGTCGGCGAAGGTCAGCGATTCGAGCTTTTTTGCCAGCCGCAGCACCGGCTCGTTGGTATAGCCGTTGCCGATGTGCCATAGCTTCGCACCCTGTTCGTGCAGCACCTTCAGCAGTTCCGGATGCGCGTGGCCGAGCGCCGTCACCGCAATGCCGCCGGCGAAGTCGATGTAGTCGCGCCCTTGCGTGTCCCACACGCGCGAGCCCTCGCCGCGGTCCGGCACGAAGGGGGCAGGCGCGAACACCGGCACCATCACTTCGTCGAAGGTCTGGCGGCTCACATTCTGGTCGTTCATGGCGGATCCTTGGGGCGGGTAATGTATCTAGTGTAGAAAACCGCGCGCGAAACGTCTTGCGCATACGCGACGTGTTCTATCGCGCTTGCTGGTGCCGGTTGCCGGGCGCCGGTCGTGCCCGCGGCCCTGCCCCGCTACCGCTCGCCGCGCTGCGGCGGTTCGATCAACGCGGCCGGCCGCGGCACGCCCGCCGCCGCGCCGCCGTGCTTCGCCAGCCACAGGCGACGCTCCTCGCGCGGCGTCACATTAAAGCGCTCGCGGTACGCATTCGAAAAATGCGCAGCCGACGAAAAACCGCACGCAAGGCTGATCTGCACCACCGACTTGCTGGTGCGCTGCAACTGCGTGCGCGCCTTCGACAGCCGCAACCCGAGGTAATACTTCGACGGCATCGCGTCCAGATACTGCCGGAACAGCCGCTCGAGCTGGCGCCGCGAGACGCCGACGAGGCTCGCGATCTCGTCGGTGGTCAGCGGATCTTCGATGTTCGCTTCCATCAGCAGCAGCGCGTCGTTCAGACGCGGATGACGCTCGCCCGGCGCGGTCACGAACGGGATGCGCTGCCGCTCTTCGCCCGCGCGCAGCACGCCGACGCCGAGCGTATCGGCGATCCGCTCGGCCAGCTCCTGACCCTGCTCGCGCGCGATCATCGCCAGCATGAAGTCGACGCTTGCCTGACCGCCCGCGCAGGTGGCGCGGTCGCGGTCGATCTCGAAGATCTGCTGTGTGACGATGATGCGCTCGAACTGCTCGGTAAACTGCTGATACGTCTCCCAGTTCACGCTGACGCGATAACCCGCCAGTTGCCCGGCCATCGCGAGCCACCACACGCCGTGATGGATGCCGCTGACGAGCGGCGTGCGCTGCCCGACGCGCGCGAGGCTGGCGAGAAACAGCCGGTAGTCGGCAAACTGCTGAAAGCGCTCGCTGACGACGATCAGCCAGTCGCATACGATCGCGTCGCCGAACGCCGCATCGGCCGGCCATTGCGCGCCGCCCGACAGCGGCACCGGCCGGCCATCCCACGAGCACACCTGCCAGCGGTACAGCGCGCGGCCGTCGATTTCATTGGCCAGATTGAGCGCGTCGACGATCGGCCCGACACCCGACATCGACACCGGCGGCAACGCGACGATCGCCACCTGAACGGTGCGGCTGGAAGCGGGCGGCGAGCGAAGCGGCATAGGCAGGTGAGACGGCGGTTGAGGCGGACGAAGCGGCAGTTAAGGCAACTAAAGCGGTTGAGGCGGCGAAAGCAACTAAAGCAGCGAACGCCGCAACGGACGAGAAACAGCGAACGAAGCAGCGATTGCGATGATAAACGCCGCGATCGCGCAAGCGCGTGACTCGCTACTTCAGGCTGCCCGACAGAAACTGCTTCAACCGCTCGCTGCGCGGCGCACCGAGCACGTCGGCGGGCGGCCCTTCCTCTTCGGTGCGCCCCTGATGCAGGAACATCACATGGTTCGACACGTTGCGCGCAAACCCCATTTCGTGCGTGACGACGATCATCGTGCGGCCTTCTTCGGCGAGCTTCTGCATCACCTTCAGCACTTCGCCGACCAGTTCCGGGTCGAGCGCGGAAGTCGGCTCGTCGAACAGCATCACGTCCGGGTTCATCGCCAGCGCGCGGGCAATTGCGACGCGTTGCTGCTGGCCGCCCGACAGATGCGACGGATACTGCTTCTCGAGGCGCGGCGCGAGGCCGACCTTCTCCAGATACGTGCGCGCACGATCTTCAGCCTCGCGGCGCGGCACGCCCAGCACATGAATCGGCGCTTCGACGACGTTTTCCAGCACCGTCATATGCGCCCACAGGTTGAAGTGCTGGAACACCATCGCGAGCTTGGTGCGGATGCGCTGCAGCTGCTTGTGGTCGGCCACCTCGAAGCTGCCGTGACGGTCCACCTTGGTGCGCACCGCTTCGCCGTCGACAATGATCTTGCCCGCGTTGGGCCGCTCGAGAAAGTTGATGCAGCGCAAAAACGTGCTCTTGCCCGACCCGCTCGCACCGATGATGCTGATCACATCACCCTTGTTCGCGTTCATCGACACGCCCTTCAACACCTCGTTGTCGCCATAGCGCTTGTGGATGTCCTGCACGGCGAGCTTGCAGGCTTCGGCTTGACTGGTGTGCAGCACGTGGGCCTCCTGTTTATGTTGAATGCGCAACCAGACGGCGCGCTCAATGCGGCCGCACGGCCAGATACGCGAGCCAGCGGCGCTCGGCCTGCCGGAACGCCGCGACCAGTGCAAACGATACCGCGAGATAGATCAGCGCGGCGAGCCCGAACGCCTCGAACGAGCGATAGGTGGCCGAGTTCGCGTCGCGCGCGACCTTCAGCACGTCGGGCACGGTCGCGGTGAACGCGACGGTGGTCGCGTGCAGCATCAGGATCACCTCGTTGCTGTACAAAGGCAAGGCGCGCCGCAGCGCGGACGGCAGCACCACGCGCCGGTACAGCGTGAAGCCGCGCATGCCGTACGCGCGCGCCGCTTCGACTTCGCCGTGCGAGGTCGCGCGGATCGCGCCGGCAAAAATCTCGGTGGTGTACGCGCAGGTGTTCAGCGCGAACGCGAGGATCGCACAACGAAAACCGCTGCGGAAGAACGCATCGAGCAGCGCGTGCGAGCGCACCAGCTCGAGGCTGTACAGGCCCGTGTAGATCAGCAGCAGTTGCACGTACAACGGTGTGCCGCGGAACACGTACGTGTAGATGCGCACTGGCATCGACAGCCAGCGGCGCTTCGATACGCGCGCCACCGCAAGCGGTATCGACACGACAAAGCCGATGCCGATCGACGCGACCAGCAGCCACAGCGTGACCGCGAGACCCGACAGCCGCTGGCCGTCCCAGTACAGGAACGCGCGGCCGAACTGATTGACGATATCGATCATCGCGCGCGCCTCACAGTTCGGCGTGCCGCACGCCGATCGAATAGCGCCGCTCGAGCGCGATCAGCAGCAGATTCGACACGGAGGTCAGCGCGAGATAGATCAGCGCCGCGACCAGCACGAAGAAAAACATGTTGAAGGTGCTCTTGCCGGCATCCTGCGCGGCCTTCACGACGTCCGCGAGGCCGATGATCGACACCAGCGCGGTCGCCTTGACCAGCACCTGCCAGTTGTTGCCGATGCCCGGCAGCGCGAAGCGCATCATCTGCGGAAACAGGATGCGCGCGAACACGCGCAAGCCGTTCATGCCGTATGCGCCGCCCGCTTCGAGCTGGCCGCGCGGCACCGCGAGAAACGCGCCGCGGAAGGTTTCGGTGAAGTACGCGCCGTAGATGAAGCCGAGCGTCAGCACGCCGGCCACGAACGGGTCGATATCGAGCTGCGGCCAGTCGAACGCTTCGGTGACGTGGTTGACCGCGATCTGGATGCTGTAGAACAGCAGCAGCATCAGCACGAGGTCGGGCACCGAACGGATCAGCGTGGTGTAGCCGGTGGCGAGTGTGCGCAGCGAGCGCTTGCGCGACAGTTTCGCGGCCGCGCCTGCGAGGCCGAGCGCGACGGCCGCGGCAAGCGACAACACGGATAGCTCGATGGTCTGAAGCGTGCCCGCCCACAGCAGCGGACCGAAGCCGTAGAGAATCACGCGCGCCTCCTGTGCAATCACTGAATGGCGCGGATACTCGCAGGCGAAAATAAATGGCTCAATCGGCATGCGGAGCGGGTATTGCGCTGCAACACGCAATGACCGGCTGCCCGTGCGCGGCGCACAGCGCCGCTGCGCGTGGCCGCCCGGCGCGCGAGGCCGCGGGCCGGGCGGCAGGCGGACCGCCGCGGCATGCGGCGAATTCGCAAGTTTCGGGTCGCTTTTTCGATAGAGCCCGGCGACCAAGGCCGCGTTACATGCCCTGCCGCGTCGGCATCACCACCACCTGCTGCAGATTCACATGCTTCGGCAGCGACGCGAGGTAGCCGACGACTCCAGCCACATCCTCGGGCTGCAGAAACTCGACCGTTTTTGCCGCGTTCGCGAGCCAGTCGTGCGCGCCGCCGAAGGTCACGTGGTTCACCAGTTCGGTCTCCACCACGCCGGGCTCGATCATCGATACGCGCACGTCGCCGGGGCCAAGCTCGGCACGCAGATGGCGCGACAGGTGGCTGACGAAGGCCTTGGTCGCGGAATACACCGCGAAATACGGATAAACGTATTGGCCGGTGATCGACGACGTATTGATCACGTCCGCCCTGGCGCCTTCTTTGGCGGCCTGCTGCAGTTGCGGCAGAAACGCGCGGATCACGCGCAGCGCACCGGACACGTTCAGGTCGATCATCTGCTGCCACTCGTCGAATTTGCCCTCGCCGATCGGGCCGGGCAGCATGATGCCCGCGTTGTTGAACACGAGGTCCACGCGGCCGAGTTCCGTCTGCACGTATTGCGCCGCGCGATCGACCGACGCTTGCGAGGTCACGTCCACTTCCACCGCGATCGCGATCCCGCCGCGCGCACGGATTGCGTCGACGGCGTCGGACAGCCGGTCGCCGCGGCGCGCGAGCAGCGCCACTTTCGCGCCGTCCGCGGCCAATTGCTGCGCGGTCGCGAGGCCAATGCCGCTCGACGCACCCGTCACCACCGCTATACGGCCCGAACCGGGTTTTGCATTCATGACTGACTCCTGAATTGATAACGTGGGCTCACTATACTGAGCGCGTTATCATCCAGGTAGACCCTAATCGGCTGAGACACTATGCGTAAAAAGTTGCGAATCGCGCTGCCCGCACGGCACGCTGCAGTGCCCGCGGCACCGCCTCGCAGCCAACGGAGAGCGCCATGGATGAACTGAAGGCCATCAGCACCTTCGTGCGGGTCGCCGAACTCGGCAGCTTCAATCGCGCGGCGCAGCTGCAAGGCGCAACGCCGCAGTCGGTCAGCAAGACCGTGCAACTGCTCGAGCACAAGCTCGGCACGCGGCTGTTTCATCGCACCACGCGCCGCTGTTCGTTGACCGAGGAAGGGCAGCGGCTGCTCGAGACGGTCAAGCCGAATCTCGAAGGGCTGCTGTCGGCACTGGCGTCGACCGCGCAGGCGGCCGGCCACGACAGCGGCGTGGTGCGCGTCAGCGCGCCGCGCGCGATCGGCCGCTGGATGCTGCTGCCGCTGATCGTCGAATATCGCAAGCTGCATCCGGCAGTCGAGTTCGAATTCATTCTGGCCGACAGCTCGCCGGATCTCGTCGAAGAGCGTATCGACGTGGCGATTCGCGCGGGCACGCCGCCCGACGGTCAGTTCGCGGTGCGCAAGCTGTTTCCGGTCTCGATGATTCCGTGCGCGTCGCCCGCCTATCTCGCGGCGCGCGGCGTGCCGCGCAGCATCGACGATCTGCTGCAGCACGACTGTACCGGCTACCGGCACGCGGACACCGGACGGCTGATCCCGTGGGAGTTCAACGTCGGCGGCACCGTGCAGTACTTTGCGGCCAAAGTGAAGTTCTGCGCGAACGACGCCGAAACCGAGCTCGATGCGATCAAGGCGGGCTTCGGCATCGGCATGGTCAAGAGCATGCTGGCGATTCCCGAACTGCGCGCCAGGCGAGTCGTGCCGCTGCTGGTCGATCACATCAGCTCGAGTTCGGGGCTTTATCTGTACTACTTCCAGCGCGCGGACATGGCCAGACGCGTGCGCAATTTCATCAACTTCTGTCTCGCGCGCCTCGTCGATTCGCATGAACAGAGCATCGACTTTAAGGAGCTTCACGCGTTGACGCCGCGCGCGCCAGCGCGCAGGTAATGCGTCGACGCCTGCTTGCAGTGGGGCTTGCGCCGTTGTGCGCGCGTGCCCCGCGGCGTGGCGGCCGCTTGATGCTCGCTCAGTGCCCGCTCAGTGCCCGCTCAGTGCCCGCTCGGTGCCCGCTTGATGCGCGCTCGGTGCGCACCGACGCCGCACTGATGCCGCACCGACGCTGCACAACGACATCCAGTCAACGGATTGGTGCCGAACGTACAACACCGTGAGCCTGCGCGCATGCCTACCGACACGCGCCGCCCCCACCTACCATGCCTTCGCGCGGCACCATGCCGCTCACGATAGCCGCGAACCCCGCGACCCGCGCTGCACGCCGCCCTGGCCGTGCGGACGAGCCGTTGCGCGCGTTTCGTCCACATCGCAGTTTTCCAATCGAAGGCAATCAATCATGTCGCAGAAGATCCTGATCGTGGGTGCCGGCTTTGCCGGCGTGTGGGGCGCGCTCGCCGCTGCCCGCGTGCTCGACGGCGCCGGCGTAACCAGCCGTGACGTCGAAGTCACGCTGATCTCGCCGAAACCCGAGTTGCAGATCCGGCCGCGTCTCTACGAGCGCGAGCCACAACGGATGGCGGCGCCGCTGCTGCCGCTGCTCGACGCGATCGGCGTGAAGTTCGTCGCGGGCAGCGTCGACGAGCTCGACGTGCACGGCAAGCGCGTAACGGTGGTCGCCGCCACTGGCGAGCGGCAGACGCTCGGTTACGACCGGCTGCTGCTGACCAGCGGCAGCAAGCTCAACCGGCCGCCGGTTCCGGGCCTCGCGAAATATGCATTCTCGACCGACAGCATCGACGACGCGGTGCTGCTCGACCAGCATCTCGCGCAACTGGCGCAGCAGCCGGACACGCCGGCGCGCAATACGGTAGCGGTGGTCGGCTGCGGTTTCACCGGCATTGAGGTGGCGACCGAAATGCCGGGGCGTCTGCGCGAGCGGTTCGGCGCGGATGCCGCGATCCGCGTGGTCGTGGTCGGCGCGCAGCCCGACATCGGTCCGGATCTCGGCGCCAATCCGCGTCCGTATGTCGGCGAGGCGTTCGATTCGCTCGGTGTCGAGACCGTGCTCGGCTCGACGGTGGCCTCGGTCGATGCGGATGGCGTGCGCACCGCGTCGGGCCAGCATATCGCGGCGAAAACCGTGATCTGGGCCGGCGGCATGCGCGCCAGTTCGCTGACCGCGCAGGTGAGCACGCAGCTCGACCCGCTCGGGCGCATCGAGGCGACGCCGGATCTGCGCGTCGCGCAAGTGCCGGGCGTGTTCGTCGCCGGCGACGTCGCGCGTGCCGCATGCGACGACGCTGGGCACGTCGCGTTGATGTCCTGTCAGCACGCGATGGTGATGGGCAAGTTCGGCGGACACAACGTCGCCGCAGACCTGCTCGGCGTGCCGACACTCACCTACCGTCAGCCGTTCTATGCGACCTGTCTGGACCTCGGCGACTGGGGCGCGGTTTACACGGAAGGCTGGGACCGGCAGATCAAGCTGACTCACGCCGAAGGCAAGACGCGCAAGCAGATGATCAACACGCAGTGGATCTATCCGCCGGCGGCGAACCGCGCCGACGCGTTTGCGGCGGGCGATCCGCTGGCGAGCTTCGGCTAGGAGGCGAGGCAATGGACGGCCGCGCGCGTTCGCAGGCGCGCCTGCTTGCTTCCCTGCGTGCGTCCCTGCGTTCTGCCCCGCATGCGAGCCTGCATGCGCGCCTGCGGGCGTGCCTGCAGGCAGGTTCACCCGCACGCCACGCTGCGCTAGCGGCTGTCCGACTCGAAAGCCTGCATCAATTGCGCCACCAGCCGCTCGGCCTCGCCTTCGTCGCGCACGTTGGTGAAGCCCATCAGCAAACCGCGCCGCCCCGGCGTGCCATTGCGCCATGCGCTCAATGCATGCACGCCGAAACCTGCGCGGCGTGCACGCTTCGACAGTACGACGTCGTCGAGATCGTCGCGCACGTCGACCAGCAAATGCATGCCGCCGTCCTGCAGATGCACGGTAAAGCCATCGTCCGCGTAGCGCGCGAGCGCGTTCGCGAGCAGCGCGCGACGTTGCGCGTACAGCGCGCGCATCCGCTTGATGTGACGCGCGAAGTGCCCTTGCGCAATGAATTCCGCGGCCACCGCCTGCTGCAGTTCCGGACACCCGCCGTGCACGGTATGCCGGCATGCCGCATCGAACTGCGCGACGAGGCTATGCGGCGCCACCAGATACGACAGCCGCAGCCCCGGATACAGCACCTTGCTCAGCGTGCCGCAATAGATCACGTTGTCGCCT
>DATLOW010000240.1:0-2105 GCA_035536055.1 Paraburkholderia sp. | reverse complement strand
AAGCGGTGCTTCTCCGCCAGCTCGTGGCCGAGCCTCGCGAAGCGGTAGCCATCGCGATAGCGCTGGAACACCGGGCCGAGCGTAAAGCCCAGAAAACCATAGGCGTGCGCGCAATTGCCGTTGGTGCCGTAGTGCACGCTGATGTTCACCATGCGGCACAACAGCAGGCAAAACAGCTGGACGTCGGTGACGTAGGCGGCTTCCAGCGAGCTCGACATCACGCGCATCGCGGCCAGCAGTTCCGGATCGGTCATCAGCGGCAGGTCGATCAGGCTCTCGATCGGTTGCTCGCCGAGATTGCGCCAGACCATGTCATATTCGGCCTCCACCTGCGGTCGGGTCGGATGTGCCGGGAAGTCGATACCGAACAGCCGCAGACACGTCAGCGCGTGATCGACCGCCCGCGCATTCTCCGACTTGACGATATGCAGCAGCACCTTGCGCTCGTAGACGGCGGCCACGTCGAGCTTCGACGCGCCGCGCCGCAGCAGTTCGTCGATCAGTTGCTCGGCCCGCGCGAAGTCGCCGGTCAGAAACGCGCATTCCGCGCGCTCGAGCCACAGGCTGAACATCAGCGGATAGTGGCGGCCCCAATCGCTGTCGTCGAGCAGCGCCATGCCGGCGCTCAGATACACGCAGGCCGACGCATAGGCCGCGGAAAGCTTGGCCCGATGCCCGGCACGCAAATCGAGCGCGGCCACCTGCGCTTTCTCGTCGCGCTCGACGAGCAACCCGGCGCCCCGGTTGAACTGGTTCGCCACGTCGAACACATGCTCGGCGAGTTCGTCCTCCGTCAGGCTCGCCAGCAGCAGACGGCCGATACTCAGATGCACCGCATCGCGCTGCGCCTCGGGAATCAGCGAATAGGCCGCCTGCTGGATCCGGTCGTGCAGAAACTTGCCGGCGCCGTCGTTGCATACGACGAGGCTGGCGCGCACCGCCGCCGCCAGCCCCGCTTCGGCTTCGGCTTCGGACTCTGCCGTATTCGCGCGTTGCGGTGGCGCGTCCGCGCGGTGCCCGCCGGCGAGCGCGAGGTGGCGCAGGTAGAAGGTGTTGCCGAGGCAGGCGGCCAGCTGCAGCGCCTGCTGGGCGGCGCTGGGCAGCTGCCGCAGCTTGCCCACCATCAGGTCGACGACGTTATCGGCGAAGTCCCGCGCCTCGATCTGCGCGAGGTCCCACTGCCAGCCGCGGCCTTGCGCATCGCGCCGTAACAAACCTTCCTTGTGCAGCGCATCGAGGAACTGGATAAAGAAGAACGGATTACCCTGAGTGCGCGCGCAGACCATCCGCGTCAGCGGCTCGTAGATGTCAGGCGACGCGTGCAGCGTGTCGGCCACCAGCAGGTTCAGATGCACGACCGTCAGCGGCGCGAGCAGCACGTCGATGACCGGCACGCCGCTGCGGCGGATCGTGTCGACCACGGCAAGCAACGGATGGCCCGCGTTGACCTCGTTGTCGCGATACGCGCCGATCAGCAGCAGGTAGCGCGTGTCCGGGTGCGTCAGCAAATGGCCGATCAACGCAAGGCTCGCCGCGTCGATCCACTGCAGATCGTCGAGAAACAGCACCAGCGGATGGTCCACGCTGGTGAACACCGTGACGAATTGCCGGAACACCATGCGGAAGCGGTTTTGCGCCTCGGTCGGCGGCAGCGCGGGCACCGGCTGCTGCGGGCCGATAATCAGCTCGACCTGCGGCAGCACGTCGACGATCAACTGGCCGTTGACGCCGACCGCGGCCTGGATCTGCTGCCGCCAGCCGGCGATGCGCGCCTCGCTTTCGGTCAGCAGTTGCTGCACCAGTTCGCGAAACGCCTGGGTCAGCGTCGCATACGGCACATCGCGCTGGTACTGATCGAACTTGCCGGCAATGAAATAGCCACGCCGCGCGAAAATCGGCTTGCGCAATGCGTCGACCAGCGCGGACTTGCCGATGCCCGAGTAGCCCGACACGGTCGCCAGCGCCGCCTGGCCGGTGGCGGCCATGCGCTCGAACGCGCCGAACAGGCGTTCGACTTCGACGTCGCGGCCGTACAGTCTGTGCGGTACCTGGAAGCGCTCCGGAATATCCTGCGCGCCGAGCGCGAACGGCTCGATCTGGCCGGA
>DATLOW010000239.1:0-2164 GCA_035536055.1 Paraburkholderia sp. | reverse complement strand
CGCGTCTCGCCCGCACGATCGGTGAAGCGCAACTCGGTTTCGGTCCGCTCGCCGGTGGTGAGCGCGTGATGCGTGAGCAGTTCGAGATCGGCGCTGTTTTCTTTGCCCCATGCATGCACGTCGATGCTGGTGCGGCCCAGTACCGTCTCGCGGCTCAGGCCTGTAAGCCGCTCGTACGCGCGATTCACCGCGACGTAGCAGCCGCGCAGATCTTTCGCGACGAGCGGATACGGCACCATCTCCATCATGGTTTGCTGGAAGTTCAACTGCGCGGCCAGTTGCAATTCGGTCTGCTCGCGGCGGCGCACTTCGCGCTGCAGCAGCGAATACGCACGCAGCGTGACGATCAACGTGACGCCGATGCCGATCAGCAGCGGCAACAGCCGCAACGCGGTGACGGTGGCGTCGCCGCCGCTGCGCGCGCCCGCCACTGCCGGCGCGGGCGCCGACGCGGCACGCTGGGCCGGCGCACTGCCGATCCAGCGCGCGCGCAGCGCCGCGACTTGCGCAGGCGGCAGCACGGCGAGACTGCGATTCAGCGCGATGCGCAACGTCGCGCGGCCGCGCGGCACCGCGAAGCGCAATTCGCCGTTGCGGCGGCGATCTTCGGATACCGCCTTGAGGCCGGCGAATTCGCGCGCGACGAGATAGTGCTGCACCGCCGGTGTATAGCCGAAGTAGACGTCGCAGGTGCCTTGCGCCACGGCACTCAGCGCTGCCTCAGTGTTCGCGAACGGATCGATCTGCGCGCGCGGAAAGCGTTCGCGCAGCAGGCCTTCGAGCAGAAAGCCGCGTTCGACCGCAACCCGCACGTCGCCGCTGCGCGCCAGTTCGTCGATCACGTCGGCATGATCGGCGCGCGCCACCACGGAAGTCGATGCTTCGAAATACGGATCGGAAAAAGCGAGGCAATGTTCGCGCTCGGGTGTGCGCGCGATGCTCATCACCAGATCGACCTCGTTTGCGCACGCGGCTGCGATCAACTGCGGCATATCGGCGAAGGTCCTGATGTCGAACCCGACGTCGGGGCCGGCCAGCGCGCGCAGGTAGTCGACGCTCAAGCCGGTCAGACGGCCCCGGTCGAATTCTTCGAATGGCGGCCAGCCGCTCGCCAGCACGCCGATCGTGAGCCTTTGCGGAAACGCAAACGTGCCGCGCGGCGCGGCCGTGTCCGCCGCCGGCTGCGGCTGCGCTAGCGCTGCGCCGGGCATGCAGATCAGGCCCGACGAAAACAGCGCGAGCAGCGCGACCCGTACGGGCAGCGCCAGGCGGCGCAGCGCGTCGCGCAACATGCGAAGCCGCGGAGCGCGTACCGCGCCGTCCCGGCGGCGCACTGCGCGACGCGCTGCGATACGAGGCTTGCGCAGATGCTGCATCAACGCGACTCTTCGAGCGTGCGCGCCGCTTCGCGCGGCTCGCGCGCATCCGGCTGCTCGCGGCACAGCGCCGGCCATGCGAGGCCGGCGAGCACGCCGCCCGCCATCGGCGCGGCCCAGAACAGCCAGAGCTGATCGAGCGCCCAGTCGCCGACGAACAACGCTACGCCGGTCGAACGTGCCGGGTTGATCGACGCGTTGGTGACCGGCGTTGCGATCAGATAGACCAGCATGAAGCATGCGCCCGTCACGAGCGGCGCGAACGCGGAGGATTTGCGCGTCGACATCGCGAGGCTGACGAACACGAACACGAACGACATCGCGAACTCGATTGCGAATGCCGCATGCAGCCGGTAGTCGGCCGGCGAATGATCGTCGTAGCCGTTCGCGCCGAATGCGCTGGCGGCCAGTTCGAAGCCCGGCCGGCCGCTCGCGACATACACGAGCAGCGCGGCGCCGGCCACGGCGCCAGCCAGCTGCGCACCGATGTACGGCAGCAGGTCGCGCACCGTGAAGCGCTGCGCGGTGGCAAAGCCGACACTGACCGCCGGATTGAAGTGCGCGCCCGAGATGCGGCCGAAGACGGCCATTGCGGTGGCCAGCGCGAGGCCGAAGGCAAACGGCACCTCGAGCACACCCCAGCCCTGCTGGACCGCGCCCGCGTTCAGCACGGCACTGCCGCAGCCGACGAACACGACCCACGCGGTACCCGCGCTCTCGACCAATAACCGTCTCCCCAAGCTTGCCATTGCGACTCCCGTCAATGCGTGTCATGCCGACGAAGGCGC
>DATLOW010000238.1:0-4163 GCA_035536055.1 Paraburkholderia sp. | reverse complement strand
AGCTACATCGAGCAGTCGAAGAACATGTTCGTGCAGATGCAGGAGCAGATGCAGAACCAGGCGAAGACGATGTTCAGCACGTTCCCGTTTACGCAGCCTGCGACGAATCCGGAGCCGGAAAAGAAGTAACGGCAGGTGTAGCGCGGCGGATGTCGTCACGCGCGTGGCGGGCGATCGTCGGCGGATTGGTCGTGATGCGGCCGGATGGCTCAGGGCGGCCGCATGCCCCACATGCCGATGCGGCCGTTACGCGAACGAGATGATCAGTCTCTTGCCGCAGGCCGCCGCATACTTGCGCAGCGTCGCGAACGACGGTGAGTGTTTTTCGCTAACGAGCGACGCTTCGAGCCGCGATACCGCCGACGCGGTGGTACCCATGCGCTCGGCGATCTGCGCCTGCGTGAGGCCGGCCTCGCGGCGCGCCGACAGGATTACGCGCAGCGCCGCGTACTCGTCGTCGAGCGCATCGTAGGCGGCGCGCACGTCGGGCCGCGCGAGCAGCTGCTCGGTGTCGGCCTTCGTATGGGCGACCGGGGCAAAGCCGTCGGTCTTGCCGGTGTGCCGGCTATCTGCCTTGGCGCTATCTGCCTTAGCCATTGCGAACCTCCTTCAAACGCTGGCGTGCGGTGTGCAATTCGTCCTCGGGAGTTTCCTGCGTTTTCTTGACGAACGAATGCAGGATGACGACTTGCTGGCCCGCTTGCATGCAGTAAAACACACGTCCGATGCCTTCACGGCCCCTTGGACGCAACTCGAACAGACCATCGCCCATTGCCCGCGAATGCGGCATGCGCAAGTCCGCACCGAACTCGTAGATGAGCTCGAGCAGCCGCAGATAGCCCGCAAGAATGCCGGGCGGCAGGGCAAAGACTTCGCGCTTGACCCGTTCGTTGAAGTAAGCGACGGTCCAGGTCATAGGCGAATATTAGCAAATTTGCTATTCTCGTGCAAGTGTTGCACGCGCTGTGGTTTGACAGGCTGACTCATTCGAACTCTCCTTTGATTGCCCGCGCTGCGGGTAAAATGCGGTGAGTCAGTCTACTTACGGGGCGCTTTTTGCGCCCCTCGTCCGGAAGTTATAAGTTGAATACCTCTTCACAATCAGACGCCAAATCCCTGGCGGCCCCGAAAGTCGGATTCGTCTCACTCGGCTGCCCCAAGGCCCTGGTCGATTCCGAACAAATCATCACGCAGCTGCGCGCCGAGGGGTATGAAATCTCCGGCACTTACGACGGCGCGGATCTGGTGGTGGTCAACACCTGCGGTTTCATCGATGAAGCCGTGCAGGAAAGCCTCGATGCGATCGGCGAGGCGCTGACCGAAAACGGGAAGGTGATCGTCACCGGTTGTCTCGGCGCGAAGAAAAGCGCGAGCGGCAGCGGACTGATCGAGGAAGTGCATCCGAAGGTGCTGGCCGTCACCGGTCCGCACGCATTGGGCGAGGTGATGCAGGCGGTACACAGCCATCTGCCCAAGCCGCACGATCCATTTGTCGATCTGGTGCCGGCCGCGGGCGTGAAACTCACGCCGCGCCACTACGCCTATCTGAAAATCTCCGAAGGCTGCAATCACCGTTGCACGTTCTGCATCATCCCGTCGATGCGCGGCGATCTCGTATCGCGCCCGGTGGCCGAAGTGATGCTCGAGGCGGAAAACCTGTTCAAGTCCGGCGTGAAGGAACTGCTGGTGATTTCGCAGGACACGAGCGCCTACGGTGTCGACGTCAAATTCCGCACCGGCTTCTGGAACGGCAAGCCGATCAAGACGCGCATGACCGATCTGGTCGGCGCGCTCGGCGAACTGGCCGCGCAATACGGCGCATGGGTGCGGCTGCATTACGTGTACCCGTATCCGAGCGTCGACGAAGTGATTCCGCTGATGGCGCAAGGCCCGCTGAAGGGCCACGTGCTGCCGTATCTGGACGTGCCGTTCCAGCATGCGCACCCGGACGTGCTGAAGCGGATGAAGCGCCCCGCCAACGCGGAGAAGGTGCTCGAGCGCGTGCGCGCATGGCGCGACATGTGCCCGGACCTGACGATCCGCAGCACGTTTATCGCGGGCTTCCCGGGCGAGACCGAAGAGCAGTTCGAAACGCTGCTCGATTTTATCCGTGAGGCCGAACTCGATCGCGTCGGCTGTTTCGCATATTCGCCGGTGGAAGGCGCGAGCGCGAACGAACTCGACGGCGCGCTGCCGGACGAGGTGCGCGAAGCGCGCCGCGCACGCTTTATGGAAGTGGCTGAACAGGTGTCGGCACGGCGCATTCAGCGCAAGGTCGGCAAGACGCTGAAGGTGCTGGTCGACGAGATCAACGCGGACGGCGGCATCGGCCGCACCGCTGCCGATGCGCCGGAGATCGACGGCGTGGTCTACATCGCGCCGTCCACCAAGGCGTCGAAGCGCTACAAGGTCGGCGATTTCGTGTCGGTGAAAATCACCGGTGCCGACGGCCACGATCTGTGGGGCGAGGTTTGAACATGGCCGATTCCGCGCGGCAAGCTTCCGCGGGCCCGACGCCCGCGGCGATCCTCGCGCTCGGCGAGGCGATGGTCGAATTCAATCAGGCTGAGCCGAATCAGCCGGCATACCTGCAGGGCTTCGGCGGCGATACGTCGAACTTCTGCATCGCGGCCGCGCGGCAGGGCGCAGCGGCCGGCTTCGTGTCGGCGGTCGGCCCGGATCACTTCGGCCAGTTGCTGCTCGAGCTTTGGCGCAGCGAGGGAGTGGACACGTCGTGCGTGCGCGTCGACCGCGACGCGCCGACCGGCGTCTATTTCGTTTCGCATGGGCCCACCGGGCATCAGTTCGACTATCTGCGGGCCGGCTCGGCGGCGAGCCGTTATGCGCCAGCGGATCTGCCGCTCGATGCGCTCGCGGCCGCGCAGGTCGTGCACCTGTCCGGCATCAGTCTGGCGATCAGCGTCAGTGCCTGCGATGCGGCGCTGGCCGCCATCGCCCATGCGCGCGCACATGGCGCGCGGATCAGTTTCGATACGAACCTGCGGCTCAAGCTGTGGCCGCTGCCGCGGGCGCGCGCGGTGATGCTGGAGGCGCTGCGCCAGACCGACATCTGCCTGCCGAGTTGGGACGACGTCACGGCGCTCACCGGTCTCACCGGACGCGACGAGATCGTCGATTTTCTGCTTCGGCTGGGGCCGCGCATCGTCGCGCTGAAGCTGGGGCGCGACGGCTCTTATATTGCGACTCGCGACGAACGGCGCGTAGTGCCAGGGCACGCAGTGAACGCGGTCGATGCGACCGGCGCGGGCGACTGTTTCGGCGGTGCGTTCGTCGCGCGTCTGGTGGCGGGCGACGACCCGTTCGCGGCCGCGCATTATGCAAACGTCGCGGCGGCGCTGTCGACGCAGGGCTTCGGCGCGGTCGCGCCGATTCCGCAGCGTGCCGCGGTCGAACGCTTGTTAGCCGTGTGACGGTGGGCGATGCGCGCCGCAACGGAGCGGCGTGAAGCAACACGAGGCCACACGAGGCGAGATGCGCGATGCGGTGCCCGAGCCCGTGCTGGCCGCGTGACATCAAGCCTGAACGCGGTGCGAGGCGTCGCGGCACAACGTAAGGCGCGGCACTGCAATGATTCGACACTGCGGCCATCGGTGCGGCGCGCGGCCATCAGCCGCTCAATCAGGCGGTCAATCAGCCGCTCGGTGAGCGTGCCGCGACGGCGAGCCGCGCGGCTGTAAGCACAGCCGGCGCTCGCTGGCGGCCACAGCCACAGCCGCAGGCGCGCCAGCGCAGCGCCGCATCACGAACGAGCGACACAACCGGCACAACCAGCACGAGATCTCAGGAGGAACACGCGATGGAACGGCAAGTGATAGTGGCAAGCGGCGTGCGCACCGCGGTCGGCGACTTCGGCGGCAGCCTGAAAGATTTCGCGCCCACCGAACTCGGCGCACGCGTGGTGCGCGAGGCGTTGTCGCGTGCAGGCGTGGCAGGTGACGAGGTGGGCCACGTGGTGTTCGGCAACGTGATCCATACCGAACCGAAGGACATGTACCTCGCGAGGGTCGCGGCGCTCGACGGCGGCGTCACGCAGCATGCACCGGCGCTGACCGTCAACCGGCTGTGCGGCTCCGGTCTGCAGGCGCTGGTTTCGGCCGCGCAAAGCGTGCTGCTCGGCGATGCGGACATCGCGCTGGGCGGCG
>DATLOW010000237.1:0-4736 GCA_035536055.1 Paraburkholderia sp. | reverse complement strand
GCGGGCCGCTCGACTGCGCAGCCCCAGTCGAGCGGTGCGTCCTGATCGAAGCGCTTGCCGAGCTGCCACGCAATTTCGGCCCGCGCCAGCTGCACGCCCAAATAGAATGCGTGGCCGCCGTCCTGCTCGACCTTGAGTTGCGGATAAAGCTCGAACGGGTCGCCGCTGATTGCGTGCAGCTCGCGGTTATACACGTGAATGCCGTCGTCCGACACCTGCACGCGGTAGTTCGGGTCGCGTATGCCGGCTGCGATGTCGGCGATTTCGCGCGAATCGTATGGAAACGGGCGTTTCGCATGCAGCGCGGCAAGCTCGGTCGAGATGCCTTTGGGCAATACTTGTGCGTCGTGTGCCGCATGCATGATGCGGCGGGCCACGTCTGCTTCGCGCACTGCGCGCCGCGCATGCAGGCTGACGGACGTGGTCAGCACGGCCGTTATGTTCAGCTCGGCCGCCATGCCGAGCAGCAGCGCATTGATGCCGGTCGTGTCGGCCTCGGTCAGCTCCGTCACGTTGCCGATGCCGAGCATCAACGGAATCTGCGGATAGCGCTCGCGCAGCACGACATAACGCGCGACCGATGCGGCAAAGCCGAACGGAATCGGGTCGAGAATCGGATCGGCGAGAAACGGCTTGCCGCGCGCGAGCAGCGTGTCGATTGCCTGATGCAGCGACGCTGTGTCGCGCGGGTCGCGCGCGACGAGAATCGGCGTGGCGGGCACTTCGTCCGCGATCCACAGCGTATCCGCGTTCAGGCTCATCAGATAGTCGGCGCCCGCGCGGCCGCCGCGCAGCAACTCGTCGGTGAGCATCGAATCGACGCTGACGCGATAGCCCGCTTCTTTCAGCATATGCACCGCGTCTTCGAGATGCGGAAACGGCGTATCCGGCAGACAGCCGACGTCGATCACGTCGGCGCCCTGGTCCGCATACCGCTTTGCACGCGCGGCGATGCCGCGCAGATCGAGGCGCGGCGCGTCGACGATCTCCGCGAAGATCGCCGTCGTGTAGCGCGATAGATCCATGTGGCGAGCCTGCCGTCCGAAGAATTGCGGCAAGTCCTTGACTTCCTCGGGGCCGCGTTCGACCGGCACACCGAAATGGGCGGACAGTGCGTCGAGATCACCGCGGCAGCGGCCGGGCACGATCATCCGTTGCGCGGCGAGCGGCAGTGCCACGCGCCGTTTGATCATGTCGGCCGTCATTAGCCCGGCGACTTGCAGGCCGATTTCACGCACTTCCCATGTGAACGGTGCGTTTGCGATGCCTTCGAGCACCTGCACGAGGCTCTTTTCGGCGAGCCTGCCGGTCAGGAAGACGATGTGTTCCATGCGAGCCCGAGAGTCGAAAGCCGTTCGTGCAGCGCGGTGCGCAACTCGTCGAGCGAGCGCGCCACCGTCGTGTATTCGATCCGCGCGAGACGTTCGACGTTTTCCAGTTCGATCGCGCGTGGGCGCACTTCGACCCAGTCGTGCGGGCTGTGCGTAATCACGCTCGGCTCGGTGTCGCATGCGAAAACGATGCCGGGCACGCATTGCTTGCCGGCCTGCGCATACAGATTGGTGGGCAGCGTATCGGAGATGCCGAACGCGCATTTCGCCACGGTATTGCTGGTGGCGGGCGCAATCACCACGGTGTGATAGATGCCTTCGTACAGCATGCCGACCGGCACGCCGCTCGCGCTGTTGTCGCGCAGCACGCGGAAGCGCTCGCGCAGCTTCGCGATCGACCAGCCGTACAGCGGCAATACTTCCTCGCCGGCAGCGGACAGGAACATATCGACGCCCGGCAGCTGCAGCGCCAGTTCGATCGATTCTTCAAGCATATGGCCGGAGCCCGTGACACACCACGCAAAACGCGCGTCAGGACGGAATTCGCCGGGGCGACGCGCGGGCGTCGGTGCGTTCATCGGCGGCTCCAGCGCGGCCTACGCATCGTTGAGCGGCGACGGCGGCGTACTGTCGTGCGACAGACGGATATACAGTCTGTGCATCTTCCGGTACAACGTGTTGCGGCTGATGCCGAGCGTCTTCGCCACGTTGCTGACGTTCCAGCGGTGTTCGTCGAGCATCGCGAGCACCGTTTCGCGTTCCTTGATCTGAATCGCGTTCAGATTCGACAGGTCGAAGTCGTCCGGCAGCGCGAGCATGCCGTTTGCCGCGACCGGCGCATCGGTTGCGCGCGCAACGGCAGCGACGCCTGCCGCACAGCCATTGCCCGCCTGCGTAATCTCGGGCGGCAGATGGATGCAGCGGATCTCGTCGCCGTCGCATAGCGCGACCGCCATTTGCAGCACGTGCCGCAACTGGCGGATATTGCCTGGCCATGCGTAGTTCAGCAGCGCCTGGCGTGCTTCGGCGGCGAGCACGGGAGCGTCGTCGGATTCGCTGTCGAGCAGGTGCTGGATCAGCGCGCCGATGTCCGCGCGTTCGCGCAACGCCGGCAGATTGATTTCGATGCCGCTTAACCGGTAGTACAGATCCTCGCGGAACAGGCCGCGCTGCACCAGCTCGAGCAGGTTGCGGTGGCTCGCGCTGATCAGCTGGAAGTCCACCTTCAGCGTGGTTTCGGTGCCGAGCGGCGTAACCTCGTGTTCTTCGAGCACACGCAACAGGCGCGCTTGCAGCGTCATCGGCATGTCGCCGATTTCGTCGAGAAACAGCGTGCCGTTATTGGCCTGCACGATCTTGCCGCGCCGGCCTTCGCGCTGCGCGCCGGTAAATGCGCCGGCACGATAGCCGAACAGCTCGCTTTCGATCAGGTTTTCCGGCAATGACGCGCAATTCACCGCGACGAAGCTGCCGGTGCTGTTCGGGCTGATGCTGTGCAGCGCATTCGCAAACACTTCCTTGCCGGTGCCGGTCTGGCCGCGCAGGATGATCGGGATCTTGCGCTGGATCGCGCGTGCCGCAAGCTGGATCTGCGAGGCCATGCGCGGATCGCCGAATTCGAGTAGCGACAGCTTGTCGAGACGGCCGCTAACGGGTGCGCTCACGCGGCTCTCCTTGCCGCGCGCGGCGCGGCTGCGCGCAGGCGGTGGTGTATCGGGGACGGCTGCGCCGCGCGCGGCAAGTGGCGGGGCGAGCGTGCTGGCGGCATTGCCCGCCGTCGTGCCGCCAAACGCCGACGCATCGCGCGGCGTCTGTGCGATGAGAAAGAAGCGTGTATTGGTATGCGCGCCGTACACCGTCACCGGGTGGAACGAACCACGGATGCTGCGCGCGATCATGTCTTCGAGGCTCGCGTTGAACGCTTCCTCGATACGCTTGCCGCACAGCTGATCGGGCGAACGCAGATCGAGCTGGAACAGCGCACTGCGGCTTGCCGCCAGCACGATTCCTTCGTCGTCCACCGCGAGCTTGCCGGCATGCAGTGTGCCGACGAATTCCGGGCGGCTGTGGAAATGAATCATGTTCGCGCGCCGGTAGCGCGAGTCGATCAGGCGGTTCTCGATCATCTGCCGCGACATGCCGACCAGCACCAGCGAGTGCTGCTGCAACAGGCGCGAGCGGCTCGTCACGTCGAGCACGCCGGCCACCGTGCCGCGATCGTCGAAGATCGGCGCGGCCGAGCAGGTCAGCGACGTATAGCGCGGATAAAAATGCTCGTGCTGATAGACCGCAAGGCATTCGCGTTCGGCGAGACAGGTGCCCATGCCATTGGTCCCGGCGGTGCGCTCGCTCCATACGGCGCCGACGCGCAGGCCGTCTGCGGCGACTGCCTCGCCGAACGGCACCGACGACACCTGATGCACGATCACGCCATCCGCATCGGTCAGCACGACCGCGAGCTCGGGATCGGCAAGCTGCTGATACAGCGTTGTCATTTCGAGCTTCGAGCAGGCGATCAGATCGCTGGCGGCCTCGCGACGCTCGGCGAGCTCGCGCTGCGTGAGCACGGGCGGCATGATGAAGCGGCCCGGATCGAGACCGAACTCGTTCAGGCAGCGCGTCCACGACTGTGCGACGGAATCGCTGGTCGGCCGCGCGGCCGACTGATTGTGGACGGTGTTCAGAACATCACGGACGTGCGAGTTGATGTCAGCGAGCGATGACATTGGGGGCGTCTCCATTGCGTTCGGTTTGCCCGCGCCATGAAGCGACGGACCGACGCATTTATGTGTGTGCCTCTCTTCCCCTTTGGCGCTGCGCGTCTCTGCGCCGCACATGCGCAATGCAACGGCGGACGATTGTAGGCACCTGCTACATAAGGTCCGCCTTAAACACTCTACCTCTGTTAGCGTCCGCCATCAATAAGTAGTCGTATAAGGTTTGCCCCATCGCGCGCGCTTTTTGCTTTGCATAGACAGATGCCGTTTCGACGCTTGATGCAGTACGCACGAAAGCGCGGTGCTGCGCACGAAATGGCCGGCAGATTTCTCAACCCCTCACAACAAGCCGAAACTGGCAGCGGAGTAGACCTTATGGAGCGATTCGATGCACTGCGCGCAATGCGGCCGCCAATGGACGCGCCGTTTGCCGAAGCCGACCCGCGGCAATGGCTCGCAACCGAAGACGGGCTTGCATTGGCACCGGCTCGTGCGCCGCTGGATGTCGTCTATATCGACGGTTTTACCGGTAACACGGTGATCGGCATCGACAAGGAGGAATTACATGCCGCGCAGCCGGTGCGGCTCGATCTCGCGCTCGGCGTGCCGTCGCTGCGCGCGTGCCATACCGATCGCATCGGCGACACGATCAACTACGCGGCGGTGCGCAGCGCGCTGCAGACGCTTC
>DATLOW010000236.1:0-20518 GCA_035536055.1 Paraburkholderia sp. | reverse complement strand
GCGTACTTGGTGAACTCGGCCGAGCCGACGTCCATGTACAGCGTGCGCTCGCGGTTGCGGTTGAACGGCGCATACAGGCGCTTCATCATCTCGCGCGCCTTTTCGCCGGGCACGTCGTCGTCGCAGCCGATCACGATGCGGTCCGGCCGCGTAAAGTCTTCGATGGCCGCGCCTTCCTTCAGGAACTCGGGGTTCGACACGACCGAGAACATCTGCTTCGAGCCGCGCGCGGCCAGTTCTTCGGCGACCACCGCCGCGACGCGGCGCGCGGTGCCGACCGGCACCGTCGACTTGTCGACGATCACCTTGAAGCCTTCCATGTACTTGCCGATGTTGCGCGCGGCAGCCAGCACGTACTGCAGGTCGGCCGAGCCGTCTTCGTCCGGCGGCGTGCCGACCGCGACGAACTGGATGTCGCCGTGCGCGACCGCGGCCTTGACGTCGGTAGAGAACGTGAGGCGCTTCGCCTTGCGGTTGCGCGCGATGATCTCCAGCAGGCCTGGTTCATGGATCGGCACGCCGCCGTTATTCAGCACGTCGATCTTGCGCTGATCGACGTCGAGACAGAACACGTCGTTGCCGATATCGGCAAGACACGCACCCGTCACGAGGCCTACGTAGCCGGTTCCAACGATCGTCACGTTCATGAATCACACCTCGGAAATGGAATGGGTTGGTGATCTAGGTTACGGGCCGGCGCTGCGCTGCGCCGTGCGCTCAATACGCGTTGCTGCCCACGAAGCCTTTCCAGAACGTCAGCACGACAATCTTCATGTCGAGCCAGAACGTCCAGTGCTGCATGTAGTACAGATCGAGCTTCACGCGGCCCATCATCTTTTCGATGCGGTCGGTTTCGCCGCGGTAGCCGTTGATCTGCGCCCAGCCGGTAATGCCGGGCTTGATCCGGTAGCGATGCATATAGCCGCGCACCAGGTCCTTGTAGATGTCGTCGTGCTCGAGCGCGTGCGGGCGCGGCCCCACCACCGACATCTCGCCCTTCAGCACGTTGATGAACTGCGGCAGCTCATCGAGGCTGGTGCGCCGCAGGAACGCGCCGACCGGCGTGATGCGCGGGTCGCGGCGCGTGGCCTGGGTGACCTTGCCGTGTTCCTCCTTGTGCATCTTCATCGAGCGGAACTTGTAGATCTCGAATTCGTGGCCATCGATGCCCTTGCGCTTCTGCCGGAAAAATACCGGCCCCGGCGACGACAGCTTGACCAGCAATGCGATCACCAGCATCAGCGGCGACAGCGCGGTCAGCGCGCCGAGCGCAAACAGCCGGTCGAACACCCGCTTGGGCAGCACGCGCAGATCGGTGATCGGCGACGCGGCGAGGTTGATCGCCGGCACGCCGAGCAGATCGACCATCGGCTGGTTGAACAGCGTCAGGCTGCGCACGTCCGGAATAAAACGGATGTTCACGAAATCGTTGCGGAATTCCGTGACGAAACGATGGATGGTGCGCTCTTTCGACATCGGCAGCGCCATCCACAATTCGCGCACGGCGTGCTTGCGCATGGTCTGCACGAGCTGCGCATAGTCGCGCTCGACCGGCACGCCTTCCACTTCCAGCGGCGGCTGCTCCTTCAGCAGCGGGTCGTCGGCCGGGTCGTCGCGGCGCCGGTTATGCGCGCCGTCTTCGGTATAGACGATGAACGGCGTGAAGCCGGCATCCGGCCGCTCGCGGATCTGCTCGATCAGAAAGCGGCCGTACGGCACGCTGCCGACGATCGCCACCGCCTTCTGGTTGAAGCCCTCGCGGCGCAGTCCCTTGAGCACCGTATGCACGATGGCTTTGCTGACGATCAGCAGCACGATCGTCGCGACGGCCCAATAACCGAGCCACAAACGCGACAGAAGTTCCGCGCGGTGCAGGCTGAAACTCATCAGGATGCCGGTGGTCTCGACCATCATCCAGCCGCACGATACGCGCCACAGCAGGTCGTACAGCGACTTGCCGCGCCACGACTGATAGATGCCGAGCGCCGGGAAGAACACGATGACCAGCAGACAATCGAAGGTCAGCGAAATACTTTGCATGTCGTCGAGCCATGCAAAGCGCCCGCCGTGAATCGCGGCGGCGATTATGGCGCCCAGGGCGACCATCGCAATGTCGATGATTCTCGATAGAACGCTCAGCATGCTGCTGCACCTCGTTGATCAATCAGGTTCGCGCCGCGGCGCTTTAAAAAAAAGATTCGCGGCGACCGGTTGGCAGCCGGTCGGCATTCGCATGGACATGCGCAAGAGATTAGGTGATTACCCTTCTACTTATATGAATAAAGCTGCATTAAAATTCCCGCTGCAAGCATCGAAAAAAAACAATTTGTATCGGTAACGGCTGCCCATTTTTTTGCGAATTTATTCGGCAAAATTTACCTATTCTATTCGTTTTGACGTGCCCGCCTGGGGTTGTCCAGTGGGATATCGGCCGCATTCTTACATTTCTTCCAAACCACCCTCGGTAAGCGTGTTGCATACGCGCATCGAATTTTTTCGGGCGCGCCGCAGGTCCGGCACGATGCTCAATTTAATTTGAATTTTTTAAATCTGCATGACTTGAATCTAACGCATCACGGTTCGAAAAATTTGATTAAAAATTTGCGCTTAATTACGTGAGCTTTTATTGATCAATTACGGCGTGATAAAACTTGCAGCACTCATCCAGCTCCAGGAGTCAACCATGAGTGCTCTCGGTACGGCGCCCGCCGTCCAAACGCGGTCCGCATCCGCCACGCCGCTCAACGTCAAGCTCAAGATTCAGCCCGTGATTCTGGCCGGCGGCTCCGGCACGCGGCTTTGGCCGATGTCGCGGGAGCAGCATCCGAAGCAGCTGATCGGCCTGCTCGGCGAAGACTCGCTGCTGCAGTCGACCACGCGCCGCCTCGACAAACTCGATGCCGGCTATCCGGTCGCCGATCAGATGGTGGTGGTGTGCAATGAAGAACACCGCTTCACGACCGCCGAACAGCTACGCATTGCCGGCAAGACGAGCCGCCTGATGCTCGAGCCGATCGGCCGCGATACCGCGCCGGCGCTCACCTCCGCCGCGCTCGCCGTGGCCGGACAAGACGAAGACGGCATCATGGTGGTGATGCCCGCCGACCATGCGGTGGCCGATATCGACGGCTTCCACGCGGCCGTCGCGACCGGTGTGCAGCACGCCGCCGCCGGCCACATCGTGACGATGGGCATCGTACCGACGCGCGCCGAAACCGGCTACGGCTACATTCGCGTCGGCACGCCGCTCGCCGCCACCGAACTCGACCACGCGCTGGTCGCGCGGCGCCTCGACCGCTTCGTCGAAAAACCGCATCTCGAACTCGCGCAGCGCTACGTCGAATCGAAAGAGTACTGGTGGAACAGCGGCATTTTCATCATGCGCGCGTCGACGTGGCTGAAGGCGATCAAACACTTCCATCCGGCCATCTACGACGCGTGCGTCGCTGCGTACACCAACGGCACGGCCGATGGCGACTTCTTCCGGTTGCAGCGCGAAGCGTTCGCGCAGTGCCCGTCGAACTCGATCGACTACGCGGTGATGGAGCAGCTCGGCAGCGATACCACCGTGACGAGCGGCGTGGTCGTGCCGCTCGAGGCCGGCTGGTCCGACGTCGGTTCGTGGGACGCGATCTGGCAGATCTCGCCGAAAGATCAGGACGACAACGTCGGTCGCGGTCGCGTGATGTTCGAAGGCGCCGAATCGACCTTCGCGCATTCGGAAGGCCGTTTGATCGCGTGTGTGGGCACGCAGGACCTGGTGGTCGTCGAAACCGACGATGCGATTCTGGTCGCGGACAAATCGCGCGTGCAGGACGTCAAGAAGGTGGTCGGGCGGATTCGCAGCGAGCATGGCAGCGAGGCGTCGAACCACCGCAAGGTGCACCGGCCGTGGGGCCACTACGATTCGGTGGATACCGGTGAGCGTTTCCAGGTGAAGCGCATCGTCGTGAAACCGGGTGCGCAGCTGTCGCTGCAGATGCATCACCATCGCGCCGAACACTGGATCGTCGTGCGCGGCACGGCGCTCGTCACGCGCGGCGAAGAGCGCTTTATCGTGTCGGAGAACGAGTCGGCTTATATCCCGCTCGGCGTCAAGCACCGGCTCGAAAATCCGGGCAAGATGCCGCTCGAGATCATCGAGGTGCAGTCGGGCTCGTATCTCGGCGAAGACGATATCGTGCGCTTCGACGATACGTATGGGCGGCGCTAGCAGGATGGGTTGACGGCGGCGCCGGTTCATCAGTTGGGCCGGCGCCCAATGTCATGCAATGCTGAACTGAAGGACCATCCGGATGCGGCAAACGCGCTGCAGGCTCTTGCGGGCTTGCAGCGCGTTTTGCTTTGTCGGCCGGTGTCGTGTCGACGGACGGCCGGACGACCCCGGCGCTGCAGGGCGTCGGTTGCTGTCGCGGGATCGCGCGCGATTCGCCACATGCGGCGGCCGCCGGCGCGCCAAACGGCGCAGGCGTTGCGCGCGCCTTGGGTTACTACCGTTGGTGTGCTGTTGCTTGACCTGCCCTGTTGCTTGACCTGGCGCGGGCGAAAACCGCCGCGCCGCCGCCACCGCGGCCGCGGCGCCCTCGCGTCAGCGCGCGTGCGACAGCAGCTTGCGCAGCGCCGGAAAGCGCTCGGCCGATTTGTTGCCGCTGTCCGCGTTGTCACTCGGATAGCGGCGCAGTTGCACGCGGTGCGCGTTCGGATGCTGCGGATACGACGCCGCCGCAGCCGGCCCGGACGGCGCACTCGCCGTGTTCACGCGATTGTTGCCTGCCGGCAAACTGCTCTTCGCCGCCGCCGAATCGGGCATCGGCCGCGACACCGGCGGTGCCGGCGGCAGCGGCCAGGTAGCCTCCGGCGCGGCCGCGGCAGCGGCGACTGCGACCGCGGCCGCGCCCGCCGAATACAGATCCGCCGAGGCCGGCGCCAGCCCGCCTGCGTCATTTGCATTGCCGTCGTTCGCCATGCAGGCGCGGTCGATCCACTCGACCGACCACTGCAGCGCGTAACGGCGCGCGGCTTCCGCGTCGTCGAAACGCGGACCGATCAGTCCCGAACGCTCGACCCGGCGCTCGTCCTTCATGATCTCCGCCCACGCGCGATAACCGCCGCTCGCGACCTGTTCGGCCATCACGTAGATGATGTAACCGCGTGCGTCTTCGAACTTCGCGCCGCCGGGTGCCGCGAGGTTCATCCACAGCGGCGCGTGATGATCGTCACGCGCGCGTTCGTCCGGCGCGGCGGCATGCAGCACGCCGTCGTCGGGCAGCAGCAGTTCGTGCGCCGCGGTAGCGGCTGCGTCGTGCGGTGCGGCCGCGTCGCTCTCGCCGTCCGGCGCGGCGCTGCAGTGCGACGCATGCACGTCGAAGGTGTCGGGCGCCGTGCGCGGCTCGCGCACCTCGTGCACGGCGAACGTATCGTCGTGCACGCCATGCGCGGGCACCGCCTCATGCGAAACCGACTCCGCTTCGACCATGCCGGCCAGTTGCCGCGTGATGTCGGCCATTGCGCCGAGCGGGCGCCAGCCGTTCGTCACGCCGGCGCTGCCGGGCGCCGACTGCCACGACTCGGGGCTCTTCCAGAACACGCCGCGCATCGCATCGTCGCGCGGCTTCGGCGGCTCCACTTCAGGAGCCGGCTTGCTCGCGACGGGCGGCGCGGGTTCGGGAATATACGCGAACGTGCGGCCCGTCTCGGACAGCAGACGGACCATCTCGACCAGCGTACCGTTCGCCTGCCATTCCTCGAAACGGCGACGGCAGGTCGGGCCGGACGGATATCGTCCGGGCAGTTTGGACCACGGCTCGCCGGTAGTCAGAATCCACAGTACCGCATTGGCGACGACGCGGGGTTCAGCGCGGGGCCGACCGCGTCGATTTAGCCGGACGGCTGGCTCATCGGAAACGAGCGCGGTTAGCCGTGCCCATTCGTCATTGCTTAGCTCATCGAAAAACATGCGTTTCTCCACGCGGGCCAGGCCAGGCCGCGGCTTGGGCGTCATGAACTTCTTGGTGGTTCATGTCGAAGCCCCAGGTTGCACAATATGTTTTACGTTCCGTGCCCTTATCTTGAAAAGCGCACAGCACTAGTGCGCGTTTTCCCTATCGGGACGCACAAAACGTGGTCTCACTCATGCATGGGAGAATTTGTGCACGAAGCATACCATTACCAGGGTTTGCTTGAATATGACAGGGACAAGTGTTACGGATAGAAACAAACTTGTCCGCTTCGCTGGATTGTTTCGAGCACAGTTGTCACGTAAACGTCGCGTATTTAATGGCCGTGACAGACGGCTTACCCGCCGGTTTACCTGCCGCTTGCCACCAGGCTTATGCGCTCCCTGCGCAAACTCCCTGTCGTCATGCTTGCGACATATGCAACGCGGTATATCGCGTCGTGCAAACGGCCTCGCGCCACGCAGCATTGCCGGTTTCATTGCGCGAGCCGTCGCGGATTTAGCCGGAGCGTCACCGGGATTCTGTTTCAACTACCAGGACGCAGCGGCGTCGCCGCGTCAGCGCCCGCTACTGTCGTCCATGGCCGCACGCGCCAGCGCTTCACGAGGCCCGCGAGCACATACGGATCCGCCTTCGCAAACGCCTCGGCCACTTCGGCCGATGGCGCATCGAACAGCAGCACCGCGGTGTCGACCGGATCGGCCAGCGCGCCGGCGAGCTTCAGTTCGCCGCGCTCCGCCGATGCCCAGGCCAATTTCAGATGGGCGGCGCGAAACTCGCCGCGCCGCGCGACGTAGTCGTCCGTCACGTCGTAGATCAGCAGATAGTGCATTGCGTGCCTCCGTGTTTCGCAAACCGTGCGAACCCGCCGGCCAACCCGGACCGCTGAATCCAGGCCGGCAAACGCAGTGCTGGGGAACCCTGGCCGGCAAGTATCGCGCGAGCATGCGGTACGAATGACACGGCACACGCGATGCTGCAGACCGATATGCCGTACGCCGTATCGCGGCCGTGCCGCGCCGCTTCGACACCAGGGAAACACCTCCCCCACTGACCTGGTTTACCGTCAACCAGTTCCCCCGCTCGTCCGTTCTGACATTTACCATTCAGTTCGATGGTGAGCACAACGCACCGGACGCTTGTCAGCCGGCCGCGCAATAACGACGAGCAACAACGACCAATAAACGCAGACCAACCCGATGGAGTGTCCCATGAAAATCCAAGCTGCTATCGCCGCGCTCGTAATGGGCGGCCTGCTTGCTGCGGCGCCCGCTTTCGCCGACAACAGCCAGCAGACCAAGATGAAGACCTGCAATGCGCAAGCCGGCGACAAGAAAGGCGACGATCGCAAGGCATTCATGAAGAGCTGTCTGTCGGCTGCCGGCCCCGCTGCCGCTTCGACGCCGATGACGCAGCAGGAGAAGATGAAGGCGTGCAACACGCAGGCCGGCGACAAGAAAGGCGACGATCGCAAGGCGTTCATGAAAACCTGCCTGAGCAACAAGGGTTGACCGCGCACCTTCATCACGCATAGCGGTATGCAGATAGCAAGCCGCGCTGTGCAAACAGCGCGGCTTTTTATTTCGGCTGCATCGGCTCCTGCACCGGCGCTTCTGCCGGCCGGTGCAGCGCCCGTGCCGCGCCGCGCGGCGCACCTGTACGCCGTTGCTGCTCATCACCGCGCCGCCTCCTCTGCGGCACGCCACCCGCACGCCGCCCACCGCAACGGTTGCGCCCGCATCGTTTTCTTCTATGATGGCGGCACGGCCCAGGCGAAGCGATATAAACACAATGGAGGGCCGCCCGCTTGTCGTTGATGCCAAAGAGCATGCACGGAGGCAAGGATGGTTGGGAGACGCAAGAATCGGTGGTTGCGCCGCTGGCTGGTCGTCGTCATTTTCTGGGCGGTGCCGGTGGCGATCGTCGCGGTGCGCGAGATTCAGGAAGAGATGGCCTACAACCGGGTCGACCTGAACAACGCGCTGACGACCTGGCAGTTCACCGACGCACAGCGCGCCGCCGGCGCGCCCGCGCATTGTCGCGGCACGCCCGACGATGCGCGCGCCGCCGGTTGTCCGGCCGCGGTGCTGGCCGCCAATGCGTCGCGCCAGCAGGAAGCCCTCGACGAATACACGGTGCGCCGCAATACGCTCGCCGCCTATCTGTGGCACGCGTTCGTCGGCTATTGGGTGGTGCCGGCGGCAACCATTTTCGTGATCGGCGTGCTGATCGGCGGCATCCGGCGCGCGCTGCGCCGGCCGCCGGCCAACAAGGCGGCCGACAACGCCGCCGACAACGCCGCCGTCGAAGCACGCGGCAAGCCGTTGCACTGACCTTCGCGCTGGCCTGCGGCCGAGCCAGCGGGGCAAGTTGCCCGTATGCGATAGCGCCAGCATGCCGCTGTATGAAGCTGACGTACGACGGCCGCTGCGCGATCCCCGCGCCCCGCCGACGCCGCGCTGATGCGCCGCTGATGCGCCGCCGCAACACTCGCGAAAACGCGAAACGCGCGTCCGTCGCCGCGCCATACGTCAGTAAAAATAACCGCCGTCGCGCGCGACCTCGCCGCTCGACGTTCCATTGAAAGGTGCGCTCGCCCACCACCGCGCGCCGCGCAATCCGGCGCGTAAAGCAACTCGCGAAGGCCGCGCAATCCCAGGTCAGAATTACCCAAAGTGCCCGCGCGACCATCGCGCGCCCGCCGGAAACGCCCATCACACAAGGCGTTGCGCCCGATGTCAAAAGGCGCCCTTTATTTTCCCGTGTGTTATAACTAAACACGCAACCCGCGTGAACTGAGGCTGCATCCCCGGAACCACGATGGAGAAAAACGATGCAAAGACGAAACTTCATACTAACAGGTACGGCCGCACTCGCTTTCGGAGGCCTTTCACTGGCAGGCTGTACGACCACCAAGAGTTCGGGGGAGTCGGCCGCCACCGACATGTCCAAGCGGCAGTCGATCGACGCCAGCGTCGACGGCACGATGTCGCGGCTGTTCACGACGGTCAACGGCTCGCGCGAACTGGTGTCCAAGGCGCGCGGCGTGTTGTGCTTCCCGTCGGTACTGCAGGTGGGCTTCGTGATCGGCGGGCAATATGGTGAAGGCTCGCTGCGGGTGGGCGGCAGCTCGGTCGGCTACTACAGCACCGTGTCCGGTTCGTTCGGCCTGCAGGCTGGTGCGCAGTCGAAGGCGATCATCTTCCTGTTCATGACGCAGGATGCGCTCGACAAATTCCGCAATTCGGATGGCTGGTCGGTCGGCGCCGACGCTTCGGTTGCGCTGGTGAAGATCGGCGCGAACGGCGCGGTCGATACCACCACCGCGACGGCACCGGTCGAAGTCTTCGTGCTGACCAACGCGGGTTTGATGGCCGACGTTTCGCTGGCTGGCACCAAGGTCTCGCGGCTGAAAATCTGACGCCGCCTGCAAGACCGCTCCAACACGCGGGACCGGCGCGGCGGGTATGCCGCGGCGCGCCGCTCCATCGAATCGCCCCACGTTGCAAGACGTGGGGTTTTTGTTTGTGCAGCAAAGCCGTGCGGCGGCGCTGGCGGCGCTACGAACCCGTCGTCGACGTATCGATGACCTTGAAGCGCGAGCGCTTCTGCGCGCGAATCACCGACTGATACGCGTCCACGTACTGCTGCGCCATCCGGTGCGACGTGAAACGCTGCTCGAAGCGGCGCCGCACCTGCGCGCGCGGCAGCTTGTGCAGCCGGTTGATGGCCGCCACCGCGCCGATTTCGTCTTCGACGATAAAGCCGGACACGCCGTCGTCGAGCACCTCGGGCACCGCGCCGCGATTGAAGGCGATCACCGGCGTGCCGCACGCCATCGCTTCGATCATCACGAGGCCGAACGGCTCCGGCCAGTCGATCGGAAACAGTAGCGCATGCGCACCGGATAGAAACTCGGCTTTCTGCTCGTCGGCGATTTCGCCGATGTATTCGACATGCGGCAACTCGAACAGCGGGCGGATATCGCGCTCGAAGTATTCGCGGTCGGCCGTATCGACCTTCGCGGCGATGCGGATCGGCAGACCACAGCGCGCGGCGATGCGAATCGCGGTATCGACGCGCTTCTCCGGCGAGATACGGCCGAGAAACGCCAGATATTTCTGCTCGACCGGCTGCGGCGTGTACAGCATCTCGGGCAGCCCGTGATAAACCGTGGACAGCCAGCGCGCCTGCGGCAGCGGCTGGCGCTGCGCATTCGAAATGGAGATCACCGGCGCGGTGCTGAACGTATCGAATACCGGCTGCTGTTCGGGCAGATCGAGCCGGCCGTGCAGCGTCGTGACGAACGGCGTCTGCTGGCGTTTGAACACCGAGAACGAGTAGTAATCCATATGGAAATGCAGCACGTCGAACTCTTCGGCGCGGCGACGCACCAGTTCCATCAACAGCATATGGGGCGCCACGCGGTCGCGGATGCCCGGATCCAGACGCAGCGCGCGCGGCCAGACCGCTTCGAGCTTCGCTTGGGTGATCGAATCGCCGCTGGCGAACAGCGTCACGTCGTGGCCGAGTTCGACCAGCGCCTCGGTGATGTACGACACCACGCGTTCGGTCCCGCCATACAGCTTGGGCGGCACCGATTCGGTCAAGGGGGCGATCTGCGCAATTCTCATCGGGCGTCTCCGTCTGGTGGCGAGCGAGTATGACAGTGCGCCAGGTGGCGATCAAATCGCCGCCCGCGCCGCCGCTCGTGCGGCTTGTGCCGCGGGTGCCGCAGTGGTGCGTTCAGCAGGCGTGCCTGCCGGTGTCCGCAAAACCGGACACGCCATTATTGCCTGGAAGCCTTTCGAAAGCCGCACCTATTGCAATTGCTGCGGGCTGTTACAGACGCGAAACATTCGGTCGATCGGTGTGCGGCCGGCACGATATCGCGTGCCGGCGCGGCCTTGCGCAATGCATGCGCGCTCAGCGCGCCGGCCACTTCCACGCCGGCGCGTCGAACCGGTCGCTGCCGGCCACGCGGGTCACGCCAAGTTCTTTCTCGAGCACCAGCGACTGGCTCGCGCTGTCGCGCTCGAGCGCCGCGATCAGCCGCGCCGCATGCGACACCACCACCACCTGCGAATGCTGCGACGCCTGCGCGATCAGCCGCGCGAGCGCCGGCAGCAAGTCCGGATGCAGGCTGGTCTCCGGTTCGTTCAGCACCAGCAGCGCGGGCGGCCGCGGCGTCAGCAGCGCCGCCACCAGCAGCAGATAGCGCAGCGTGCCGTCGGACAGCTCGGCCGCTCGCAACGGCCTTAACAGACCGTGCTGCCGCATCGTCACTTCGAAGCGGCCGTCGAGATTCGCGACGTCGATGCGCGAACCTGGAAACGCATCGGCGACCGCGTCGTCGAGCGCCTGTGCTGCGCCGATCTCGCGAATCGTCTGCAATGCGGCGGGCAGATCCGCGCCGTCGTCGGCGAGCACCGGCGTATGGGTGCCGATTTGCGGAATGCGCGCGGGCGCGTCGGCGTCGGTGCGGAAGTGGTCGTAGAAGCGCCACGAGCGGATCTGCTCGCGCACCGCGATCATTTCCGGTGCGCCGCGCGGGTCGGAGAACTCGGTCATCATGCTATCGAAGCTCGCCACCGCATGCGGCACGGTTTGCCAGTCGCCGTCCGCATCGCGCGTACGGATCGATGCGCCGTGCCGGTCCACCAGCAGCGCGGACGGCCGCAGCACCGGCCCGCTCCAGATGCATTCGCGCTTGATCACCGGGTCGAGACCGAACTGCGAGGTCGCCGACGGAATCGGCAGGCCGAGGTCGATCGCGTAGCCGAACGTATCGCCGGCAAAGCCGAGCTTCAGGTTCACCGCATCGCGCCGCACCAGCGGTTCGACCGGCTGCTCGCCCGCGCGCATCGCGCGCGAAAAGCGCTCGGGCCCGGCCCATAGCGTCGATTGCAGGCCGCCTTCGCGCGCGAGGGTGGGAATCACGCCGCCACGTGCCGTGGCGGCCAGCAGGCGCAACGCGCGATACAGATTCGATTTGCCGCTGCCGTTCGCGCCGGTCACCACGTTCAGCGGGCCGAGCGGCACGATCAGCTCGCGCAGCGAGCGGTAGTTGGCGATCGCGAGCGCGCTCAGCACGGCACGCGCGCGCGTCATGCGTGCGCCGCGCCCGCCAGCGGCACGCTGCGCAGATCGCGCAGGAACGAATCGCGCCACACGCCCAGATCGTTCTTGCGCAGCGCGGCCATGTTGATTTCGTGGCGGCGCTTGCGCTCGTCGAGCGGCATCGCGAGCGCCTGCTGCAGCGCTTCGCACATGCCGACCGAGTCATGCGGATTCACGATCAGCGAGCCGGACAGCTCGGCGGCCGCGCCCGCGAACATCGACAGCACCAGCACGCCCGGATCGTCCGGATTCTGCGCGGCCACATACTCCTTCGCGACCAGATTCATGCCGTCGTGCAGCGGCGTGACGAAGCCGATCTGCGATTCGCGAAACAGCGACATCAGTTTCCAGCGGTCGTAGCGCTGATTCAGATAGCGGATCGGCGTGTAATCGAGGCCCGAGTACCGGCCGTTGATGCGCCCTGCTTCATATTCGAGGTCCTGGCGGATCTGCTGGTAGGTCGACACGTCCGAGCGCGTCGGCGGCGCGATCTGCACCAGCGTGACGTTGCCGCGCCATTCGGGCGAGCGTTCCAGCAACTGCTCGAACGCGCGAAACCGTTCGACGAGGCCCTTCGAATAGTCGAGCCGATCGACGCTCATGATCAGCTTGCGGCCTTCGAGGCTTTGCTTCAGATCGAGCACGTGCTGGCGGCTTTCGTAGCGCTTCGCCTGCTCGGCGATTTCGTCGGGAAACACGCCGATGCGATACACACCGGTGCGCAACTGACGGCCGAACGCGTCGACCTCGCCGCCCTGCTTCACCGTGCCGCGCGCGTGGCGCTCGATGTAGTCGTGAAACGCGAGCTCGTCGGTGTCGGTCTGGAAGCCGATCAGGTCGTAGCAGCTGAGCGACTTCACCAGTTCCTCATGCGGCGGAATATTGATCAGGATCTGCGGCGACGGAAACGGAATATGCAGAAAGAAGCCGATCCGGTTGGTGATGCCTTCGGCGCGCAGCGCTTCGGCAAACGGGATCATATGGTAGTCGTGCACCCAGATGATGTCGTCCGGTTGCAGCAGCTTGATCAGCTTGTGCGCAAGCCATGCGTTGACGCGCCGGTAGCCCGCATATTCTTCGCGCTCGTAGCGCGCGAGGTCGTTGCGGTAGTGGAATACCGGCCAGAGCGTCGCATTCGAGAAGCCGCGGTAGTACTGGTCGTAGTCCTTGCGCGTCAGACCGACGGTGGCGAAGGTCACGGCGCCGTCCTGTTCGAGCGTCGGGCCCGCGTTGGCGACCGTTTCGCTGACCACATCGCCGCTCCAGCCGAACCATACGCCGCCGGTATCCTTCAGCGCGCCGAACACGCCGACCGCGAGGCCGCCGGCCGACGCTTTGGTTTCGTTGGGCGTCGCTACGCGGTTCGATACGACGATCAGTCGAGCCATGCTGGTTCCTCCGTATGCGGTGTCGGGCACAGCCGGAAGGCCGCGGCCCGGTGCCGGTTCGACCGGGCGGCCGCGGGATCGGTTGCACCTGGCGCGGGATATGGTGTCGGAAAAGACGCGGCCGGCGCCGGATAGACCTGCGGCGCGTATGGGCGGCGACACGCCGGTCGCGCGTTGCTGTCGGTGCGCCCTGGAGCGCCTGCAGTTGGACCCCTGCAGTGGCAAGCCCGCTCGCCGCTAGTAAAAGCAACTGTATCGAGCGACACGCGGTGCTGCTGACAGGCTTCACAAGGCCTGCTCGCCAATGCGGCGAAATTCGCCGCGCATTCCTTGCGGTGCGGTCTCCGCGCCCGCCTTTACTGCGCCAGCTTCCGGCTGGTGCGCCGGTTTCCAGCTACGCCAGCCGTAACGGCTCAGCCGCGCCGCCGTTATTGCAGCAGCCTCAATTGGCGCCCTTGCACGGAAACGCCTTGCCGAGCCCGAGCGACACCGCGGTGCTCGCGTTGAAGCTCGCCGCGCTCGGATTCTCCGCAATGTACTTGCGCACCGCGTCGGTCAACTGCTGCGAGCGGGCTTCGGGCGGCAGACAGAAATACTGGCCGACCCGCGGCCCGGTGGTGCCGCCAATCGCATCGATCGTATTGAAGACGCCATCCGCCGCGCCTTCGATATACGCGCCGCACGCGCTGCGCGACGCAACGTCGGTCTTCGTGCACAGCCTGTTGAGGTCGCCCCCCGTAAACGCGGCCGCCGACAGCGGTACGGCAAGCGCGCTGGCGCAAATCAAAACCCGCAGCATGTTAATCCTTCGACGTATTGGCGATGCAAATTTTACCCGGCGCGTGTGGGCCGGTGTGCTATTTTGCACTGTTTTGCGGCGTTTTCGCATTCCCGCCGGCAGCCCCCGCGGGCGCCTGGTTCTGCATCTGCTGCAGCCGCGCGGTCAGGCCTTCGACGACATCCGGCTCCTTGTACTGCTTGGCAAAATCGAGTGCGGTGAGGCCGATCTGGTTCTTCACGGTCAGGTCCGCGCCGTTGTCCAGCAGCAGCTTGACCGTCGACACGTGCCCGCCGCGCGCCGCCATCATCAGCGGTGTGGTGCCGTTCGGCGAACCGGCGTCGATATACGCGCTGTGGTCCAGCAACAGCTGCACGACGTCGTCGTGACCGTTGGTCGCCGCATAGTGCAGCGGCGCCCAGCCCTTCTTGTTCACTTCCGCGTCCTTCGAGATCAGCAGCTTGACGAGATCGACGTCGCCGTTCAGCGCGGCCATCATCATCGCGTTTTCGCCGGCCTTGTCTTCGATCTCGAGATTGGTCTTCGGATCGTTGGCGAGCAGTGCGGCAACCTGGTCGGACTTTTCGCGCGCGGCGATCACGATCAGCGGGATACCCTGGTTGTCCGTCATGTTCGGGTCCATGCCATTGCCGAGCTGCTTTTTCACCTCTTTCACGTCATCGAACTTGACCGCCTTGATCATCGTGTCGGCGGGTGCGGCCTGCGCCGGCACCGCCGTCCATGCGGCACAGGCGAGGCTTGCGCACAGCGCGGCGCGAGCAAGGCCGCGGCGCAGCCCGAAGGGTCGGAAGTTAGTCAGAGAGCTTTGCATGCTTTACTTTAAAAATATAGTCTATCTTATTGATAGTTTTTAAATTAATAATTCCGACGCGGTTCTATCATGCGACCGGAGCCGGAATGCCGAACAGCCGGAAAAAATTCTGCGTGGTGGCGTGAGCCAGTTCCGCGTCCTGCATCTCGCGCTGCTGCGCGATGAAGCGTCCGACATAACTTACGTACGCAGGTTCATTAGGCTTGCCACGATACGGCACCGGCGCCAGGTACGGCGAGTCGGTCTCGATCAGCAGACGCTCGAGCGGCACGCGGCGCGCGACGTCCTGCACGTCGGTGGCGCTCTTGAACGTGACGATGCCTGACAGTGAAATGTAAAAATTCTGCGCGAGCGCGCGCTCGGCGATCGCCCACGGTTCCGTGAAGCAGTGCATCACGCCGCCCGGCTCGCCCGCGCGCTCTTCGGCCATGATGCGCAGCGTGTCTTCGGAAGCCGCGCGGGTGTGGATGATCAGCGGCTTGTTCGTCTGATGCGCGGCGCGGATGTGGGTGCGAAAGCGTTCGCGCTGCCATTCCATATCGGCGATCGAACGGCCTTCGAGACGGTAGTAGTCGAGCCCAGTCTCGCCGATCGCGACGACCTTCGGGTGCGCGGCCAGGTCGACCAGTTCCGCGACGCTCGGCTCGCGCGCATCCTCATGGTCCGGATGCACGCCGACCGACGCATAGATATTGTCGTGCCGCGCCGCGATGTCGAGCACGGCGGGCAGCGTCTCGAAGTCGACCGACACGCACAGCGCGTGCGTGACCGCATGCGCGCGCATATTGTCGAGCACCTGCGGCAGGCGGTCGGCGAGTCCTTCGAAGTTGATGTGGCAGTGCGAATCGACAAACATGGTTGAATCCGTTGACGGTTTGGAACGACGACAGCCGACACGGCCGCTTGAACCCACACGCGGCTCAAGCCGCCCGGGCAACTCAGGCCGCGTCGAGACGGCGGCCGACGATCACCAGATCGCGCTCGACGCCGTCGAGCACCGCGACGCGCGGCAGCACACCCCAGTTCTCGAAGCCGAAGCCGTGGAACAGGCGCAGGCTCGGCTCATTGTGACCGAACACGAAGCCAAGCACCGTATCGATGCCAAGCCGCGGCGCCGCCTCGAGCGCCTCGGCCAGCAGCGCCTTGCCGAGCCCCTTGCCGCGCGCGGCCTCGGCCAGATAGATGCTGACTTCGGCGGTGCGGCCATAGGCCGGGCGGCCGTAAAAATCCGACAAGCTGAGCCACGCGATTACCTTGCCGCCCGCTTCGACCACCCACAGCGGCCGCCGGCCGGCATCGTGCTCATCGAACCACGCACGGCGGCTGTCGATGCTGACCGGTTCGAGGTCGGCGGTCACCTGGCGCGACGCCACGGTGGAGTTGTAGATGGCGACGATCTCGGGCAGATCGTCGGGCGTGGCATCGCGGTACGAAAGCGTCACGGTCTGGATAAGTCAGATTGTTATTGTAAAGGCGCGCGGCACCACACAGCGGCGCCGCGGCGGCACGCATGCACGGCTACGCGAACACGTCGCGGTAGCCGAGAAACAGTTCTTCGAACACCAGCCGCGCGTTCAGCGGATGGTTTTCCACCGCGCGCTGCCGCGTCACGCTCTTCAGAAAGCGCGCGAACGCGGCCGCATCGGCCTCTTTCGCGCAGCGCGCGAGCGCCGCGGCGTCGTTCGGAAAATAGCGCGGCGCGCCGGCAGTGCGTTGCGCAAGCAGGTCGTATAGCCAGCGCTGCAGCCAGCCGAGCACCAGCGGCACCGGCAATTTCTGCAGCGTCTCGCCGCAGGCGAACGCATCGCAGTCGCGGCCGGCGGCCAGTTGCTTCAGCGTCCAGTCGCGCAGCGCGCGGTTCTCGTCGCGCGCAAGCGCCAGCGCCGCGAGCGGCGCGCCGCCGGCTTCGGCGAGCAGCGCGGGCGCATCGTCGATGCCTTGCGCGGCGAGCCACGCGGCAGCCGCGTCAGGCGCGGGCGTCGGCATCGGCCATTGCCGGCAGCGGCTGATGATGGTCGGCAGCAAACGGTCGATGCGCGCCGACACCATCAGGAACACCACGCCGGCGGGCGGCTCCTCGAGCGTCTTCAACAGCGCGTTGGCGGCGGCGACGTTCAGCGCCTCGGCTGGATACAGCACCACCACGCGCATGCCGCCGCGATGCGAACCGACGCCGCAGAAGTCGAGCAGCGCCCGCACCTGTTCGATCTTGATTTCCTTGCTCGGTGCGCGGGTCTTCTTGCCGTCGTCGGCATCGGCTTTATCTGCCTTGTCCGCCTTGTCGTCGGCCTGCGCCGCGAAGCCGGCTTCGGCGGCGAGCGCCTCGGGTAGCACGATCCGGTAGTCGGGGTGGTTGCCCTGCACGAACCAGTTGCACGCCACGCACGCGCCGCACGGCTGGCCGTCCGGCTGCGGCGCCTCGCACAGCAGCCCTTGCGCGACGTGCTGCGCGAAATGCAGTTTGCCGATGCCGCCCTGGCCGTGCAGCAGCAGCGCGTGCGGCCACGCCGCGCGCAGTTGCTGCAGCCGGGTCCATTCGTCGGATTGCCACGGGTAGATCATGGGGTGTCGTTCGGTATCGTTCTGTTGGGTTCGGTTGGGTTCTGTTGGGTTCGGCTAGAAGCTGGCGATCAGTTCGTCGAGCTGCTTCTGGATCGCCGCGATGCTGAGCGTCGAATCGATGATCGCGAAACGGTACGGCGCCTCTTCCGCACGGCGCAGATACTCGGCGCGCGTGCGTGCGAAGAACGCGTCGGATTCGCCTTCGAAGCGGTCCGGCGCGCGCACCGCGCCGCGCCGCGCGCTGGCGGTATCGGGCGGTACGTCGAACAGCACCGTCAGATCCGGCTGGAAACCGCCCTGCACCCAGCGCTCGAGCGTTTCCAGCTTGTCGCGCGGCAGCCCGCGGCCGCCGCCCTGGTACGCGAAGGTTGCATCGGTGAACCGGTCGGACAGCACCCAGTCGCCGCGCGCGAGGGCCGGCTCGATGACCTGCGCCAGATGTTCGCGGCGTGCCGCGAACATCAGCAGCGCTTCGGTTTCGAGGTCCATGCCCTGATGCAGCAGCATGTCGCGCAACGCTTCGCCCAGTTTGGTGCCGCCCGGCTCGCGGGTGACGACCACGGTTCGCCCGCCTTGCGCGACCTTCGCTTCGAGCCGCTCGCGGAACCAGGCAAGATGGGTGGTCTTGCCGGCGCCGTCGATGCCCTCGAATGTGATGAATTTGCCACGCGCCATCATTGCCCTCGAATGTATTTGTCGACGGCCTTGTTGTGATCGCCGAGCGTGTCAGAAAAGATACTGCTGCCGTCGCCGCGCGACACGAAATAGAGTGCGCTGGTCGGGGCCGGGTTCAGCGCCGCCTGCAGCGACGCGATACCCGGCAGCGAGATCGGCGTCGGCGGCAGGCCCATCCGCGTGTAGGTATTGTAAGGAGTGTCGGCCAACAGGTCGCGCTTCCTCAAGTGGCCGGTGTAGCTGTCGCCCATCCCGTAGATCACGGTCGGATCGGTCTGCAGCGGCATGTTCGCCCGCAGCCGGTTGGCGAACACGCCCGCCACCATCGGCCGGTCCGACGCCCGGCCGGTTTCCTTCTCGATGATCGATGCCATCGTCAGCGCCTCGTACGGCGTGCGGTACGGCAGGCCCGGCGCGCGCGCGGCCCACGCCTCGTCGATGCGCAGCTGCATCAGCCGGTAGGCGCGCCGATAGACGTCGAGGTCGCTGGTGTTCTTGTCGAATAGATAGGTGTCCGGGAAAAACAGCCCTTCGGCACTGCCGCTTTGCGTGGCGGGCGCGCCGATCGCCTTCAGCAGGTCGGCGTCGGACAGCGTGGCCGCATCGTGCCGCAGCGCCGGATTCGCATCGAGTTCGGCGCGCATGTGCTTCAGCGTCCAGCCTTCGATGACGGTCGCCACATATTCGTTGACGTCGCCGCGCGCGATCTTCTGCAGAACGTCATACGGACTCACGCCGGTCTTGAATTCGTAATTGCCCGATTTCAGTGCAGCCTGCAGCCCGAGCGCACGCGCCATCAGCACGAACAGCTCCGGCTCGACCGGCACGCCGCCGCGGTTCAGTTGCGCGGTGACGCTGCGCAGGCTGCTATGCGGTTTGATCGTGACGTCGAGTTGGGAAGCGGCGAGGTTGATCGGTGTGGTGGCCCAGTGATATGCGCCGGCGGCGGCTGCCGCGGCCAGCACGACGAGCGCCATGCCGGCAAGCAAACATTTCTTCAGAAGGGACATGCGGGACAAGGCTGGGGTTAAGACTCATATAATACCTGGTTGCCTTGCCGAAAGTCACAACCGACTGCTCTCCTGTCTTTATGAACGCACCGCCCGCTCCTCTTTCCGCCCCCGCTGCGCCGGCCGCCGCCGGTAGCGGCACGGCGGCCGCGCCCGCGCCGGCCCCGTTGCCGCCGCTGCCGCGTCCCGCCCGCGCAGAATTCGATGCCGTGCTGACGCACGGCGCCTACATGCCGCTCACGCAGTTCGGCATCATCGACGTGCACGGCGACGATGCCGCCACCTTCCTGCACAGCCAGCTCACCAGCGATACGCAACACCTCGACGCCGCCAGCGCTCGGCTCGCCGGCTATTGCACGGCCAAGGGCCGGCTGCTCGCGTCGTTCCTCGCGTGGCGCGCGGGCGAGGCAATCCGCCTGCTGGTCGCGCAGGACGTCCGGGCGGCCGTGCAGAAGCGCCTGTCGATGTTCGTGCTGCGCGCCAAGGCAAAACTGACCGATGCGAGCGGCGAGCTCGCCGCGGTGGGCCTCGCCGGCGACGTGCGCAAGGCGCTGTCGGGCGTGTTCGACGCGCTGCCGGACGGCGTGCACGTGAAGGTCGACGGGCCGGCCGGCGCGCTGATCCGCGTACCCGATGCGGCCGGCCGGCTGCGCTACCTGTGGGTCGGGCCGAAGGCCGAGGTCGAGGCGCGCCTGCCGGTGCTCGACGCGACGCTCACGCGCGCGTCGGCGGCCGTGTGGGACTGGCTCGACATCCGCGCGGGAGAACCGCGCATCACGCAGCGCGTGGTCGAGCAGTTCGTACCGCAGATGGTCAACTTCGACGTGCTTGGCGGCGTCAACTTCCGCAAGGGCTGCTATCCGGGCCAGGAAGTGGTGGCGCGCAGCCAGTACCGCGGCACGATCAAACGGCGCACCGCGCTCGCCAATGTAGCCGGCGAGACCGACACGGTGTTGCCCGGCCTCGAGCTGTTCGAGGCCGACGATGCCGGCCAGCCGTGCGGCATGGTGATCAATACGGCCGCCGCGCCGGACGGCGGCGTCGACATGCTGGTCGAGCTCAAGCTGACCGCGCTGGCCGGCGGCGGCGTGCGTCTGGGCGCGGGCGACGGACCCGCGCTGACGTTCCTGCCGCTACCGTACGCGCTGCCCAGCGAAGAAAACTGATCGATTGCCGGCACGCGGGCGGCGGGAGCG
>DATLOW010000235.1:0-10518 GCA_035536055.1 Paraburkholderia sp. | reverse complement strand
TGATGTTCTGTCTCGCGTCGCGCGACTTCGACCTGTCGATCGGCTCGATCGTCGCGTTTGCCGGCGTGCTGTGCGCGATGGTGCTCAATGCGACCGGCAATACGTTCATTGCGATCGTCGCCGCCGTGTTTGCCGGCGCGGCGATCGGCTTCGTCAACGGCGCGGTGATCGCGTATCTGCGCATCAACGCGCTGATCACGACGCTCGCCACCATGGAAATCGTGCGCGGCCTTGGCTTCATTGCGTCGCACGGGCAGGCGGTCGGCGTGTCGTCGGATACGTTTATCGCGCTGGGCGGCCTGACGCTGTTCGGCGTGTCGCTGCCGATCTGGGTCACGCTGATCTGCTTCATCGTATTCGGCGTGATGCTGAACCAGACCGTGTACGGCCGCAACACGCTGGCGATCGGCGGCAATCCGGAGGCATCGCGCCTCGCCGGTATCAACGTCGAACGCACGCGTGTCTATATCTTCCTGATTCAGGGCGCGGTAACGGCGCTCGCCGGCGTGATTCTCGCGTCGCGCATCACGTCGGGCCAGCCGAATGCCGCGGAAGGTTTCGAGCTGAACGTGATCTCGGCGTGCGTGCTCGGCGGCGTGTCGCTGCTCGGCGGCCGCGCGACGATTTCCGGCGTGGTGATCGGCGTGCTGATCATGGGTACCGTCGAAAACGTGATGAACCTGCTGAACATCGACGCGTTCTATCAGTACCTGGTGCGCGGTGCGATCCTGCTCGCCGCCGTGCTGCTCGATCAGTTGAAGAACCGCGGGTCGCGCGACTGATGCGCTCGATGCGCTTGATGCGCTCGATGCCGCGCTTGGCGCCAATGCAACCCGCACGTCCGAACCCGAACTGAGGAACCGAACGATGTCGTCTCCGGCCAACGCGAACGCCCGGCAAGCCGCCAGCGCGTACGCGCACTATCCGAGTCTTACGGACCGCACGGTATTGATCACGGGTGGCGCGACCGGTATCGGCGCGTCGTTCGTCGAGCATTTCGTCGCACAGGGCGCGCGCGTCGCGTTCTTCGATATCGACGAAACCTCCGCCGAAGCGCTCGCGGACCAGCTCGGCGATTCGCGCCACCCGCCGCTGTTCGTGCGCTGCGACGTGACCGACCCCGATGCGCTGAAAAAAGCCATCGACGATGCCCGCGCGGCGCTCGGGCCGATCGCGGTGCTGGTCAACAACGCGGCGAACGACCGCCGCCACGCGATTGCGGACGTGACGCCGGAATCGTTCGACGCAGGCATCGCGGTGAACCTGCGGCATCAGTTTTTCGCCGCGCAGGCCGTAGCTGACGATATGAAAGCTGCCGGCGGCGGCTCGATCATCAATCTGGGTTCGATCAGCTGGATGCTGAAAAACGGCAACTATCCGGTGTACGTGATGGCGAAATCCGCGGTGCAAGGTCTGACGAGGGGGCTTGCGCGCGATCTCGGTCCGTTTCATATTCGCGTGAATTCCCTTGTGCCAGGGTGGGTGATGACAGAAAAACAGCAGCGCTTGTGGCTCACCGACGCGGGCCGCCGCGCGATCAAGGAAGGCCAGTGCATCGATGCGGAACTGATGCCGGAGGACATCGCGCGGATGGCGCTGTTCCTCGCCGCCGACGATAGCCGGATGATCACCGCGCAGGATCTGATCGTCGACGGAGGCTGGGCATGAGCGGCGCGGCGCGGCAACGCGCGGCGGCACTCGAGATCGACGCCAAATGCACGCTCGGCGAAGGCGCGACGTGGTGCGCGCGCAGCGGCCGTTTCTACTGGACCGATATTGAAGGCGCGCGGTTGTGGCGCTACGATCCGCGCGAACGACGCAGCACGTTCTGGAAGATGCCGGAGCGGCTCGCCACGTTCGCGTTGTGCGCCGACCCGCATTATGTGCTGCTCGGGCTCGCTTCGCGGCTGGCGTTCTTCGATCTGGCGACCGGCGACGTCACACCGGTCGTCGACGTCGAACCCGGCCTGAATACGCGCGTCAATGACGGCCGCTGCGATCGCCAGGGACGCTTCGTGTTCGGCACGAAAGACGAAAGCTCGCCGGTGCGGCCGATCGGTGGCTTCTACCGGTTGAATCACGATCTGACGCTCGAACGGCTGCCGCTGCCGGCGCCGGCCATTTCGAACAGCATTGCGTTTAGCCCGGACGGCGCGACGATGTACTACTGCGACTCGCCGACCCGCGAAATCCGCGCCTGCGACTACGGCGCGGACGGCAGCGTAAGCAACGACCGGCTATTCGTGAGGCTCGCCGACAACGTGACCGGCGAACCCGACGGCTCGACTGTCGACACCGAAGGCGGCCTGTGGAATGCTCACTGGGGCGGCGGCCGGGTGGTGCGCTACGCGCCCGACGGTCGCGAAACCGAGCGCGTGCTGGTGCCCACCGCGCAGCCCAGCTGCGTCGCGCTGGGGGGCGCGCGCCTCGGCACGCTGTACGTGACGAGCGCGCGCATCGGTCTCGATCACGCGGCGTTGCGCGACGATCCGCGCGCCGGCGGTGTCTTTATTGCAACACCCGCACACCGTGGTTTGCCGGAACCGGTTTTCGCCGGCGCGCCAGTGGCGTACGCTGCGGCGTGACGCACTGAAGCCTTTTTCGGCGGCGCACCCTGCGCCGCCGCGCTTTAACCGCTTGAAGCAGGGCAGTTCGCAGCATGCAGCACAGACCCAAAGAGGCAGCCGGTTTCCCGCGCTGCCCGCACAGAAGCAGCCGTCGGCAATCGACGGCGACATTCGATGCCTCTCGAGGGAGCTTGATATGACTGTGGCGAATTCTGCTGTGCCGTCTTCTTCACCTGTACGAACCCGCCAGGCGCGTCTCGAAGCGGCCGCGCATCCGGTGCTGCCCGGGCCGAGCACGTCGGCGGTGGCGATCGGCGCGGCAAGCGCCGGCGACGTCGCCTGCGTGACGCTCGCCAATACCCATTTGCGGCTCGACGTCGCGCCGCGGTTAGGCGGTGGCATTACCCGCTTCGACTGGCGCAGCGACGGCAATCTGGTGCCGGTGTTCCGGCGCTGCCGCCACGTGAACGCGCAGACCGATGCGAACGAACTCGCGTGCTACGCGCTGCTGCCGTACTCGAACCGGATCGGCGGCGGGCGCTTCAGCGTCGGCGGACGCACCGTGGAGGTGCCCTGCAACCGCGCCGGCGAAGCCCTGCCGCTGCATGGCGACGGCTGGCTCGCGGCGTGGCAGGTGGCCGATACGGATCAGCACAGCGTGCGTCTGACGCTCGACCACAGCCACGGCAAGCCGTACGCGTTTCGGGCGACGCAAATCTACGCGCTCGACGGGCCGACGCTGGCGATTACGCTCGAAGTCGAAAACGTCGGCCGCGACATGCTGCCGTTCGGACTTGGCGTGCATCCGTTCCTCGTGCGCGATGCCGATACGCAACTGGCCGCGGCCGCCTCCGGCCTGTGGCTGTCCGGCGACGACTGGCTGCCGGTGCGGCATGTGCCGGTGCCGCCGGCGTGGCAGTTCGGCGTCGCGTATCCGTTGCCGGCGACGCTGGTCAATCACGCGTTCACCGAATGGAGCGGCCGCGCGACGATCGTGTGGCCAAAGCGGCGGCTGTCGCTGACGGTGTCGTCGAATACCGACTACTACGTGTTGTACACGCCGACGGGCAAGGATTTCTTCTGCTTCGAGCCGGTCGATCATCCGATCAACGCGATGAATCTGCCGGGCGGCGCGGCCGAGCACGGCATGACGATGCTGTCGCGCGGCGAGCGGCTGTCGCGTACTTTCCGGTTTACGGTCGAGCACACGGGGCTGCGCGCAGTGGCGGGCGGGCGCGCGGCGAAACGCCAGCAGCAGTAGCGGTAGCGATAGCGGCGGTCGCCGGCGCAATGGCTCGATGCGGCGGCGCGTAGGACAGACGCGAGTAAAATACGCGCCTCATCTGCTTCTGTCGCCCGCCGCGGGTTTCACCATGTCCTCCTCGTTCATTCACACGCTCAATCTTGCCTGGCAAAATACGAACTCGCTGCTGTGCGTCGGGCTCGATCCTGAGCCCGCGAAATTTCCGGGTGCGCTCGCGAACCGCTCGGATGCGATCTTCGATTTTTGCCGCAAGATCGTCGACGCCACCGCGCCGTATGCGTGCGCATTCAAGCCGCAGATCGCGTATTTCGCCGCGCATCGCGCCGAAGATCAACTCGAGCAGCTGATTGCGCATATCCATCTGAAGCACCCGGAGCTGCCGGTGATCCTCGACGCGAAACGCGGCGACATCGGCAGTACCGCCGAGCAGTACGCGCGCGAAGCGTTCGACCGCTATCGCGCGGACGCAGTGACGGTGAATCCGTATATGGGCTTCGATTCGATCGAACCGTACCTCGAGCATCCGGGCAAGGGCGTGATCGTGTTGTGCCGCACGTCGAATCCGGGCGGCTCCGATCTGCAGTTTCTCGACACCGGCGGCCAGCCGCTGTATCAGACGGTGGCGCGGCTGGCGGCGCAGAAGTGGAATGCGAGCGGACAGCTCGGTCTGGTGGTCGGTGCGACGTTCCCGAAGGAAATCGAAGTGGTGCGCGGGATGGTCGGCGAGATGCCGCTGCTGATTCCGGGCATCGGCGCGCAGGGCGGCGACGTCGAAGCGACGGTACGCGCCGGCCGCACGGCAGCGGGAACGGGGATGCTGATCAACTCGTCGCGGGCAATCATCTACGCGGGCAAGGACGACCACTACGCCGAGGCCGCCGCGCAGGCTGCGCAGAAGACGCGCGATGCGATCAATGCGTTCCGCTAGCCGTATGGCGGACCTTTAGCGGTCCGTTCCGGCAAGCGCGGCCGTGCCGTCAAGCCACCGGTCCGAGCCGCGCGATCAGCTCCCGATGCGCGGGGTACTGTGCTTGCAGCGCGCTTACATCCGCCACTTCGAACTCGCTGAATTCGAAGCCCGGCGCTACGGTGCAGCCCACTACTGCGAAACTTTGCGGATCCTCGCACTCGGCGGCAAACCAGTCGCCGGCCAGCACGATGGCCTGAAACACGGTATCGGCATGCGTCAATGCATTGCCGAGCCGATGGGTGGTCAGCTTGCCGGCACGATCCAGCACGTGCACCAGCAGCGGCGCGCCCGCATAGAAGTGCCAGGCTTCGTCCGACTTCAACCGATGCCAGGCCGAATGCGCGCCGTCGCACAGCATGTAGTAAATCGCGGTCGAGGCCGAACGCGGCTCGTTCGCACCTGCGCGGTGCACCGTCTGTGCGGCGCGATAGGTCTCGCGGTAGTACCCGCCTTCCGGATGCGGAATCAGCTCGAAGCGGCGGATCAGGTCTTCTTTGGAAAGCTGGCTTGAGGTCGGGGTCGGCATGGCTGAAGCGCGTCTGCAGCGCGCAGTGAAGAACGCAACATCGAACAGAACGCTTCAGCGCTCGCGTTCATCCAGCAATTTCAACAGGCCGCGCAGCGCATGCTCGGCGGCCTGCACGCGAATCCGTTCGCGATCGCCTTTGAACACGTGCGTTTCGACCAGCGTATGCAGCCGGTTGCTCCAGCCGAAGCACACCATGCCGACCGGCTTGGTCTCGGTGCCGCCGCCCGGCCCGGCCACGCCGGTGATCGACAGCGACACCTGCGCGCGGCTGTTGCGCAGCGCGCCGTCGGCCATCGCGCGCGCCACCTGCTCGCTGACCGCGCCATGCTTTTCGATCAGGTCGGCCGGCACGCCGATCATTTCGCACTTCGCCTGGTTCGAATACGTGACGAAGCCGCGCTCGAACCAGCCGCTGCTGCCGGAAATGTCGGTGATCGCCGTTGCGACCATGCCGCCGGTGCAGGACTCGGCGGTCGCAAGCATCAGGCGTTCGTCGCGCAGGCGGTTGCCGGCGCGAATCGCGAGTTGGTGAACGACGGTATCGGTAGCCATGCGAGAGATCCGCTTTTATGGGCTGCAGCTGCGCAGCGAGCGCCGGTCAGACCGACATGCGCCACAGCGCGATCACGAGCAACGTGAAGAACGCGGCGACGAGATCATCGAACATGATGCCGAAACCGCCTTTCAGTCTGCGGTCGAAGTAACGGATCGGCGGAGGTTTCAGCATGTCGAAGAAGCGGAACACGATGAAAGCCCACAGCTGGCCGGTAAACGTTGCGGGGGTGACCATCAGTAGCACGAGCCAGAACGCGACGATCTCGTCCCACACGACCGGCGACGGGTCGTCGATCCCGAGCCGGTTCGCGGTGAACGCGCAGACCGCTATGCCGCCGAAGAACCCCGCAACGATCAGCACAGCCCATTCGATGACGGTAAGACGATTGCTGAATGCCGCAAATGAAGCCCACGCGAACAGCGTGCCGACCGTGCCCGGCGCGACCGGCGACAGGCCGCTGCCGAACCCGAGCGACAGCAGATGCAGCGGATGCGACAGCATGAAGCGGGCGGTGGCGCGGCGCGGCCGCGGCTCGCGCGGGCCGGGGCTGCCGATGCCGTGCGGTTCGCGGCTGGCTCGAGCGCCGCTTGCTGCGGCGTCGCTCGCAGCCTGAGCGCCGGCCGCCGCAGCGCCGGGCGGCCGATCGTCGGCGGAGCCGACCGAGGGTTCAGTCTGCATGGAAATGATCGAAGCCTTGCAACGTCAATGTAAGCGGAGTGCCGGACGCGTCGTGCCACGCGATCGCCGGTGCGGCTGCGGCCGATTCCAGAGCGCCTATTGTACCGATGCGGGTTACCGGCACAGCCAGCTTGTCACCGACTTTTTCAATTGCCGCGCGCGCGGTGGCCGGGGCGGTAAAGCACAGTTCGTAGTCGTCGCCGCCGGCTGCTGTGCAGCGCAACTGCACGTCGCGCGGCAGGCGCGCGAGCGCAGCCGAGCGCGGCAATGCGTCGACGTCGACGGTCGCGTTCATCTGCGAGCGTTCGAGGATGTGCAGCAGATCGCCGGCGAGTCCATCCGACAGGTCGAGTGCCGCATGCGCCAGACCGCGCAGTTCGACACCGAGTGCGATGCGCGGCTCCGGCCGCTCGAGTGCGCGGCGGAACGTCGCGGTGTCTGCGGCGCTGGCGGTCCACTCGTTGCGTTGCACGCCGAGTCCTGCGCGTGCATCGCCGAGCGTGCCTGAAATCCAGATGTCGTCACCCGGTTTTGCTGCGTCGCGGCGTAGCGCGACTTGCGCGGGCACCGAACCGAACACGGTGATGCAAAGATTCAGCGGGCCGCCCGTCGTATCGCCGCCGATCAGCTCGCAACCGAAGCGCTCCGCCATGTCGAACAGCCCGTCGCTGAACGCGGCCAACCACGCTTCATCGGCGCGCGGCAGCGAGAACGCCAGCGTGAACGCTTGCGGTTGAGCGCCCATCGCGGCGAGATCCGACAGGTTTACCGCAAGCGCTTTGTGGCCAAGCGCGTAAGGGTCGACATCGGCGAAGAAGTGCCGGCCTTCGACCAGCATGTCTGTCGATATCGCGAGCGTTTCGCCGGCAGGCGGCGCGAGCAGCGCGCAGTCGTCGCCGATGCCGAGCGCCACGGTGGAATCCGCACGCGCGCGCGACGCGCGGCGCGCAAAGAAGCGGTCGATCAGCGAGAACTCGGAAAGCATCGGTTGGTTCGGGAGACGTTAGGCAAACGAAGCCGCGCGTTGGCAAAAAGAGCTCAGCATTCACATCGAAAATGCTGCACTGCGACGCGCGTTTACGCAGATTTAGCACGCTTTCGGCCGCGGCGCCTGTCCGCGATTGAAAGGCTTGAATTGTGGGATTGGCGCTACAATGCCCGTCGAACTTCTATTCTAATCTGCCAAGTCAGGCTCGCTTATGTCGAATTCCGCCAACAGCAAACTCCGTGAAGCCGCGCTCGATTATCACGAATTTCCCACCCCCGGAAAGATCGCCGTCTCGCCCACCAAGCAGATGATCAACCAGCGCGACCTCGCGCTGGCGTATTCGCCGGGCGTGGCATTCGCGTGCGAGGCCATCGTCGAGAATCCGCTGAACGCCGCGCGTTTCACTGCGCGCAGCAACCTCGTTGGCGTCGTGACGAACGGTACCGCGGTACTCGGCCTTGGCAACATCGGCCCGCTCGCATCGAAGCCGGTGATGGAAGGCAAGGCCGCGCTGTTCAAGAAGTTCGCCGGTATCGACGTGTTCGACATCGAGTTGAACGAGACCGACCCGCACAAGCTGGTCGACGTGATCGCCGCACTCGAGCCCACGTTCGGCGGCATCAACCTCGAAGACATCAAGGCGCCCGATTGCTTCATCGTCGAGCGTGAAGCGCGCAAGCGCATGAAGATCCCGGTGTTCCACGACGACCAGCACGGCACCGCGATCGTGGTGGCGGCGGCGATCCTGAACGGCCTGAAGGTGGTCGGCAAGAACATCCGCGAAGTGAAGCTGGTCGCGTCGGGCGCAGGCGCCGCGGCGCTCGCGTGTCTCGATCTGCTGGTCGACCTCGGCCTGCAGCTCGACAACATCACGGTGACCGACCTTGCGGGTGTGGTCTATAAAGGCCGCGCCGAGCTGATGGATCCGGACAAGGAACGTTTTGCACGCGAAACCAATGCGCGCTCGCTCGCCGAAGTGATCGGCGGCTCGGACGTGTTCCTAGGGCTGTCGGCCGCCGGCGTGCTGAAGCCGGAAATGGTCAAGCAGATGGGCGACAAGCCGCTGATTCTCGCGCTGGCCAATCCAACGCCGGAAATCCTGCCGGAAGTCGCGCGCGAAGTGCGCCCGGATGCGGTGATCGCCACCGGCCGCACCGACTATCCGAACCAGGTGAACAACGTGCTGTGCTTCCCGTTCATCTTCCGCGGGGCACTGGATGCGGGCGCAACCACCATCACGCGTGAAATGGAGATCGCGGCGGTCAACGCGATTGCCGAGCTCGCGCGCCAGGAGCAGAGCGACATCGTCGCCACTGCTTACGGCATTCAGGATCTGTCGTTCGGCCCGGAGTATCTGATTCCGAAACCGTTCGATCCGCGCCTGATCGTCAAGGTCGCGCCGGCGGTGGCGAAGGCCGCGATGGACTCGGGCGTCGCGACCCGTCCGATCGAGGACATGGACGCGTACGAACAGCATCTGCAGCAGTTCGTCTACCACAGCGGCACGACGATGAAGCCAATCTTCCAGCTCGCGCGCAGCGTCGAAGCGGAGAAGAAGCGCATCGTGTTCGCCGAAGGCGAGGAAGAGCGCGTGCTGCGCGCGGTGCAGATCATCGTCGACGAAAAGCTCGCCAGGCCGATCCTGATCGGCCGTCCGGCGGTGATCGAGCAGCGTATCGCGCGCTACGGTCTGCGTCTCGTGTCCGGTCAGGACTACACGGTCGTCAACACCGATCACGACGAGCGTTATCGCGACTTCTGGCAAACCTACGCGAAGATGATGGCGCGCAAGGGCATCAGCGAGCAGATGGCCAAGCTCGAAATGCGCCGCCGCACCACGCTGATCGGCTCGATGCTGGTGAAGAAGGGCGAAGCCGACGGCATGATCTGCGGCACGATCAGCACCACGCACCGCCATCTGCATTTCGTCGACCAGGTGATCGGCAAGAAGGAAGGCTGCAGCGTGTATGCGGCGATGAACGCGCTGGTGCTGCCGAACCGCCAGATCTTCCTCGTCGATACGCACGTGAACGTCGATCCGACGCCGGAGCAGCTGTGCGAAATCACCATCATGGCCGCTGAGGAAGTGCGCCGCTTCGGCATCGAGCCGAAGATCGCGCTGGTGTCGCATTCGAACTTCGGCACGAGCCACGCGCCTTCCGCGCAGAAGATGCGCACGTTGCTGGCGATGCTGAAGGAGCGCGCACCGGATCTGCAGGTGGACGGCGAAATGCACGGCGACGTCGCACTCGACGCGAACCTGCGCCGCGAGATCCTGCCGGATTCGACGCTCGAAGGCGACGCGAACCTGCTGGTGCTGCCGAACATCGACGCCGCGAACATCTCGTACAACCTGCTGAAAACGGCAGCCGGCAACAACATCGCAATCGGCCCGATGCTGCTCGGCGCGGCTCAGCCGGTGCACGTGCTGACCGCTTCGGCCACCGTGCGCCGCATCGTCAACATGACCGCGCTGCTGGTCGCCGACGTCAACGCGGCGCGCTAGGTTTCGCGTCTCTTTCCCGCACCGCCTTACCCTGAAAAAAAGGGCGTGCCCGCAACGGGCACGCCCTCAGGGTGCGCAGGGGATTAGCCACCCCAAAAAGGCCGGATGCTGGCACTCCGTTTTGCAGAACGCCCGGGACAAGGAGGCATGAGGTTTTGCCCCGCATCTCGCCTTGGGGTCGAATTTTATCTTGATCAAGCTAAATTTATCTGTAAAGAGTTGTCAACCAGGGTGTCGGCGAGTGATCCGGGCGCGGCATGGCAGTTTGCCGCGCGAATCGTCGCCAAACCTTTCATTTTCCGCACGAACGTTGCTTCCAGGGTCCATTAGCGATACCCTTACGACTTTCATGGTCGTCAAACTCGTGATCTAACAGCGGGAACCCTGATTCATGGCACGCAGGTGGCTTCGCAACGGCGTGCTGGTCGCCGTCCTGTCGGTCGGCGGTCTGTGCAGCGGT
>DATLOW010000234.1:0-3703 GCA_035536055.1 Paraburkholderia sp. | reverse complement strand
CGACCTCGAAGATCTGCTGGGCCGTGAGCCGGTGAAGATCGACACGCCGCATGTGGAAGCGATGCTGCGCGGCCGCGTCGTGATGGTGACGGGCGCCGGCGGTTCGATTGGTTCCGAGTTGTGCCGCCAGATTCTGCGCTTCGAGCCCGTGCAATTAATTGCATTCGACCAGTCTGAATTTGCGATGTATCGCCTTACCGAGGAGCTGAAAGAACGTTTCCCGGCATTGAAAATCACACCGGTTATCGGCGACGCAAAAGATTCGTTGCTGCTTGACCAGGTGATGGGGCGTTATGCACCGCATATACTTTTCCACGCGGCCGCATATAAGCACGTGCCGTTAATGGAAGAGCTGAACGCGTGGCAAGCGATTCGAAACAACGTCCTCGGCACATACCGCGTAGCGCGTGCGGCAATTCGTCACGATGTCAGGCATTTTGTACTGATCTCCACTGACAAGGCGGTCAATCCTACCAACGTAATGGGCGCGAGCAAGCGCCTCGCCGAAATGGCCTGCGCCGCGCTCCAGCAGACCAGCTCTCGTACGCAGTTCGAAATGGTGCGATTCGGCAACGTGCTGGGCAGCGCGGGCAGCGTGATCCCCAAATTCCAGCAGCAGATTGCGAAGGGCGGTCCGGTAACCGTCACGCATCCGGAAATCACGCGCTTCTTTATGACGATCCCCGAAGCATCGCAGCTGGTGCTGCAGGCATCGAGCATGGGGCGTGGCGGTGAGATATTCATCCTCGAGATGGGCGAGCCGGTCAAGATCGTCGATCTCGCACGCGATCTGATCCGTCTGTACGGCTTCAGCGAAGAGCAGATTCGCATCGAATTCTCGGGTCTGCGTCCCGGCGAAAAGCTGTATGAAGAACTGCTCGCCGACGATGAGACGACCACGCGCACCGCGCACCCGAAACTGCGCGTCGCGCAGGCGCGCGAAGTGCCGGATAGCCTGCTCGACGAACTGCTGCCGTGGCTGATGCAGCGCCGCGTGCTGTCCGACGACGAGGTGCGCCGCGACTTGCGCCGCTGGGTGCCGGAGTATCAACCGGCCAGCCAGCCGAGTCTGCAAAGCGTGCCGGCCGCGAAGCAGGCCTAGGTTTGCGGTGACGGGGCCCACCCAATCCCCCAGCCGCATGAAAATCCTGTTCGATCTGAACTCGTTGCGTCCTCCACGAAGCGGCATCGGCTACTACACGCTGCATCTGCTCGAGGGCCTGCGCGCGCGCCCGGAGATCGACGATCTGGCCGGCTGGGTCGGCTCGGAGGTCTATGCGAACCAGCGTCTGAACGCGCTGATGTGCGACGACGCAGCGCTGCAAAAAGCCGCGCAGTTCAGCGATGGCGTGTTCGCAATGGCGCTGCGCACCGCGCGCAACCTGCCCGGTGTCTACGACGCGCGCACGGTGGTGCGGGGCGTGAAATCGTCGCGCTTGCGGCGCGAGTTCGGCCAGCGCGGCTATCTGTACCACGAGACCAATTTCGTTGCGTCGCCATTCAACGGCCCGTCGGTGGTGACGATCCACGATCTGTCCCATCGACGCTTTCCTGCGTTTCATCCGCAGGTGGCGGTCGACTATCTGGACAAGAACCTGCCGCGCACCTTCAGGCAGGTGCAGGCGGTGATCGCCGATAGCGTCTATACGAAGAACGAGATTCACGAGCTGTACGGGCTGCCCGACGCGAAGGTCACGGCAATTCCGCTCGGCGTCGAACCAGCCTTCCAGCCCTACGACGAAGCCGACTGCACGCCCGAGCTTGCCGCGCTCGGTCTTGGCTATCGGCGCTTCGTGCTGTCGGTCTGTACGCTGCAGCCGCGCAAGAATCTGCAGCGGCTGGTGGAAGCCTTCATGCGTTTGCCGAGCGATTTGCGCGACGCGTATCCGCTAGTGCTGACCGGCGCGCAAGGCTGGATGAATTCGGCGCTGCTGCGCGATCTCGAGCCGCTGGTACAGGCGCGTCAGGCCGTGCTGCCCGGCTACGTATCGCGGCGCGCGCTGCTGCGATTGTTTGCGTCCGCAACGGTATTCGCGTATCCGTCGCTGTACGAAGGCTTCGGGCTGCCGGTGGCCGAAGCGATGGCGAGCGGCGCGCCAGTGCTGACGGCGAATGTCACGTCGTTGCCGGAGGTGGTCGCCGGCGCCGCGTGGGAAGTCGATCCGTATTCGGTCGACGCGATCGCCGCCGGGCTCGAGCGGCTGCTGAGCGACGCGCCGCTGCGTGCCGAACTGGCCGCCAAAGGGCGCCGCCGTGCCGCCGAACTGACATGGGAAGCCACCGTCGATCGAACCTGCGGCGTTTATCGCAGCGTCGTCGGGTAAAGTAGCCGCTGCCGGCGTCGGGCCGCCGCCGCCGCGCCGCTGCAAGTTCACCGGATCACACCGCAACCGCACAACCGCGCAACAGGGAGCAAACAACGCATGCAGATCGCTGTAACGGGAGCAAACGGCTTCGTGGGCCGCACGTTGTGCGCGCAACTAGGCGATGCCGGGCATCAGGTCGTCGCGCTGGTGCGGCGCGCAGGCTCGTGCGAGCCGCGCGTGCATGAGATCGCCGTTCCCGACGACAACTTCGCGAGCCTCGCGGCCGGCACGCCGCCGCTGCCGCAATGCGATGCGCTCGTGCACCTCGCGGCACGTGTGCACATGATGCACGACGACGCCACCGATCCGCTCGCCGCCTACCGCGCCGCCAACGTCGAAGGCGCGCTGAATGCGGCGCGTGCGGCACGCGCGGCCGGCGCGCGACGCATCGTGTTCGTCAGCAGCGTGAAGGCGCTCGGCGAGCGCGAGCCGGGCCGGCCGTGGCGCGAAGACGATCCGCCCGCACCGGTCGACCCGTACGGCATCTCGAAGCATGAGGCCGAGCAGGCGCTGTTCGCGCTCGGCCGCGAGCACGGCATCGAAGTAGCGGTGGTGCGGCCGCCGCTGGTCTACGGCCCGGGCGTGCGCGCGAATTTCCGCGGCCTGATGCGCGCGGTCGATCGCGGCCTGCCGTTGCCGCTCGGTTCGGTCGAGGCACGCCGCAGCATGGTCTACGTGGGCAACCTGGCAGATGCGATCCGCACGCTCGCCACGCGGCCCGAGCCGGTCGGCGGCGTCTATCACGTCACGGACGGCGACGATCTGTCGGTGGCCGGCATGGTCGAGGCGATTGCCACTGCGCTCGGCCGCCCCGCGCGGCTGGTGCCGGTGCCGGTCGCATGGCTGCGCGGGCTCGGCAAGCTGACCGGCAAGGTCGCCCAGGTCGAACGCCTGACCAGCCCGCTGCGCGTCGACAGCAACAGATTGCGTAACGAACTCGGCTGGACGCCGCCGTGGTCGGTCGCACAAGGACTCGCCGAAACCGCTCGGGCATACCAGACCAACCGTTGAACGCCATGCCGATTTTTAACTTGTCTCTTCCCGTGGTGGCGGTGCTTGCCGCACTGCTGTCCTTTGCGATCCTCGTCGTCCTGCTGCGCACCGGTTGGGCGTGGGATATCGCGGTCGACATTCCCAATGCGCGCTCGCTGCACGAGCGGCCGGTGCCGCGGGTCGGCGGCTGGGGCATCCTGCCCGCCGCGCTGCTGCTGATCGCGCTGTGCGCGCCGCCGCTGCGCGCGGTCGCGCTCGGCGCGCTGGTGCTCGGTGTCGTGTCGCAAATCGACGACCGGCGCGGCCTGTCGCCGGGTGTGCGCTTCGCCGCGCATATTCTGGTT
>DATLOW010000233.1:0-6130 GCA_035536055.1 Paraburkholderia sp. | reverse complement strand
AACTTGATGTCGCCTTTGATCAGATCGGCCGGCAGCGTCGGCTTGATGATCTCTTCGATCACGGCTTCGCGCAGCGTCGACAGTTCGATTTCCGGGGCGTGCTGCGTGGACAGCACGACGGTGTCGATCGAATGCGGCTTGCCGTCGACATAGCGCACCGTGACCTGCGACTTCGCATCCGGACGCAGCCACGGCAGACGGCCGTCGCGGCGCAGGTTCGCCTGACGCTCGACGAGGCGGTGCGACAGGTGGATCGGCAGCGGCATCAGTTCCGGCGTTTCTTCGCATGCATAGCCGAACATCAGGCCCTGGTCGCCGGCGCCCTGATCGAGGTTGTTGTCGTGCGCGCGGTCGACGCCTTGCGCGATATCCGGCGACTGCTTGTCGTACGCGACCAGCACCGCGCAGCCGCGATAGTCGATACCGTAGTCGGTGTTGTCGTAACCGATACGCTTGATGGTTTGGCGTGCAACCTGGATGTAGTCGACGTTCGCGGTGGTGGTGATTTCACCTGCCAGCACGACGAGACCGGTGTTGCACAGCGTCTCTGCGGCGACGCGCGAGTATTTGTCTTGCGCGAGGATCGCATCGAGAATCGCGTCGGAGATCTGATCCGCGACCTTGTCGGGATGGCCTTCGGAGACGGATTCGGAGGTGAACAGATAGTCGTTTGCCACGTTGCAGGCTCCAGGTAATTGGATACGGTTGAGTTTCACGTAGCCAGCTGCCAGGGCCTGGAGCGGCGACGCTTTAGCGGATTTCCATACCGACGGCGCATAAATAAAGAATAAATGCGCTACCGGCCTCGCCCCGCAAGTTGTCTATTAACTCGGCGAAGCCCTTATTATAGCGACTTCTTCCAACTGTCACAGAGTAACCACGCGTGCCGTATCCCTTTACAACCACCGTTCAGACGCGCGTCGCGCCGTCGTTCCCGCGCTCGCGCCGAGGGTTGGCATGCTGAGCCGCCTCGGGCCGAAGCTGGCCATCGGGCTTCTGAAGTTCTTCGCGTTGCTGCCGTATGGGCTGACCGCGCGGATCGGCGACCGGCTCGGCTGGCTGCTCTACCAGATTCCCAGCCGGCGCCGCCGCATCGTCCATATCAACCTGAAGCTGTGCTTTCCGCACTGGAGCGACGAAGTGCGCGAGGACGTCGCGCAGAAGCATTTTCGCCATGCGATCCGCAGTTATCTCGAACGCAGCGTGCAGTGGTTCGGCTCCGCAAAGAAGCTCGAAAAGCTGATTCAGGTCGATAGCGAAGTCGATCTGAACGACCCGAATCTGCCGCCTACGCTGTTTCTGGGGCTGCACTTCGTCGGCATCGAAGCGGGCTCGATCTTTCTGAATTACTCGCTGCACCGCACCTGCGGCTCGCTGTATCAGCCGATGTCGAACCCGGAGTTCGAAGCGGTGGCCAAACAGGCACGCGGCCGCTTCGACGCCGAAATGGCGAGCCGCGCCGACAGCGCGCGCGTCGTGCTGCGCTGGCTGCGCGAACGCAAGCCGGTGATGCTCGGCGCGGATATGGACTACGGCATGCGCAACTCGGCGTTCGTACCGTTCTTCGGCGTACCGACCTGCACGCTGACCGCGGTCGGCCGTCTCGCGAAAGTCGGGCGTGCGCAGGTCGTGCCGTTTATCGGCGAGGTGTTGCCGGACTACAAGGGCTACCGGCTGAAGGTGTTCAAGCCGTGGGACAACTACCCGACCGGCGACGACGAAGCCGACGCACGGCGCATGAATGCGTTTCTCGAAGAGCAGATTCCGCAGATGCCCGAGCAGTATTACTGGGTGCATAAGCGGTTCAAGACGCGGCCGCCGGGCGAGCCGAGTTTTTACTGAGACTGCGGCGGCGGGCTCCGGCGCAGCTTCGGCGTCACTTACAATAGCGGGCATGAAACTCAAATTCACCAAGATGCATGGCGCCGGCAACGACTTCGTCGTGCTGGACGGCTATTCGCAGCCACTCGCGCTAAGCGCCGCGCAGGTGCGCGCGCTCGCCAGCCGGCATTTCGGCGTCGGCGCCGACCAGCTGCTGCTGGTTGAAAAGCCCACCATCGAAGGCGTCGATTTCCGCTATCGCATCTTCAATTGCGACGGCGGCGAGGTCGAGCACTGCGGCAACGGCGCGCGCTGCTTCGTCAAGTTCGTGCGCGACATCGGTCTCACCGACCGGCGCAGCGTACGCGTGCAGGTGCAAAACGGCGTGCTCACGCTGACCATGCAGGAAAACGGCGAGGTGGTGGTCGATATGGGCGAGCCGGTGTTCGAGCCCGCCCAGGTGCCGTTCGATGCACACGGCCTCGAAGGCCGCCGCGAGGGTGCCGATGCGCTGTGGCCGCTCGACGTGAACGGCGCGACGCGCTGGGTGTCGGTGGTGTCGATGGGCAATCCGCATGCGGTGCAGGTGGTCGACGACGTCGAGGCGTTCCCGGTTGGCGTCGACGGTCCGGTCATCGAGTTTCATCCGCGCTTCCCGCAACGCGTGAACGCAGGCTTCATGCAGATCGTGTCGCGTAACGAGATCAAGCTGCGCGTCTACGAACGCGGCGCCGGCGAGACGCTCGCATGCGGCACCGGCGCCTGCGCGGCGGTCGCCGCGGGCGTCCGCCGCGGCCTGCTCGATGCGCCGGTCACCGTGCACACACACGGCGGCTTGCTGACCATCACGTGGAGCGGCGGCGCCGATCCGCTGCTGATGGCGGGCCCCGCCGCGACGGTGTTCCAAGGCGAGATCGAGCTCGCCGACTGATTACCTTGACCGCCGCGCGCCGTCCGGCGCGGCCTTATGGCTGAAAACATGAACGATCGCGAAGTCGCCGACTATCTGCTCGCCAATCCCGAATTCTTCGCAGACCATGCGGAACTGCTCGCGACCGTCCGGCTCGCGAACCCGCACGGCAAGGCCGCGGTGTCGCTGCAGGAACGGCAGATGGAAATGCTGCGCGAAAAGAACAAGCTGCTCGAACGACGCCTCGCCGAGCTGCTGCGCTACGGCCACGAGAACGACAGCATTTCGGCGAAATTCAACCGCTGGACCGCGCGTGTGATGGCCGAACGCGATCCGTACGCGCTGCCGCGCACGATCGCGCATGGCTTGCGCGAGGTGTTCGACGTGCCGCAGGCGGCGCTGCGCGTGTGGGATGTGGCCGATTCGTACGGGCAAGCGGACTTCACGCGGCAGGTTGGCGAGGAAGTGCGGATTTTCGCGAACAGCCTGGCCACGCCGTATTGCGGCACGAATACCGGTTTTGAAGCGGCGCAATGGCTGACGGCCGCGCCGCTTGCAGCGGCCGCCCAGAACGACGCGTCGGAAGCGGCGCCGGCCGCGGCCGAGCCGACCGAGTCGATTTCGCTGATCGCGCTGCGCGATCCGGAAAGCGCCGAGTCGGCCGGCGTGTTCGGTCTGCTGGTGATGGGTTCGCCAGACCCGCGGCGCTTCCATGACGGCATGGCCACCGACTTCCTGACGCAGATCGGCTCGCTGGCCAGCGCGGCACTGAGCCGCCTGCTGCCGCGCTGAAAGCGCCGCGCATCGACTCGCCAGCGCCGTGACGACGCCCGCCGCCGACCCGATCGCCGCCTATCTGTCGAGCCTCGAGCATGAACGGCGGCTTTCCGCCCATACGCTGCGCGGCTACACGTACGAGCTGGACGAACTGAAAAAGCTGGCCAAGGGCCGCCCGCTGGAAAGCCTGACGGCCACCGACGTGCGCGGCGCGGTGGTGCGCGCGCATGCAGGCGGCTTATCGGCGCGCTCGATTGCGCACCGGCTGTCGGCGTGGCGCGCGTTCTACAAGTGGTTCGCCGGGCGCGTCGAGCTGCCGGCCAATCCGGTGGCCACGGTGCGCGCGCCGAAACAGGCGAAAACGCTGCCCAAAGCGCTGTCGGTCGACGATACGCACAAGCTGATGGAAGCGCCGGTAGCCGATACGGCAGAAGCGCTGCGCGACCACGCGATGCTCGAGCTGTTCTATTCATCGGGCTTACGCCTCGCGGAACTGGTCGGGCTCGACGTGCATTTCGCCGAGGCCGACGGCTATCGCTCGCAAGGCTGGCTGAAGCTCGACGCGGCCGAAGTCGAAGTGCTCGGCAAAGGCAACCGCCGGCGCATGGTGCCGGTCGGCAGCAAGGCGCTCGACGCGCTGCGCGCGTGGCTCGCGGTGCGCGGCGAATTCGTCAGGCTGGATCCGCATCCGCTGTTTCTGTCGGCGCGCGGGCAGCGCATGTCGCACAATGCCGTGCGCGAGCGCGTGAAGCGCGCAGCGCTGGTGGCCGGCATTCCGGCGAACGTCCACCCGCACGTGCTGCGCCATTCGTTCGCGACACATGTGCTGCAATCGAGCGGCGACCTGCGCGCGGTGCAGGAACTGCTCGGCCACGCCAGCATCACCGCGACGCAGGTGTACACGTCGCTCGATTTTCAGCATCTGGCGAAGGTTTACGATCAGGCGCATCCGCGAGCGAAGAAACGCGACTAGCGGCGGGCACGGCTTCGCGAGTGAGTGAGTGCGGACTAATTGCGCCACTGGCGTGTGCAGTCGCGTAGCGCAACGCGCAGGCGCCGTGGCCTACCCCATCAATCCGTCGAACTTTCGACCCTTACAACGCATTTCCGCCGCCTCGCGCGGCACATTGTTCTGCTGAAACCCACTCTTTCATGAATACCGTCACGCTCAAACCGTCCAAAGAGAAATCGCTGCTGCGCCGCCACCCGTGGGTGTACGCGAACGCGATCGACCGGGTCGACGGCAAGCCGGCCGCCGGCGCCACCGTTCTGGTGCGCGCGCACGACGGGCGTTTCCTTGCCCGCGCCGCGTGGAGCCCGCATTCGCAGATTCGCGCGCGCGTCTGGAGCTTCGACGAGGCCGAGCCGATCGATCACGCGTTCTTCAAGCGCCGTGTACAGCGGGCGCTCGCGCATCGTCAGGCGATGGTGCGCGATACCGGCGCGGTACGGCTGATTTTCGGCGAAGCGGACGGTCTGCCGGGCCTGATCGTCGATTACTACACCGCCGACGACGCCAGCACCCGCGGCCAGCTGGTCTGCCAGTTCATGGCAGCCGGCGTCGAAGCGTGGAAAGAAGCGATCGTCGCAGCGCTCGTCGGCGCCACCAGCTGCCCGAACGTGTACGAGCGCTCAGACGTATCGATTCGCGAAAAGGAAGGGCTCGAGCAGACCACCGGCGTGCTGGCCGGCGACGCGCCGCCCGACACGCTGATCGTCAGCGAAAACGGCGTGCGCTACCACGTCGACGTGCGCAACGGCCACAAAACCGGCTTTTACGTCGACCAGCGCGACAATCGCGCACTGGTCCAGCAGTTTGCCGACGCTCGCGACGTACTGAACTGCTTTTGCTACACCGGCGGTTTTTCGCTGGCGGCACTCAAGGGCGGCGCGGCGCGCGTCGTGTCGATCGATTCGTCAGGCGAAGCGCTCGCGCTCGCGCAGCAGAACGTTGCCGCCAACGGCTTCGACGCCGCCCGCGCCCGCTGGCTCGACGCCGACGCCTTCAGGACGCTGCGCCGTCTGCATGAAGAAGGCGAGCGCTTCGACCTCGTCGTGCTGGATCCGCCGAAGTTCGCGCCGTCGCGCGAACACGTGGACCGCGCGGCGCGCGCCTATAAGGACATCAATCTGACCGGCCTGCGCCTGCTGCGTCCGGGCGGCCTGCTGTTCACCTATTCGTGCTCGGGCGCGATCGATGCTGAACTGTTTCAGAAGATCGTCGCGGGCGCGGCGGCCGATGCGCGTGTCGACGCACGCATCCTGAAGCGTCTGGGCGCCGGCGTCGATCACCCGCTGCTCAGTGCTTTCCCGGAAGGCGAATACCTGAAGGGCTTGCTGTTGCAAATCGCCTGACCGCCCATAGTTCGGAATATTTCCGGCCCGGCGCGGCGCATTGCTCAGTGAATTGCGCAGGGAATTGGGCAGGGAACTGAAATAGCAGCCGCGGCAGCGAGTCCGCATCGGATCTCGGCATCGCCGCGGCAGATGTGTTTCAATATCCGGCTCGATCCGCCGGCCTGGCGCACCCTGGGCTGGCGGTTTCCGCCCCGATTCACGCGTCGGACCCGCAAACGTCCACGGCTGGCGGACAGACTCACCCAGACTCACCGGGCTCATCCG
>DATLOW010000232.1:0-6882 GCA_035536055.1 Paraburkholderia sp. | reverse complement strand
AACACCGTCGAGTGCACGTGCGCGTTGTCCTGCCGGCCCTTCACCGGACCGCTGCCTTCGTGATGCACGCTCAGCACCGCCGCGCCGACATGGCCGTCCGCCTGCAACGGAAATACCGCGAAGCTGCCGCCCGGGTCCGACGCGACCGAGTAATTCGCGGTGGTCAGATAGCGCCCATCCGGCGAAATGCTCAGGTAGCACGGATCGTTGCCCTCGGAGGAAACCTTGTTCAGGAACGTCAACTGTCCGCTCTGCGCATCGAAGCCGAACGCGCTGATGCCGCCGCGCTGCGACGCCGGGCCGTTGTCGCCGGGCAGCTCTTGGACCGCGTACACGTAGCGGCCGTCGCGGCTCACGGCCAGATACGACGGATTGACGGTATGCGCCGACGCGACCCGCGTGGCCGCACCGCTCTTCGTATCGAAGCGATACACATAGATGCCTTCGCTGTGCGGCCCGGTGTAGGTGCCGACCAGCAGATCGTAGACGCCGTCTGCCGGCGCGGCGGCAGGTCCTTGTGCGAGTGCGGAAGTGGCCATGACCATCAGTGCGAGACCCTTTATTATCGAGGCTGTCAAACGAGGAGGCGGCCCGATGCGGCGTAACGCCGCCGTGACCCTCTGGGTGCGCGAACCGCGCGCCGCGGCATGCGCGGCGGCAACACACGAAAGCGAAAACGACGGTACGGCATTGACGGCAGCAACGGCAGCGTGGTCACGACGACGCATGACGACCTCCTTGACATGGACTTGTTCGGTTATTGTGGTGTCGCTGTGTGGTGTCGCTGGTCGCCACGCGCCACGCTGAAAAGGCGTGCGCAATATCTGTCGTTGTCGTTGTAGCCGCAAGTATAGAAGTGTCGCAAGGAATCGCCCAGTCATGCGCACGGTCGCGGTCACCGGCCGATGCGCGGGACCACGGCGCAGAACAGCGGCGCAGCCGGCCTCTTCGAGGCCTCGTCAAACCACGGAGTCTTCATGAACGTTACGCTCAGTCTCGGCCCTCTCGTTTCGCTGATCGCCGGCATCCTTATTCTGGTGATGCCGCGCCTGCTCAACTACATCGTTGCGTTGTATCTGATCATCATCGGTGTAATCGGGCTGATCGGCATGAAGTAGCCGTGCGGCAGCGCGCGCCGTTCGCACTGCGTGCGGCACGCGCGGCTCGACGCCACAGCGCGACGAACAGCGCGACGAACAGCGCAGCAAAATATGCACCGGCAAACCCACGGCAAAACCACGGTGAAACGTACGGCAAAACGCGCACACATGTCCCCGCGCTGCACGCATGACGTACAACGACGGATGCAATGGCTTGCGAAGAACGCGACGCGATAACGCCAGAGCCGGCTTACAGACCCGCGTGCACCGCATCGCGCGTGGCCCGGCGCCTCATCCGCGGGCCGTCATCGGCGCTTGCGGTGCACCGCGCGGACCGCTCAACCGTTGGACAGCTGGTCCAGACGCAGTCTGCCCTGCAACGACAGACCGCCGACGGCATAATGGCCGTCAGCTTCGCTATAGCGTTTGAAGCACGCCCGCTCGACCAGGAACGCGGCGGCCGTTTCCATCCCGTTGCGGGTCAGGCCGAGCCGCTGACAGTCGAGCTGCAGAAGTGCGCCGTCAGTCAATTGGCTGGCGGCGGACAGGATCGTGATGCAATCGGATTTCGACGGGTTCAGCATGGCTTTCATCCTCGAAACTGCACCTTGGGCGCATTGCGGCATGGGCGGACGCGAACGGGCTGCCTGTCACATGACACGTCCAGAAGGTGTGATTCTAAGCAGGCAAAAAGAGGAGCGCCAATACTCAATTTCTGCCGATTGACGGGAATCAATTTGCATCACTCGGGTCCGGTAATATCAACGTCTGGCATTTAGACGGCATGCTGTTGCGCGTATTTTTTACGTGCGCTTGTCCAACTTCGGTTTCTAGCCCTCTTTCATTTCCATGCCCGCTCCCATTGAAGACTATGCCCTCGTCGGCGACGGCCACACCGCCGCGCTGATCTGCCGCAACGGTTCGGTCGACTGGCTCTGCTGGCCGCGCTTCGATTCCGGCGCATGTTTCGCCGCGCTGCTCGGCACCAGCGACAACGGCCGCTGGCTGATCTGCCCGTGCGGCGAACAGTCGGCTCCGCCGCGGCGCCGCTACCGAGGTGAAACGATGATCCTCGAGACCGACTTCGAGACGGCCGAAGGCGCCGTCACGGTGATCGATTTCATGCCGCCCGGCAACGGCTGGTCGGAGCTGATCCGGGTCGTGGTCGGCAGGCGCGGCACAGTCAGGATGAAGATGGAGCTGGTGCTGCGTTTCGATTACGGCTTCTCGATTCCGTGGGTCAGCCGCCTCGCACACGAAAACGGCATCAAGGCGATCGCCGGTCCCGATACGGTCGCGCTGCGCACGCCGGTCGAACTGCAAGGCGAAAACATGCGCACGGTGGCCGAGTTCGACGTGTCGGAAGGCGAACGCGTGCCGTTTTCGCTGACCTATTCGCAGTCGCACCTGCGCATCCCGCCGGCGCACGATCCGCTGACCGCGCTCGCGCGCACCGAGAACCACTGGGCCGAGTGGTCGGCGCGCAGCAACGTCGAGGGCCGCTACGCGGCGCCGATCCAGCGCTCGCTGCTGACGCTGAAGGCGCTTGCCTACGAGCCCACCGGCGGCATCGTCGCCGCACCGACCACGTCGCTGCCCGAGCAGCTAGGCGGCACGCGCAACTGGGACTACCGCTACGTATGGCTGCGCGATGCGACCATCACGCTGCTGGCGATGATGCGCGGCGGCTATTACGACGAAGCGCGCGCCTGGCGCGCATGGCTTGGCCGCGTGATGGCGGGTTCGCCCGAACAGTTGCAGATCATGTACGGCCTCGCCGGCGAGCGGCGCCTGCCGGAAAGCGAGATCGACTGGTTGCCCGGCTACCAGGGCGCGAAACCGGTGCGGGTGGGCAACAATGCGGTCGGCCAGCTGCAGCTCGACGTGTACGGCGAAGTGATGAACGCGCTGCATCTGGCGCGCGTAGGCGGCCTGCAGGCCGACGAAACCGCATGGAACGTGCAGTGCGCGATGCTCGTGCACCTCGAGAAGATCTGGGCGCAGCCCGACGAGGGCATTTGGGAAACGCGCGGCGGCCGGCAGCATTTCACGTTTTCGAAAGTGATGGCGTGGGTCGCTTTCGATCGCGTGATCCGCTCGGCGGAAATGTTCGATCTGCCTGGGCCGATCGAACATTGGCGCGAAATGCGCGCACGGATTCATGCGGACGTTTGCGCGAAGGGTTACAACCCCCAATTGAATGCGTTTACACAGGTTTACGGCGGCAGCGAGCTCGACGCAAGCGTGCTATTGTTGCCGCTGCTCGGATTTCTGCCGCCGAAGGATCCGCGCATCGCTGGCACCGTCGTCGCAATCGAACAACAGCTGATGCACGACGGTTTCGTGATGCGCTACCGCACGACCGAATTCGACGACGGGCTGCCGCCAGGAGAAGGAACCTTTCTTGCTTGTTCATTCTGGATGGTGGACAACCTCGCGCTGCAAGGGCGCGTGACCGAAGCGCGTGAGATGTACGAACGCCTTTTGTCGCTCGCCAACGACGTTGGGCTGCTCGCCGAAGAATACGACCCGGTCGCGGGCCGCCAGGTCGGCAATTTCCCGCAAGGGTTTTCGCACGTTGCGCTGGTTCACACCGGGCTCAACCTGATGAAACACGAGCAGGAAATGGCCAAGGCCACCGGCCAGCCGCCGCACGACGGACATGGACCCTCCGCCGGCCCGTTGAACGCGGGCGCCGAGCCAACGCCCGTAGCATGACTCGATGACTTTTCTGATGAAAACGGCCCACATCGAACACAACGTTTTATTGTGGGTTGGCGTACCGTTGCTGCATTGCACAACGACGCGCCGCCGGATATCATCGAACAAGTTTGACGGCCGCTAATGGACCTTTTAACGACCTTAACAACCAATACGGCCAGCCTGACGCTACGCGTGTTTTCGCGCAGCCCCGCGCACCGCTAACGCTGGAGCACTCATGCTCTATCAATTTCACGAATTCCAGCGGGCCTTGTTGAGCCCGCTTACCGCCTGGGCCCAGGCCGCCTCGAAATCGTTCGCCAATCCGGCGAGCCCGCTCGCGTACATTCCTGGCGCCACGCGGCTATCGGCCGGTTACGAGCTGCTGTACCGGCTCGGCAAAGACTACGAAAAGCCCGAGTTCAATCTGCATCAGATCGTCAAGGATGGTCATAACATCCCGATCGTCGAGCAGACCATCATCGAAAAGCCGTTTTGCCGGCTGTTGCGTTTCAAGCGGTTCGCCGATGATACCGAAGCCGTAACCCAATTGAAAGACGAACCGGTGGTGCTGGTGTGCGCACCGCTGTCCGGCCACCATTCGACGCTGCTGCGCGATACCGTGCGCACGCTGCTGCAAGACCACAAGGTGTACATCACCGACTGGATCGACGCGCGCATGGTGCCGCTCGAAGACGGCGCATTCGATCTCGACGACTACATTGCGTACATCCAGGATTTCATCCGCCATATCGGCGCGAGGAACCTGCACGTGATCTCGGTATGCCAGCCGACCGTGCCGGTGCTCGCGGCGATCTCGCTGATGGCGAGCCGCGGCGAAGACACGCCGCGCACGATGACGATGATGGGCGGCCCGATCGATGCGCGCAAAAGCCCGACGTCGGTCAACTCGCTCGCCACGCAACACTCGCTGAACTGGTTCGAGTCCAACGTGATCTACAACGTGCCGTCGAACTATCCGGGCGTCGGCCGCAAGGTCTATCCGGGCTTTCTGCAGCATGCGGGCTTTGTCGCGATGAATCCGGAGCGGCACGCGGCTTCGCACTGGGATCTGTACCAGAGCCTGCTGCGCGGCGACGAGGAAGACGCGGAAGCGCATCGCCGTTTCTATGACGAATACAACGCGGTGCTCGACATGGCCGCCGAGTACTATCTTCAGACGATCCAGGTGGTGTTCCAGGAGTTCCGGCTCGCCGAAGGCACGTGGGAAGTCGCCGGCGAACCGGTGCGGCCGGAGGACATCAAGCACACCGCACTGTTCACGATCGAGGGCGAACTCGACGACATTTCCGGCAGCGGCCAGACGCGCGCCGCGCATGAGCTGTGCACTGGCATTCCGGCGAAGAACCGGCGCCACTTCACTGCGGAAAAGTGCGGTCACTACGGTATTTTCTCAGGCCGCCGCTGGCGCACGATCATCTATCCGCAACTGCGCGATTTCATTCTCGAGCACAACAAGGCGCGCAAGCCGGAGAAAGAACAGGTCGAAGCCTGAGCGGTCCTATGCCGCAACCGGCGCGGCAGTCACCACAGACCAGCGCCGGAAATCAGCGCGCAACAAGCCAGCGGCCTCTTTACGAGGCCGCTGTCACATCGAACGCGCTGAACGCGTGCGCCGGTACTCAGTTCGCCGAATCAGCGACGCAGCAGATAGGCAAGCAGGATTTCCGTGTTCATCTGCACCATCTCGCTGCGCTCCGCCGCAGTACTGAAATCGCGGCCGAGCGTCGCTTCGAGCGTGAAGCGGTTCGACACGATGTAGTACCCCATCCCTGACAGCGTCACATAAAAACGCAGCGGATCGACATTCGCGCGAAACAGCCCCGCACGCTGGCCGCGTTCGAGAATGCCGGCGAGCGTCGTGACGATCGGCGAGATCATTTCGCGAATGCGCGTCGACTTCTGCATATAGCGCGCCTCGTGCAGATTCTCGTTGTTGATCAGACGCAGCAGCTCGGGATGATCGCGGTAGTAATCCCACACGAAATGCGCAAGCCGCGTGATCGCCTCGACCGGCGCAACGCCCGCCAGATCGAGCGTGCGGTCGGCTTCGGTGAGCGCGCTGAATGCGTGTTCGAGTACCGCAGTAAATAACTGCTCTTTACTACCGAAGTAGTAATAGAGCATGCGTTCGTTGGTCTCCGCTCGGCGGGCGATCTGATCGACGCGTGCGCCGAACAACCCACCATTCGCAAACTCCTCGGCTGCCGCAAGCAGAATGCGACGCCGGGTGCCTTCAGGATCTCTTTTGATTTTGGGCTGATTCATGGTGGCATGTGTGCTTCGTGAGCCGCGTATTCCGGATCACATCGCCGGCTTTGCCTGGCCTTGCAAAACGGCGATGAGCGCGGGCTGGTTGGTGGATACACCCTCCTGCGGTCATTCGTAAAGCGCTTCGATTATGGCACATGGTTCGGCAATGGCAATGGGGGAAATCGGCGATAATACGCATTTGGCCAAAGCCTTGTCGTGCAAGCCGCACAGCGCTTGCAGCCAGCGCCCGCAAGGGCCTCGCGTGGATGAAGCAGCGCACATTCACAGCAGGTTCGCGCCGTGACAGCGCGCGCTTTAGGAATGCAGTAACTGTGCGGCAACGCACAGTGCGCGTCGCACGAAGCGCACGAAGGAGCGCGCGACCACGCTGAACGATGTGCGCCTCGCGCGGCCGCATGGAAACACCGAACCAACACCCGATGCGCAAGCGTGCCGGCCAGGCCGGCATCGATGGAAACGCAGAAGCCCAACGCCGTCACCGTGACCGATCAGAAAACCCTCGCAGAACGCATCGAAGATCTGCTCCCGCAAACGCAATGCACGAAGTGCGGCTACGACGGGTGCCGTCCGTACGCCGAAGCCATCGCTGAGGGCAAGGCGAACTACAACCAATGCCCGCCAGGCGGTGCCGAAGGTGTCGCGCGCATGGCGGCGCTGCTCGGCAAGCCGGTCATTCCGATCAATCCGGCCAATGGCGTCGAGCGGCCGCGGCCGGTCGCCTTTATCGACGAGAGCCTGTGCATCGGCTGCACGCTGTGCATGCAGGCGTGTCCGGTCGATGCGATCG
>DATLOW010000231.1:0-3152 GCA_035536055.1 Paraburkholderia sp. | reverse complement strand
CTCGGCACCGCGCTGAACAAGCTCGGCCGCCACGCCGATGCGTACGGATGCTATCGCGCGGCGCTCGCGCTCGATCCGCAGTCGGCGCACGCGCACTTCAGCGCGGGCAATGCGCAGCAGGCGCGCGGCGAGCACGCGTCGGCCATCGAGCACTTCCGGCAGGCAGCCGCGCTTGCGCCACGCTTCGCCGACGCGCACGTGAACCTGGGCACCGCACTCGGCAAGCTCGGCGAATACACGCAGGCCGAGCAGCACTACCGGCAGGCAGTCACGCTGAACGGCAACGCGACGAATCTCGTCTGCCTCGGCGCATCGCTTGGCGCGCAAGGCCGTCACGATGAAGAGGAAGTCTGCTATCAGCACGCACTGGCACTCGAATCCGAACAGGCCGATGCACATCAGAACCTCGCATGGCTATACCTGAAGCGCGGCGACTACCGCGCCGGCTGGGCCGAATACGCAAAGCGCTGGCGCGCCGCCGACTACGAAGCGATTGCGGTCGAAGGCATTCCCGAATGGCGCGGCGAGCGTCTGACCGGCAAGACGATCCTGCTGGTGCGCGAACAGGGTTTCGGCGACCAGTTCCAGTTTCTGCGCTATGCGCGCGTGCTGGCCGAGCGTGGCGCAACCGTCGACGTCTGCGTGCGCGAGCCGCTGCTCGACATCGCGCAACGCGTGCCGGGCGTGCGGCGCGTGTGGTCCGGCACGCCGGGCGGCGACTACGACTACTGGGTCTCGCTGATGAGCGTGCCGGCCTGCGTCGGCACCGAACTGCACACGATTCCGGCCGACGTACCGTATCTGTTCGCCGACGCCGCCAAGGTCGAACACTGGCGCGCACGCGTGCGCGAAGCGGCAGGCGCGCGGCCCAAGGTCGGCCTGGTCTGGGCGGGCAGCCCGACGTTCGGCAACGACCGCTACCGCTCGATGACGCTCGCCGCGCTCGCGCCGCTGATCGAAATGAAAGGCATCGCGTGGTTCAATCTGCAGAAGGGCGCGGCGCACACGCAGCTCGGTGCGTTGCCCGACGCGCAGCGCCCACATGACTTCACCGCTGAACTGAACAACTTCGCCGACACCGCAGCGCTGATCACCAATCTCGATCTGGTGATCACCGTGGATACCGCCGTCGCGCATCTGACTGGCGCGCTGGGCAAACCGGTGTGGGTGTTGCTGCCCGCGAACTCCGACTGGCGCTGGCTGCAGCATCGCAGCGATTCGCCGTGGTATCCGACCGCACGCTTGTTCCGCCAGCAAACACTCGGTGACTGGGCGCCTGTCGTGGCCGACGTGCGCAACATGCTGCGGCAACGGGCATAGGGAAGCAGTAGCACATACTGCCCGACCCGGCTCGACGATACAGAAACACCACGCTCGCATCCCACGCATACGAGCCGCATGCGGACAAGCCGCCCGGTCCGCGCAAAGCGGCACGCACCGCTCAACTCGGATCGACTACAAACCCCCGCTGCCGCAACAACTGCAGCACGCCGTTCGGCCCACCCAGATGCAGCGCGCCGATCGCCACGAACACCGGCTTGTTCGGCGCCGCGATCGCAATCATCCGCGTGACGAAGCGGCGGTTGCGGTCGTAGAGAATCTTGTTGTCGATCGAATCCGAAATCCGCTTGTCGCGCGCGAGTTTCTCGGACTTCGCGACCTCCCACGCGGAGATCGCATCCGCATCGCCGACGCGCCACAGCCGGTGCAACGTTTGCACGTCAGCGACGTTTTCAGCCGGCGTCTGCACCAGGTCCTGCGCGAGCATTTCGCGCTGTTGCGCCAGCGTCAGGCCGGTAAAAGCGCGCATCTGCTCGGCCAGCGTTTCGAGCCCGACGATCTTGCCGCGCTGACGCAAATAAACGTTCTGCAGTTGCGCCTCGGTGCCGTACTCGGTCTGCAGACCAGCGCTCAGCGAATCATAGGTCTCGACCAATAGCGACGCGAGCCACGGCCGCATCTTGCGGATCTCATCGAGCGCCGCCGGATTGCCGCGCAGGCGCATCGACAGCTTGCGCCACAGCGGATCGGGCAACAGCCGCGGCAAACACGGATAGTTGCAAACACCGTACTTCGATACATCGTCCTGCGACACCAGCAGATCGTCCGGCGACAATTCGAGCGCAAGCGTCGGCGAAGCGGCCAGCGCCGCGAGAATCGGCGGACGGAAAGGCTGTGCGGCCGGATAGTCGACGGGATCGCCGACGTGCAGCGTGCCGAGCACATAGATGGTGGTCGCGCCGCGCGTCGCGACATAGAACGGCATGCGCGCCGGTTCGGGCCGCACCGGGCCGCCGGTGGTGGTCCCCGATGCCCCGCCGACCGGCGGCGGCGCAGGCCGGGGTTTCGGCGCGGGTGCAGCCGGCGGATGCGGCAACGGTAAAGTTGGCCGCCCCGCCTGCGCGGCATTGTTACCGGTATTGGCGGCGGCGCCTGCTGCCCACGCCGCCGGCAGCAGCCCCGGCAACGATGGAACCATCCCGGATAAAAGCGCTGCCAGCACCGCGCACGCCAGCCACCGCGCCCGCACCCGCCATCCGGCGAGCACGCGCACGAGCACTCCATGCACGGCGTCCCGCCCGCCGCGTGGCCCGGCGGGCAGAGCCTGCGCATACGCGGCAGCCTGCTCCAGCCGGCGCGCCGGACAGCGCGCCGCCGGCGCTTCAGGCATCCGCGTCCCCGACCTCCTCGGCGCGGTGACACGACACCTGACGGCCATCCACTTCACGCAGCTTCGGTTCCTCCTGCCGGCACCGCTCGATCGCATACGGACAACGCTGATGGAAAGTGCATCCCGACGGCGGATTCAGCGGCGACGGCATTTCGCCTTGCAGCTTGATCTGGATACGTCGGTCCGCTTCGAAGATCGACGGCGTCGCGGACATCAACGCGCGCGTGTACGGATGCCGCGGCCGTTCGAAGATGGTCTTATTGTCGCCCAACTCAGCGATGCCGCCGAAGTACATCACCATGACATCGTCGGCGATATGCTCAACCACCGACAGATTGTGCGAGATGAACACGTAGCTTGTCTTAAATTCCTCTTGTAGATCCATAAACAGATTGAGAATCTGCGCCTGGATCGACACGTCGAGTGCGGACACCGGTTCATCGGCCACCACGATCTGCGGATCGAGAATCATCGCCCGCGC
>DATLOW010000230.1:0-27412 GCA_035536055.1 Paraburkholderia sp. | reverse complement strand
AGCTCGGTCTTGCCGACGCCCGTCGGGCCGAGGAACAGGAACACCGCGGTCGGCCGATGGCGCGCCTGCAGTCCGGCACGCGAGCGGCGCACCGCATCGCTGACCGCCGACACCGCCTGGTCCTGGCCGATCACGCGCTCGTGCAGCCGCTCTTCCATCTTCAGCAGACGCTCGCGCTCTTCGGTGGTCAGCTGCGCGACCGGAATGCCGGTCAGCTTCGCGACGATCTCGGCAATCTGCTGGACCGTCACGTGCGACGTATTCGCGCCGACATTGGTTTTCCACGCATCGGTCGCATCGGCGAGCGCGCGCTGCTTGTCGGCGATTTCCGTGTCGAGCGTATGCGCGCGCTCGTACTGCTTGCGCGACGCCGCGTAATCCTGCTCGCGATGCAACTGCGCCAGTTCCGCCTCGAGCTCGAGGATCGCCGCGGGCCGCGACGTAACCGACAGATGCACGCGCGCCGCCGCCTGGTCGATCAGATCGATCGCCTTGTCCGGCAAAAAACGCCCGCTGATATAACGGTCCGACAGCTCCGCCGCGCCGACGATCGCATCGTCCTGGATCGTCACGCGATGGTGCGCTTCGAGCCGGTCGCGCAAGCCGCGCAGGATGTTGATGGTCTGCACCACGCTCGGCTCGGGCACCAGCACCGGCTGGAAGCGCCGTTCGAGCGCCGCGTCTTTCTCGATGTACTTCTGGTATTCGGACAGCGTGGTCGCGCCGATCAGGTTTAGTTCGCCGCGCGCCATCGCCGGCTTGAACACGTTGGCGATGTCGAGGCCGCCTTCGCCGCCGCCTTGACCCGCGCCGACGATCGTATGCACCTCGTCGACGAACAGCACCAGCGAATCGAGATTCGCGGCGATTTCATCGACCAGCTGTTTGACGCGCTCTTCGAATTCGCCGCGGAATTTCGCGCCGGCCACCAGCGAGTTGACGTTCAGTTCGACGAGCCGTTTGTTGCGCAGCGATTCCGGCACGTCGCCGTTGATCATCCGCTGCGCCAGTCCTTCGACCACCGCGGTCTTGCCGACGCCCGGCTCGCCGATCAGCACCGGATTGTTCTTGCGGCGCCGCGCCAGCACTTCGACCAGCGTCTCGATCTCGCTCGAACGGCCGATCACCGGATCGAGCCGGCCGTCGCGCGCAAGCGCGGTCAGATCGCGGCTGTACTTGTCGAGCTGCGGTGTGTTCGAAGGCGGCACCACGGTGTCGCGCTTCGCGCTCGGCCCGATCGATTGCGAGGTCTGCTGGCGCAGTGCCTGGGTGTCGAGGCCGTACTTCGTAAACAGGTTGCTCGCGAAACTATTGTTGACCTCCGCGAGGCCGATCAGCAGATGCTCGGGACCGACGTAGCTGTGACCGAGCTCGCGCGACGCGAGAAACGCGCGCTCGAGCCCGCTCTTCAGACATGGCGTCACGCCGATCTGTTCGCCGGTCAGCGGCGGCGCATCGTTGCGCTTCGGCGCGTTCGCGTCGATATAAGCGCGCACGTCGCTCGCCGAAATACCGAGGCTCTTCAGAATCGACACGATCACCGCGTTATCGGCGAGCTCGTACAGCAGATGCTCGGTGTCCACTTCGCGGCGGCCGAACTGCACCGCGCGCTCGGCAGCGCGCTGCAGCATCTCTTTCGCAAGGTCGCTGAAATGGCGCTCGATATTGACGACCGCTTCGGGGTTTTCGATGCGGGGCGGCATTTGCCGCGAAAAACTGCTTGCCGCGTCAGCCGGCTCGTCCAGCTGATCGGGCAGTGCGCTGCGGAACAGCGCTTCGAGCGGCGACAGCGAGCGCTGATGCCGCGTCAACTGCTCGTAGTGATAGTCGCATACGTCGAGAATCCGCCTGCGTCCGCTCTGGAGCACCGCGAGCCTCACGCTCGCGGGCCTGACGCCGCAGATGTCACAGACTTGCCGTGCCATTTGAAGCTCCCTGTAGATGGAATGCGTAAGGAGATGGTGCCGCATCGCGCGGATTGCAAGCGCCGTTGCAGCCGCGCGCCTCGCGGACCATCGCACGCGGCGCGGCGCGAGGCCTCAGGCGCGCCCGCAGCGCCGCTGGCGCATATTCGATGCTACAGGATCGTTGCGGCGCGCGCAGGCACGCCGGGGTAACGCGCGGCCCGCAAGGGGGCCGGCTCGCGTCAGATGTCGCTCAGTGGCTCGCGCCCAGATACGCGGCCTTGACCAGCGGATCGTTCTTCAATTGCGCCGAGGGTCCGTGCGTCGCGATCCTGCCGTTCTCCAGCACGTAGCCATAATCGGCGACGTTCAGTGCCGCTGCCGCGAACTGCTCGACCAGCAGCATCGTCACGCCCTGCTCCTTCATCCGCCCGATGATGCGGAACACCTCGTCGACGAGGATCGGCGCAAGACCCATCGAAGGCTCGTCGAGCAGCACGAGGTCCGGGTTCAGCATCACCGCGCGCGCCATCGCCAGCATCTGTTGCTCGCCGCCCGACAGCGTGCCGGCCAGCTGATGGCGCCGCTCCTTCAGGCGCGGAAACATATCGATCGCGCGCTCCAGATCGGCAGCGACGTCGCCGCGCGGGCGCGACCATGTCAGACGCGGAAATGCGCCGAGCAGCAGATTGTCGGTCACCGACATGGTCGCGAACACACGCCGTCCTTCCGGCGAATGCGCCAGCCCGAGCCGCGCGATGCGATGCGAGTCGAGCCCGTCGATGCGCTTTGCGTGCGACCCCGTGCCCATCGTGATCTCGCCTTCGCTCGGGCGGATCATGCCGGAGATCGCGCGCATCGTCGTCGTTTTGCCGGCGCCGTTCGAGCCGATCAAGGTCACCACGGATGCCTTCGGCACGTCGATCGAAATACCATGCAGCACTTTCACCTTGCCGTAGCCGGCGTGCAGATTCCGGATCGATAGCATTGCGTTGTCCCGTTTGAGCGTGTTTTACGAAGGTTGCGAGGGTTGGCTGCGTGGCGTGTCCTGCGCGGCGGATCGCCCGCGTTTGCGCGCGGCCCGCTTACGCGGCGATACCGCCCAGATACGCCTCGATCACCTTCTCGTCCGCCTGGATCTCGGCGGGCCTGCCCTCGGCGATCTTCTGTCCGAAGTCGAGCACCGACACCGTGTCGCATACGTTCATCACGACATCCATGTGATGCTCGATCAGCATCACCGTGATGCCGTGATCGCGCACCTTGCGGATAATGGTCACGAGTTCCTTGATGTCCGGCGCGGTGAGTCCCGCCGCCGGCTCGTCGAGCAGCAGCAGCTGCGGATCGAGCGCCAGCGCGCGGGCGATTTCGAGCAGACGCTGCTTGCCGTACGGCAGGCTGCGCGCCTCCTCGCCGGCCACGCCGTCGAGCCCGACGAAGCGCAGCATGCTGAACGCACGCACCCGTGCCGCATGCTCTTCGGCGCGATAACGGCGCGACAGCAGGCCGACGTCCGCAAAGTTCGAATGAAACGTGTGATGCAGGCCGACCAGCACGTTCTCGAGCGCGGTCATTTCGCCGAACAGCTGCACGTTCTGGAAAGTGCGCGCGATACCCGACAACGCGATATCGGCCGACGTGCGCCCGGCGAGCGGCTGCCCCGCGTATTCGATGCTGCCTGCGGTGGGCGTGTAGATGCCGGTCAGCACGTTCATCATCGTGCTCTTGCCCGAGCCGTTCGGGCCGATCAAGCCGTGAATCGTGCCGCGCCGCACGGCCAGATCGACGTCGTTCAGCGCTTTCAGCCCGCTGAACTGCATCACGATGCCGCGCACGTTCAGAATGTCCTCGCGGCTCCCGTCGCGCACCGCGACGATTGCATCCGCAACGATCTCGGCCGGCTGCTCGGTGCTGACGGTGACGGTGCGCACGCGCCCATGCATGAAGAACTTGCGCACGAAGCCGACTACCCCGTCCTGCAGGTAGTACACGACCAGCAGGATCATCAGGCCGAAGATCGTCAGGCGCCAGTCGGTCAGCGCATCGATCCGGTACGAAAACGCCGCGAGACCGGCGGTGCCGAGCACCGGAATCGCGACCCGGCGCGGCGTGGTGGTGTGGCGCGCGAGCGCGAACAGCGCGCCGAGCACGACGGCCACCGCCAGAATCGTCGCGACCACGCGAAACGACGCGATGTCGTCGAGCAGTTTCGGCAGCAGCACGATGATCGTCGAACCGAGCAGCGCGCCGCTGCGCGTCTTGCGGCCGCCCATGATGATCGCGAGCAGGAACAGGATGGTCAGCTCGAAGTTGTAGGTATTCGGCGAGATGTACTGCTCCGAATACGAATACAGACAGCCGGCTAGCCCGGCAAAGCCGGCGCTGATCACGAACGCGTACACCTTGTAGCGATACACCGAAACGCCCATGCAGTCCGACGCGATCGGGCTGTCGCGCAGCGCTTCGAACGCGCGCCCCAGATGAGACTTCAGCACGCGGTGCACGACGACCAGCGACACCACCAGCAGCGCGGCGACCAGCCAGTAATACTCGGTCTCGTTCATCCGCGCGCCGCCGAACGCGGGCTTCGGAATCTTGATGCCAAGCGGCCCGCTGGTCAGAAAATCCATTTCGTTGATCAGGATCTGGATGATCGTGCCGAACGCGAGCGTGACCATCGCCAGATACGGACCGGATACGCGCAACGCAGGCAGCGCGAGAATCGCGCCGAATCCAGCGGTCACCGCGATCGCGAGCGGCGCGGTCACGTAGAACGGCATGCCGAGCTTCATGAACAGAACGCCGGCCGTGTACGCGCCGACGCCGAACAGCCCCGCATGGCCGAGCGACACCTGCCCGGTATAACCGACCACGATGTCGAGACCGAACAGCAGGATCGCGTAGATCATGATGGTTTCGACGAGGTGGATGTAGTACGGGTTGCCCGACAGCAGCGGAAACACCGCAAGCGCAATCAGCCCCGCCACGATGGCGACAGCGTTCCTGATGGTGTTCTTGTTCACGGCGGACCTCATACCTTTTTGATCGCGGTCTTGCCGAACAGGCCCGCGGGCTTCATGGCGAGCACGATCAGCAGCAGCACGAGACCCGGCACGTCCTTGTAGCCGGTCGACAGATAAAAACCGGTGGTGGTCTCGGCAATGCCGAGAATCACACCGCCGACGATGATGCCCATCCCGCTCGACAAGCCGCCGATGATCGCCACCGCGAACGCCTTCAGGCCGAGCACCGCGCCCATCGTCGCACCGGTCAGCGTGAGCGGCGCGATCAGCACGCCGGCGAACGCCGCGGTCAGCGACGACAGCGCGTACGAGAAAGTGATAACGAGGCCGGTGTTGATGCCCATCAGCGCGGCCGCGTCGCGATCGTTCGAGGTGGCGACCACGGCCTTGCCGAAGATCGACTTGCGATTGAAGAACTCGACCGCGAGCATCATCAGCAGCGCGCCGCCCACCACCAGCAGTTCCATCGGCAGCACGTTCGCGCCGAACAGATGCAGCGGCGACTCCGGCAATGGCGACGGAAAGCGCAGATCGTCGCGGCCCCAGACGTTTTCCGCGACGTTCTTGAAGATGATGCCGAGCGCAATGGTCGACATGATCCAGCCGAACTCGGATTTGATCTTGATCGCCGGCCGCACGCCGATGCGTTCGACGAAAGCGCCTTGCGCAAGGCCGAACAGGCACACGAGCGGAATCATCAGCCAGTAGTTGACGCCTAGCGTCACGAGTGTGAGGCCGACCAGCGCGCCCAGCATCAGCGCGTCGCCCTGACCGAAATTCAGCGTGCCCGACGTGGCGAACGTGAGTTGATAGCCGAACGCGATCACCGCGTAAATCATGCCGAGCGCGATACCGCTGTAGATAAGCTGAAGCAGGATGGCCATGGTCGATCCGCTGCGAATTCAACGAACGAAGACGTCAACATGCGACGTCGACAGCTGCGCTACATCAGGGGTCCAACATAAAGCCGCGCCCGCCGGCAGGCGGACGCGGCTCGGCGGGACGGCATAGGCAATCAGTTGGCTGCCGTGGTGGCCTGCTTGGCGCGCAGCTGGCCGCCGCCCTGCTTGTCGGCGTCGTATGCATACACCACGCGGCCGCCCTTCACTTCGCCGATTACCGGCACGTTCGGGCTGATCGCTTCGTGGTCGTCGTGCGTGAACGGCTTGTCATACACCATCACCACGCCGTCCACCTTGCCGTTCAGGTTTTCGAGCGCCTCGCGCACTTTCGGACCATCGGTGGTGCCGGCCTGCTTGATCGCCGCCGCCAGCAGGTACACCGAGTCGTAGCCCTGCGCCGCCGACACCGGCGAATCGATGCGGTTGTTCTTCGGCTTGAATTCCTTCAGGTACGCTTCGATGAATGCCTTGCGCTTCGCGGTGTTCGGCTCCTGGATAAAGGTCTGCGGCATGCGCGCGCCTTCGCCGTTCGGGCCTGCGTTATCGATATAGTTCGCCATCGACAGCGTCCAGCTGCCGATCAGCGGCACCTTCCAGCCGAGCTTGGCCATGCCGTTCGCGATCTGCGCGAGCTCCGGGCCGATGCCGTACGTGAGCACGGCCTGCGCGCCGGCCTCTTTGGCCTTCAGCAGCTGCGCGGTCATGTCGACGTCCTTGATGTTGAACTTCTCGACGGCCACCGCCTTTACGCCCTTCGCGGCAAGCGCTTTTTCCAGATCTTCGCGGCCGAGCTGACCGTAGTTGGTCGAGTCGGCGAGAATCGCGACCTTCTTGAAGCCGCGCTTGACCACCGCTTCTTCGACGATCATCGGCGCCTGGATGCGGTCGGCCGCCGAATTGCGAAACACGTAGTTTTCCGGCTGGTCGGCGAACTGTTTGGTCACGACACTGCCGGTCGCAACGTTGTTGAAGACGGGGATCTTCGCTTCCTGGAAAAAGCGCTGCGACGCGAGCGCGACGCCGGTGTTGATATAGCCCACCACCGCGACCACTTTTTCCTTGTTGATCAGTTCCTGCGCGATCTGCACGCCGCGTTCGTTCTTCGCTTCGTCGTCGCGCTCGACCAGCACGATCTGCCGGCCGAGCACGCCGCCGGCCTTGTTGATTTCGGCGGTCGCGAGCCGCACGCCGTCGCGCATGCTGACGCCCATCGACGACGAGCCGCCGGTGAACGGACCATCGACGCCGATCTTGATCGGGTCTGCGGCATAAGCGGCAGTGGCACACATCGCAAGCGAAAGTGCGAGCGCACCCGCAACGCTTTTCAGGCGAAGTCTCATCGTCGTCTCCGTAGCTTTATGCTGTTTTCTGGTGCAACGACAGGTCGACGACCGCCGCCGCGAGCCGGGTGAATGCCGTGCGCAGCGTGTATGCGCAGGGCACTTCATTCCGGTAGCCAGTATAGAAATCGTAAGCTCGGCGTCACCATGCGGAGTTACCCGTAAGCGACGCGCAAGACGATTGGTTGTCCGCACAACCTTATGCGCATGTGTGCGGCAGCACGCAAAGTGCGGCGTTGACGCAGTGAAAAGATGCACGCGGGTTGTTGCAAGCCGCGCTCAGCCGGGGCCGGACCGACTGCGGCATTGCAGGCCCCTATTGAGGGCCAGTTGCGGGGCGGGAGGGGGAAACGAGAAGCGGGGAAGAAGCGGGGAAGAAGCGGGACCAGAAGCGCGTTGCGCCGGCATCGAGCACTACGATGCCGGCGCAACGGTGATACGACAGGCTACTGCGCGAAACCAGCGACGTGAAGCGACCTGCTGCTTCCCGATCTCACGCGTTACCGCTTAGCAGTGGATCGAGACCGCCACGCGCATCGAGTGCACGCAGATCGTCGAAACCGCCCACGTGCGTGTCGCCGATGTAGATCTGCGGCACCGTGCGGCGGCCGGTGCGCTCCATCAGCGCCAGCGCCGTCTGGCGATCGCCTTCGATATTGACTTCTTCGAATGCGGCGCCCTTGCCGCGCAGCAGTGCCTTGGCCGCGATGCAGTACGGGCACGAAGGCGTCGTGTAGATCGTGATTGCGGACATTGTTATCTCCATTGAGTGGGGACCATCATGCATAACCAGCTGACGTCGACGCTCAGACTGGAACAGCGGGAAAGTCTACGTCCGTTGCTGCCAGATTGTTGAGGTAGTTAGTGAAAGTCAGTTGTGCGGCAATTGCGACAATCTCGACGATCTTGCTGTCGGTCAGCCCTGCGGCGCGCGCCGCGGCAAGGTCGGCGTCGTTGATGCGGCCGCGTTCCTGAGCGATGCGGCTCGCCAGTCGCGCAATCGCATTGCCTTCGCCGTTGCGGACCGCGCGGATTTCTTCATCCGACATGCCCGCCTTGCCGGCGAACATCGAGTGCGCCGCGAGACAGTATTCGCAGCCGCTCACCTGCGATACCGCCAGCGCGACACTCTCGCGTTCAGCCGCGCGCAGCTCGCCCTTGCCGAGTTGCTGTTGCGCCTGCAGATAGGCGCCGAGCGCGGCCGGCGAGTGCGCCAGCGTCCTGAACGTGTTGGGCAGAAAGCCCATTGCCTTTTCGACTGCGTGCAACGACGCTTGCGCCGAGGCCGGGGCTTGACCGATCGAAAGTGCCGGAATGCGTGCCATGATGTTTCTCCGAAACAATGAATTGTTGAGCGTGCAACGAATCCTGTTTGATTCGTCGCGCCGTGATTGGCGGCGTGAGTGAACTATATGAGTTGACTCGCCGTCCGATAATCGCGGTCCGGCTCAAGAATTTGCTCGATCGGCTCACGATGCGAATCGCCACGCGCCGCAGTCATGCGGCGGGCCGCCAAAGGAAAACGTATAGAGCAGCGCGGCGAGCGCGCAGAAGCAGGCGCTCAGGCAGGCGCTCAGGCAGGCGCTCAAGCAGGTGGAAAGCTGTGCAGCAGGCGCGCAGAGCGGCGTCCCGCGCGCGACCCGCTTTCAGAAGAAGAAAAAACGGATAGCGGCGCAGCCTCACTGCGGCTGCAGGTTGCCGCCCGATGCGCGCCAGCGCGCCGGCGTCACGCCGATATGCCGCTTGAACACACGCTGGAACGCGGCTTCCGACTGATAGCCGACCGACGCGCCGATCTCGCCGACCGAATCGTTGGTCTGCAACAGCGCGCGGCCCGCCAGCGTCATGCGGACTTCGGTCAGCACGTCGGTGGCCGAGCGGCCGATCGCATCCTGAAACTGCCGCACGAAAGTCGCGCGCGACATGTTGCACAGCGCGGCGAACTGGTCGAGCGTCCACGGTTCACCGGGCGCGTCGAACATCGCCGACAATGCCGCCTGCAGACGCGGCTGCCGCGCGAGCGCCAGTAGCCCATGCGGCGGCGCTACGCCTTCGCTGGCAAAGCGCAACGTCAACGCGAATAGCGCCGCGGACAGATAGTTGATCAGCGACTCGCTGCCGGGGCTTTCGTCGAGCGCCTCTTCGCGCATCAAGCCGACGATGCGCGCGAGACGCGAGCCGGCCACGCTGTCGCGCGCGGCATTGGCCTGCGTGCCTGCAGCTTCGGCCCCTTCAGCTGCGGCACTGTCAGCCGCGCCACCTGCAGCACCCGGCAGCGCGGATAACGCCGGCGCGGTGCTAACGACAAGCCGCGCCGGCAGATGGTCGCGCAGCAACCGGTCGGGCACTGCGCCCAGCAGCAGGCGTCCGCACAGCACGTCGGCGTGATGGCCCGAGCCGCCGTTCTCCGCCACCGTCAGCGTGATGTTGCGCCGCTTGACCGCGGGCACCGGCGCGGCGCCGCTACCGTCGTGCAGCCGGTGCGGGCTGCGCGTCGGAAACAGGATCACGTCGCCGGCCTTGAGCTTCTGCGGCGGACCGTTGCCGTCCTCGAGCACCGCCTCGCCTTCCAGCAGCACGTGATACTGGATTTCGTGGATCCCGACCGTGCCGACCTCGATCGCCCACGGCGCGCCGAAACGGCAACGCTCGTCGATACGCCCGCGCACCGGCGTCAGCGAAAGAAAACGGCTTAGCAGATCCATATGAGACGTTTGAGCAATTTGTTGAGCCATTCGAGGATTCAAGTTGCGCAATGCTCGCCATACAGTGACGTTAAGGCAATGCAGGTGGATTCTACTGGACCACTGCCCGGCGCCGCAGCGAACATCATGCGCAGCAGACAGCACCGGGCGCATAACGGATTGGAGCAACAGCATGAAGACGATTCATATCGATGTTGCAGTAATCGGCGCAGGCAGCGCCGGACTCCCGGCGTATCGCGCCGCGAAGGCAGCCGGCGCTTCGGCGCTGCTGATCGAAGGCGGCGCGCACGGTACGACCTGTGCACGCGTCGGCTGTATGCCGTCGAAGCTGCTGATCGCCGCGGCAGAAGCCGCGCACGCCGCGCATCGTGGCGCACCGTTCGGCGTGCATGTCGACGGGGCGATCCGCATCGACGGGCGCGAAGTGATGCAGCGCGTGAAGAGCGAGCGCGACCGTTTCGTCGGCTTCGTGGTGGAGAGCGTCGATGCGATTCCCGCCGAAGACCGCCTGACCGGCTACGCGCAGTTCGTCGACGACAATCTGCTGCAGGTCGGCGACCACACCCGCGTGCATGCGCGCAGTGTCGTGATCGCGACCGGTTCGTCGCCGTACGTGCCGGCGCTGTACCGTGCGCTCGGCGACCGCGCGATCGTCAACGACGACGTGTTCAGTTGGGACGACCTGCCGCGCAAGGTCGCGGTGATCGGCGCCGGCGTGATCGGACTCGAACTGGGTCAGGCTTTGTCGCGGCTCGGCGTCGACGTGACGCTGCTGGCCCGCAATAGCGTCGGCCCGCTGACCGACCCGGCGATCCGGGACTACGCACAGAAGACCTTCAGCGAAGCGCTGCATTTCGTGCCGCACGCGGAAGTGGAAGCCGCCACGCGCGAAGGCGATGTCGTGCATCTGCGTTATCGCACGAGCGACGGCAACGCGACCGAAGATACGTTCGACTATGTGCTCGTCACCGCGGGCCGCCGGCCGAACGTCGACAAGCTCGGACTCGAGAACACCACGCTCGAACTCGACGCGCAAGGCGTGCCGGTGTACGACCCGCGCACGCTGCAAGCGGGCAACCATGCGGTGTTCGTGGCCGGCGACGCGAACAACGTGCTGCCGCTGCTGCACGAAGCCGCCGACGAAGGCCGCGCGGCCGGCAACAATGCCGCGCACTTTCCGCTGGTCAGTCGCCTCGTACGCCGCGCGCCGATCTCGGTGGTGTTCTCCGACCCGGGCATCGCGATGGTCGGCGCACGCCATGCGGATCTGGCGCCGGACAGCTTCGTGGCAGGCGTGGTGAGCTTCGAAGACCAGGGCCGCAGCCGAGTGATGCTGCGCAATCGAGGCCTGATGCACGTGTACGTCGACAAGGCGACGCGGCGCTTCGTCGGTGCCGAATGGATCGGGCCCGATGCCGAGCACATCGCGCACCTGCTGGCCTGGGCGCTGCAGATGAACCTGACGGTCGACGGCATGCTGGAAATGCCGTTCTACCATCCGGTGGTCGAAGAAGGCTTGCGCACCGCGCTGCGTAACGCGGTGGCGCAACTGAAGCCGGCCGAATGATCGATAGCGGCAACCCCGAGGCCCGGCGGCAACCCCGCCGGGCCTCGTCGTTTCAGGCGTCGCCGCGCTCTTCCGGCGGCGGCAGATAGTCCATCTTCGCCTCGTCGTAGAGCTGATAGATCAGCTCGAGCATCGCGCGCAGGTCGGCCGATTCGTCGAGCAGCCGCGTGCTCATGATGATCGGCGACACGAGGTTCGGGTCATCGAGTTCCTTGTAGCCGACGTCGTCGCGCTTCAGACCATACACGCTGCCCGGCACCACCGATACGCCCTCGCCGGCCGCGACCAGACCGAGCGCGATCTGCAGTTCGCGCGTCTCGTAGATACGCTCGGGCTTGAGCCCACGGTCGTGAAACGCCGCGAGCACCTGGTCCGCGTAGCTCGGCCGTGGCGCCTTCGGGAAAATGATCAGCGTCTCGCTTAACAGGTCGTGCAGCGACAGCGCAGCGCCGGCGTCGAGCAGCGGATGCCCGAGCGGCAGTGCGACGATCATCCGCTCTTCGCGCAGCACGATGCGCCGGATGCGCGGATCTTCGAGCCGGATGCGCCCGAAGCCGACGTCGATGCGCCCGTCCTTCAGCGCCTGGATCTGATCCATCGTCGACATTTCGTGCAGCGTCAGCTCGATCGTGCGATGTTCGTCGCGAAAGCGCCGGATGATTTTCGGCAGCATGCCGTACAGCGTCGAGCCGACGAATCCCACCGACAGGCTGCGCTCGATCTTGCCGACGCGGCGCGTCATCGATTCGAGTTCGGTCATCTGCGCGAGCAGCTGCACGGCGTGCGAATAGAAGAAGCGGCCCGTGTCGGTCAACTCGACCGGCCGCGAATTGCGCACGAACAGCGCGACGCCGAGCACCTCTTCGAGCTGCTGCATCTGGCGGCTCAGCGGCGGCTGCGCGATATGCAGCCGCTGCGCGGCGCGCGTGAAATTGCGCTCCTCGGCCACCGCGACGAAGTAGCGCAGATGGCGCAGCTCCATGACGATACCTCCCGGATATAGACGCGATACTAATTCAGTGTTGGACGGGCTGAACCTGCGCCGATTACTCTGTTTTCACCGCCTCCGCTGACAAAGATTATACCTTTCGGGCATCGAACCGCGATCCGCGAAAGGCGCCGGCAGGCATAGGAGACAACGCCCATGATCCCGATCTATCCGGTCCGCAGCCCGCAGCTCGCGCATATCGACGACTACCTCGTCGAAGACAAGGTGCGCGGCGACTACCGCCTGCATCGCAGCGCCTTCACCGACGAAGCGCTGTTCGAACTCGAGATGCAGCACATTTTCGAAGGCAACTGGATCTACCTCGCGCACGAGAGCCAGATTCCCGCCAACAACGACTACTACACGACTTATATCGGCCGCCAGCCGGTGGTGATCACGCGCAACCGTCAGGGCGAACTGAATGCGCTGATGAATGCGTGCACGCACCGCGGCGCGATGCTGTGCCGCTACAAGCGCGGCAACAAGGCGACCTTCACGTGCCCATTTCACGGCTGGACCTTCAACAACAGCGGCAAGCTGCTGAAGGTGAAGGACCCGAACGAAGCCGGCTACCCCGAGTGCTTCAATCACGAGGGCTCGCACGATCTGAAGCGTGTGCCGCGCTTCGAAAACTATCGCGGCTTTCTGTTCGGCAGCCTGAACGACGATGTGCCGCCGCTCGCCGACTATCTGGGCGAAGCGGCGCGCATCATCGACATGATCGTCGACCAGTCGGCAGACGGTCTCGAAGTGTTGCGCGGCGCGTCGACGTATACGTACGAAGGCAACTGGAAGCTGACCGCCGAGAATGGCGCGGACGGCTATCACGTGTCGGCGGTGCACTGGAACTACGCGGCCACCACCAGCCATCGCAAGCAGGAAAACGCACGCGTCGACGCGATCCGCGCGATGGATGCGGGCAGCTGGGGCCGTCAGGGCGGCGGGTTCTATGCGTTCGAGCACGGCCATATGCTGCTGTGGTCGCGCTGGGCGAACCCCGAAGACCGGCCCAATTTCAGCCGCCGCGACGAATTCGCGGCGCGCTGCGGCAGCGAAACCGCCGACTGGATGATCCGGAACTCGCGCAACCTGTGCCTGTACCCGAACGTGTATCTGATGGACCAGTTCGGTTCGCAGATCCGCGTGCTGCGGCCGCTGGCGGTGAACCGGACCGAGGTGACGATCTACTGCATCGCGCCGAAGGGCGAAAGCGACGCGGCACGCGCACGGCGGATTCGCCAGTACGAAGATTTCTTCAACGTCAGCGGCATGGCGACCCCGGACGACCTCGAAGAATTTCGCGCCTGCCAGCAGGGTTACGCGGCGCGCGCGGTCGAATGGAACGACATGTGCCGCGGCGCGACGCACTGGATCGACGGAGCAGACGAGGCTGCGCAGCGCATCGGCCTGAAGCCGCTGATGAGCGGCGTGAAGACCGAAGACGAAGGCCTGTACACGATCCAGCACCGCTACTGGGTGCAGACGATGCGCAAGGCGCTCGCCGCCGCAGCGGCCGAAGGTCCCGCGAGGAGCGCAGCATGAACCGCACGAGCAGCGCAAACGCGCCCACCATTGCGCAGATTCAGGCGTTTCTGTACCGCGAGTGCCGTCTGCTCGACGACGAAGCCTGGGACGAGTGGCTCGCCTGCTATCACCCGGATGCGGTGTTCTGGATGCCGTCGTGGGACGACGATGACCAGCTCGTCACCGACCCGCAGCGCGAGATCTCGCTGATCTACTATCCGAACCGCCAGGGCCTCGAAGACCGCGTGTTCCGCATCAAGACCGAACGCTCGAGCGCGACGATGCCCGACACGCGCACCAGCCACAACCTGTCGAACCTCGAGATCGAACAGGCCGACGACGGCGTGTACACGGTGCGCTTCAACTGGCACACGCTGAGCCATCGCTACAAGACCAACTACAGCTACTTCGGCATGTCGCGCTACGTGATCGATTTTCGCGGCGAGCGCGCGCAGATCCTGAACAAGTATGTCGTGTTGAAGAACGACTACATCAATCAGGTGATCGACATCTACCACATCTGACCGCGCGTCCGGCACCAGCCGGTCGCCATCAGCGGGCGCGCGCGCCGCAGGCCCGGACATGCAACGCGCCGCCTCGACGAAGGAGCCTCACATGGAACACCGCATCGCACTGCAGTTCGAAGACGGCGTGACCCGCTTCATCGGCTGCCGCGAAGACGAAACGCTCGCCGACGCCGCTTACCGGCAGAACATCAACATCCCGCTCGACTGCCGCGACGGCGCATGCGGCACCTGCCGCGGCCGGTGCGAATCGGGCCGCTACGATCTGCCCGAGTCGAGCTATATCGAAGAAGCGCTCGGCGCGGAAGACGCCGCACGAGGCCATATTCTCGCGTGCCAGACGCGGCCGCGCTCGGACTGCGTGATTCGCGTGCCGGCTTCGTCGGCCGCCTGCAAGACCGGCGTCGCGCGGCACGCAGGCACGCTCGCGCAGGTCGACCGGCTGTCCGATTCGACGCTCGGCTTTTCGATCGACGTCGATGCGCCGGATGCGTTGCGCTTCCTCGCCGGCCAATACGTGAACCTCGAGCTGCCCGGCGGCGACGTGGTGCGGCCGTATTCGTTCAGCTCGGCGCCCGGTGCGGCACGCGTGTCGTTCGTGGTGCGCAACGTGCCGAACGGCCGGATGAGCACGTGGCTCGACCGCCACGCGCAGCCGGGGCAACGCGTCGCGTTTTCGGGGCCGTACGGTGCGTTCTATCTGCGCGACGCACAACGTCCGCTGCTGTTGCTCGCCGGCGGCACCGGCATCGCGCCGTTCCTGTCGATGCTCGAGGTACTCGCTGCACAGAACGTGCAGCAGCCGGTGCGGATGGTGTATGGCGTCACCCGCGATCCCGATCTGGTCGCGCTCGCGCAACTCGACGCGGCGCGGCGCCAGCTCGCGTCGTTCGAATACCGCACCTGCGTGGCCGATACGGCGAGCACGCATCCGCGCAAGGGCTATGTGACCGCGCATGTCGAGCCGGACTGGCTCAACGGCGGCGACGTCGACGTCTATCTGTGCGGCCCGGTGGCGATGGTCGATGCGGTGCGCGGCTGGCTGGATCAAAGCGGCGTCACGCCGGCCGGATTCTTCCATGAAAAATTTTCGGCGGCGGCCGCGGCCGGTGCGGTTGCCGGCGATGACAAGACCGGCCGCACACTGCATGGCGCTGCCGCCGTCGTCACTGAGGCTGCCTGATCTTGAACTGGATTGCGATGAATACCAGCAAGCGTTTCGATGACAAGGTGATGATCGTCACCGGCGCCGCGCAAGGCATTGGGCGCGGCGTTGCATGCGAGGCCGCCGCGCAGGGCGCGATTGTCGTGCTGTGCGACCGCGCGCCGCTGGTGCACGAAGTGGCGGCGGAAGTTGCCGTGACGGGCGCACGCTGCCTCGCGCACGTCGCCGACCTGGAAACATGGGATGGCGCGGCCGCGCTGGCGCGCACTGCGCTCGATGCGTTCGGCCGCATCGACATCCTGATCAACAACGTCGGCGGCACGATCTGGACCAAACCGTATCAGCACTACGACGCCGCGCAGATCGAAGCCGAAGTGCGCCGCTCGCTGTTTCCGACGCTGTGGTGCAGCCGCGCCGTGCTGCCCGCGATGATCGCGCAGCAGCGCGGCGCGATCGTCAACGTGTCGTCGATTGCGACGCGCAGCATCTATCGCGCGCCGTATGCGGCCTCCAAAGGCGGCGTGAATGCGCTCACCGCGAGCCTTGCGTTCGAACATGCGGCGAACGGGATTCGCGTCAACGCAGTGGCGACCGGCGGCACCGAAGCGCCGCCGCGCCGCGTGCCGCGCAACCGCGAAGCGCAAAGCGCGCAGGATGCGCAATGGTACCAGGGGATCGTCGAACAGACGCTCGCGTCGAGCCCGATGCACCGCTACGGCACGATCGACGAGCAGGTCGGCGCGATTCTGTTTCTTGCCTCGGATGAGGCTTCGTACATCACCGGCAGCGTATTGCCGGTGGGGGGCGGCGATCAGGGCTAGCCGGTATAGCGATCGCACCGGCCGCGGCCTTTTGCGCTCTTTGCGGCCATGGCGGTGGTTGCGTTGACAACGGTCGCGCCGGCGCTGCGCTTACGCCTGTTCGTTGACAAGCCCGGTGCTCTGTCCGGACTGCATCATGTATTCGGCGAGCTTGGCGACGGCTTGCACCAGCGCGCCGCGCAGCGCCTGCAGTTCGCCTTGCAGCGCCTGCACGGCGGGATTCGGGCTGCCCGCCGGGCCGGGATGAGAAGCCGCCGCGGCGAGTTGCGCCGCCACGGCCGCAATCTGCTTTTGCAACCGTTCGATCAGCTGCTTCAGTGCCTCGAGCGCCGGATCCGACGAAGCGGAATTCGCCTTCGACGCGCCCGCCGCGCCGCCGGCGCCGTGCTTGCCGGTGTGCTGGGTTGGCGAGCCCGGCTGTGTGGTGGTACTGCCCGATGCGCTCGTGTTGCCCGCGGTGTCCTGGGTCGAAGCATCGGCGGTCTTGTTCTTCGGGTCGAACGGATCCGGACTGGCCGTTGCGGCTGCGGCGGCGGCCGCCGCGCCAACGCTCTGAATGCCTTGAATGCTCATTGTTGTACGCCTCTTATGACATGGGTTGAACGTCATATCGGCGCTGCCTTGCAGATTCTTTAACGCGGCTTGCGGATCATGCGCGATGGTTTCGCGCTGCGTGCTGCTGATGTCCCGGGGGTTGCGTCGGCCCGCGTGGCGCCCTGGTTGCGAAACCTGTGCGTAACATGCCTGTCACAACGTGACGCCGCCCACCCCGCCCCGGAGACTCGATGAAAAAAACCCTCGCCGCCGTCGCATTCGGCACGCTCTCGATCGCCAGTCTTGCCGCATCCGCGACCGTCGAGCCGACCTCGCCGGCCCGTGCTGTGGGAACGCCCGGCCACGCATCGCAATGGAAAGAGCCCGACGACCTGACCACCATGCAGACGCTCGTTCAGAACGGCTATCGACTGGTTTCGGTGGCCGTGTATCAGAGCGGGCCAGCGCTGAACCGTGAGTTTTATCTGCAACGCGACCAGAGCGTCTATCGGTGCACCGAAGAAACCACCGCTGCGGCACGCGCCGCGCTGGCGTGCGTGGAACTGGCGCAGCCGCATTGACGAAGCTGCGGCCCGCGGCACGTGGGTTGACGCGCCGAGGTGAAAAAACGCCTGTTTCGGATATTTCGAATTGGTTGCGCGCTTCGATTGTTTCGAATTAAAATTGCCAGACGAGAGACCGGAATCCCGCCATGACCACCACCACCGCCTCCACCGCTATACCCTCCGCGCGCGAAATCGAGATAGCCCGCGAATCCAGCCGCAACCTGGCCGTCGCGCTCACCAGCCGCGCCGAGACGCAACAGTTCGACTTCAAGGACGACAACGGAGAAATGCGCAGCATCCAATTGCCCACCACCGTGGTAAAGCTGCTGGTCGACGTGCTTTCGGAAATCGGCCAGGGCAACGCGGTGTCGATCATCCCGATTCACGCGGAACTGACCACGCAGGAAGCCGCGGACTTGCTCAACGTATCGCGGCCTTACTTCGTGCAGTTGCTCGAGAAAGGCGAAATCCCGTTCCGGCGCGTCAACACGCATCGCCGCGTTCGATACCAGGACGTGATCGAATACAAGAAGCGCACCGACGAAGCTCGCACCCGCGCACTCGACGACCTCGCGGCCCAGGCGCAGGAGCTTGGGATGGGCTACTGATCGATGGCGTCAAACTTCACGGTAATCTACGACGCCTGCGTGCTCTACCCCGCTCCGCTGCGCGACCTGCTGATGCGCCTCGCGCTGACCGACCTGTATCGCGCCCGCTGGAGCAACATGATCACGACGAGTGGACCCGCAATGTGCTCGAAAAGCGCAAAGACCTGAATCCGGAAGCAATCGCACGTACGCGCCAGTTGATGGATGCACACGTGCGTGAGGCGCTGGTCGAAAACTTCGAACACCTGATTCCCGCCGTCGAGCTGCCTGACCCGGACGATCGCCACGTGCTGGCGGCCGCGATGCATGCCGGCGCCGAATTGATCGTCACGTTCAATCTGAAGGATTTTCCCGCCGAGGCGCTGAAGAAGCACGGCGTGTCTGCGCAACATCCAGACGACTTCGTCTTCGAACTGTTCGACCTGCATGCTGCGAAAGTGCTGGAAGCCGTAGCCGCGCATCGCGGTGCGCTGAAGCGGCCGCCAAAATCCGTCGGCGCCTATCTCGACATGTTGGCAACCCAAGGCCTCGTGCAGACAGCGAATGTGCTGGGAGCGTTTGCCCGGGCTTTGTAGCAATCACACGCGCGCAAGCACCCCGGCCCGCCCGCGCACACCGTTCGCCCGGTTACCTGCTCACACGCGCCCGCCCACACCAACCCCGCCGGCGCCGCCCGTCGCAACCGTTTATCCCACAGAAAACGGCGTCATCCCGCCGCTGCCCCTGTCGCTCGCGCCACCAGGCGCATCTCTTGCTTCCCTAAGGCTGGCCGCACGACACATTGCCGCACAGCACAGCTTCTGCCGCACCGGCAACACGCTTGCGGCCGGCAACAGCTGCCGCACGTACAACACCAGGGCCAACCCGATGAAACTGCCGCTCCCGCCGCAACGACCGCCGAATCGCGTCTACCCGCCGGGTACGCCCGGCCTGCAAGGGCTGACGTCGGTGATCACGGCGGTCGTGCTGGTGGGCGGCCTGTACTTCGGCCGCGAGGTGCTGATTCCGATCACGCTCGCGGTATTGCTGAGCTTTCTGCTCGCGCCGCTGGTCAGCCTGTTGCGACGGCTGCGCTTCGGACAGTTGCCGTCGATCTTCGTCGCGGTGATGGTCGCGTTGATCTCGCTGCTTGCGATCGGCGCGCTGATCACCGCACAGATCGCGCAACTGGCCGGCTCGCTGCCGCAATACCAGGCCGCCATCGAAGACAAGATCGAGACCGTGCAGGAAAAAACCGTCGGCCGCGCCGACGCGCTGCTCACGCGCGCGGCCGGTGCGCTGTCGCGCATTACGCCGGATCATCCGGTCGTGCCGCACGAAGCCGGCCGCTCGCAAAAGCCGACCATCGCCGCACCGCTGCCGGTCGAAGTGCACGAACCGATACCGTCGCCGCTGCAGGTCGCGCAAAAAGTGTTCACGCCGGTCATCGGACCGATCGAGACAACCTTCATCGTGCTGGTGGTGACGATCTTCATCCTGCTGCAACGCGAGGATCTGCGCGACCGGCTGATCCGGCTGTTCGGCGCGCGCGACCTGCACCGCACCACCACCGCGATCAACGATGCGGCAAGCCGCCTGTCGCGCTACTTCGTCGCGCAGCTCGGCGTGAACGTCGGCGCCGGTACGGTGATCGCACTCGGCCTCGCGATCATCGGCGTGCCCGGCGCGTTGCTGTTCGGCGTACTCACCGCGCTGTTGCGCTTCGTGCCGTACATCGGCACATGGATCGCCGCGCTGCTCGCGTTTATTCTCGCCGCCGCGATCCAACCGCAGTGGACCATGGCCGTCGCGACGCTGGTGCTGTTCGTGGTCGTCGACGTGATGGCGGGCCAGGTCGTCGAGCCGCTGCTGTACGGGCACCGCTCGGGGCTGTCGCCGCTCGCGGTGGTCGTGGCGGCGATTTTCTGGAGCTGGCTGTGGGGGCCGATCGGCCTCGTGCTGTCGACGCCGCTGACGCTGTGTCTCGTCACGCTCGGCCGCTACGCCGAGCGCCTGCGTTTCCTGACGGTGCTGCTCGGCGACCAGCCGGCCCTCACGCCTGCGCAGAATTTCTATCAGCGGCTGCTTGCCGACGATCCGCACGAGGCGATCGTGCAGGCCGACCGGCTGTTGAAAGAGCTGCCGCTCGAGCAGTACTACGACGATGTCGCCCGCGAAGGTCTGCGCCTTGCGCGCAACGATGCGCTGCGCGGCGTGTTCGCACCCGAGCAGCTGGCGCGGATGAACGAAACGCTGCTCGACATCGTCGAGAATCTCGAGCAGGCAGAGGCGCCGGTGCAGGCGCGCACGGAAACGCAGACGTCCGCCAGCCGCGAAGCCGGTACCGACAGCGGCAGCGCTGAACCTGGCGGCGACGCCGAGCCGCAGTTGTTGCCCGGCGTGCGGGTGGTATGCATTGCCGGCCGCGGCGCGTTCGACGAAGTCTGCACCACGATCGCCGTGCAACTGCTTGCGCGCCGCGGCATTCCGACGTCGTCCGCGCAGTACGCGCAGTTCCGCAAGGGCAGCGTCGAGTCGGGCATGATCGAAGGCGCGCCGATCATCTGCATCGTGACGCTCGACGCGTCCGAAGCGCCGCCGTATCTGCGCAATCTGGTGCGGCGCATCCGTGAGCGGGCGCCGGCCGCGGTACTGATCGTCGGCATCGGCAGCGGCCAGACCGAACGCGACAGCGACACCAACCCGCTGAACGGCACCGCTAACGTGAACGGCTACGCGGAACTGGTCGAGCAATGCCTGCACGCGGCGACCAACGCGGCGCCGTCGCCGCCGCGGCTGGCCGAGAAGTCCGGTTGAGCGCGGCGCTTCGGTCACGCTTGAGCTCGCTTGAGCCCGCTTGCCCGCGTTCGTCAGCGCGATTTGAAATAAAGAAACGCCCGAACCATACGCACGGCATGCGCCACGCATCACCCGTTCACCCGGCAATTCAATCTGCTTTCAAAATCACAACAGCGGGATTTTTATTTTCAGATTGCAGTGCATCAATTACGGCTTTGTTAGCAAAAAATCACCGTGCCTTATTAATCTCGTGCTTTAAAAAAGCCACCCACAAACCATTCGCGAATTATCCCGCTTTTAAAATCCGTCGATAAAACGGCAAATGCCCCGCCACGGCATCAGGCCGCGGCGGGGCATCGTCTGCCACCCGGTCTGCGATTCATCGCGCGCGTCGTTGCGCGCGCAACGAGCTTACCAGCCCGTCATCACCGGCGCGACTGCCGCCGGATCCGTGATGCTCGGCTTGCCGGTTTCGATGTGGCCGGCAAGGCGACGCTGGTACGAATCGTCGTCGTTGTCGGTCACCGTCAGGTCGTACCAGTGGTGGCTCGACGCGAGAACCCACTTCTCCTCGACCGTCTCGCCCGCTGGCACGATGACCGGCTTGACCTTGGCGCCGTACGCGTTGTCGGCCACCGACAGGCGCGCGTTCCTGTCGCCCTTGTTGGTGAACTTCAGCACGAGGTTGCCGTTGGCCACGTCGTAGTGCGCCTTGACTTCCGGCAGCGCGACCTTGGCCTTGCCCTTGCCCTTCGCAGCGGCCTGCATGTCGTCCGTCACGTCGCCGTTGAAGCGGCGCACGAATCCGTTCGGGCCGAACACCGTGAACTGGTACTCGCCGCTCGTCAGCGACAGGTCCCATTGGTCGGTCAGCGACTTGCCGTCTTCGACCGTGTAGCGCCACGGACCATCGGTGCGGTTCGCCGAGTACACGTAGAAGTGCGCGCCGACCGAGCCGGTGTTGCCGAAGGTCAGTTCGAGCACGTTGCGCCTGGTGTCGAGCTTGCTGTTCACGTGCACTTCATACGGCAGCGGACGCGCGAAGCGGATGCCCGGCTCCTGCGGATCGACCGGACCCGGCACGGCCGGCACCACCGGCTTCGGCTGCGACTTGCACTGCGCGTCGGCGATCGCCTTGTAGTTGCTGGTGTCCGGCAGCGCGGGGATGGTCGCGTCCGGCGTGCGGAAGTCGAACGCCGAGGTCAGGTCGCCGCACACCGCACGGCGCCACTTCGTGATGTTCTTGCACTTCACGTCGAAGCGCTTTTCGATAAAGCGGATCACCGACGTATGGTCGAACACTTCCGAGCACACGAAGCCGCCCTTGGTCCACGGCGACACGATCGTCATCGGCACGCGCGTGCCGAGGCCGTACGGCAGGTTGTCGACCGTGTACGTACCGCCGCGGCCGGTCGGGTTGATCTTGTTGTGGATCTCGCCTTCGGTGGTGACCGTCGACAGACCTTGAGCGCGCGTGGTCGGCACTTGCGGCGGCGGCAGGTGATCGAAGAAGCCGTCGTTCTCGTCGTACATGATGAACAGAACCGTCTTGCTCCACACTTCCGGGTTCGACGTCAACGCGTCGAGAATCATCGACGTGTACTCGGCGCCGTATGCCGGCGTGTACGACGGGTGCTCGGAGTAAGCGGCCGGCGGGCACAGATACGACACCTGCGGCAGCTGGTTGGCCAGCACGTCGGCCTTCAGCTGATCGATCGTGCGCACCGTCTGCGCGCGGTTGTACAGGTCCGAACCCGGCTGCGCGTTGATGAAGTTCGTGAAGTTCTGCAGGATGTTGGTGCCGTAGTTGCCGGTCAGCGGGTCGCTGCCGTCGGTCCCCTGCTGATACACCTGCCACGTCACGCCGGCCTTCTGCAGCACTTCCGGGAAGGTTTCCCACGACAGCAGCTGATACTGGGGCGGCTTGTCGCCGTCCACGAAATCGTTGTTGTCGAGCAGCGGGCCGCCTTGCGTCGCGTCCGGATCGACCATACCGGTCATCAGGTACGCGCGGTTCGGGTGCGTCGGGCCGGGCATCGAGCAGTAGTACGCGTCGCAGATCGTGAACGCGTCGGCCAGTGCGTAGTGGAACGGAAGATCGGTACGCAGATGGTAGCCCATCGTCATATCCGTCTTGTTCGCCGGCCACGCGTTGTAGATGCCGTTGTTGATCGCGGCGTGCGTCTTGTACCACGAGTGGTCGAGGTCGCCCAGGCATTGCGCGCTGGTGGTCGTGGTGTCGAGGTGGAACGGCACGACCGGCTTGGTCGCGTCGGCCTTCGACGGCTGGAACCACACCGGCTGGCCGCCCGGCAGCGGGATCGGGAAGCGGTCGTTATAACCGCGTACGCCGCGCATATGGCCGAAGTAGTGGTCGAACGAGCGGTTCTCCTGCATGAAGACAACGATATGCTCGATGTCCTTGATGGTGCCGGTGCGCGAAGCGGCCGGCACGGCGAGGGCCTTGCGGATCGAATCGGGCAGCGCGGTCATGGCCGCGGCAGCACCTGCCGACGATGCGACGGATTGCAAGAAACGACGACGGCTTGGTGAAGTCATAGTTATGTCACCTTTGTTGTTGTGGCGGGGGGAGGAACACCTGGTGCGCGTCGCGCGCAAATTCATTGCGTACTGTCGGGGCCGTCGCCCGGCGCGTAGTGCATGACCGGTGCGACCTGCTGCGCATCGGCGGCGATCGCGGCCTGCGCGCTCGCCACGGCGCTGCCCGACGCAGCGGAAGTAAGCGGCGGCGCCTGCAGTTGCGCGAGCGGCACCGATGCGCCGGCCGATAACTGCAGCGCGTTGTTCTGATAGTTCGTCAAACCGGCGGACGTATCTGCCTGCCCGAAGTTCGACACTTCGTTGCGCGCCGCATCCGCGGCCGCGTGGTCCGATCCCCCGCAAGCGGCCAGCATCAGACTCGTACACACGATGGCGCAGCTCGCCAACAGGCCGCAGGCATGGTGCCTGGAGTGTCTGGACATTTTCAGCATCCCATTCTTTAGTCAACCCGAAAGTCGGCAGCGCTTCGGTTAATTCGTATGGGCATACAGTCTCACTTTTAATTAAGAAAAAATTGTGAAATGCCGACGAGACACCTTAATTAACATTTTCATATCCATTCGAATAACCCCGAAAATTCTTTCAAAAAGAAATGAAAAATAAATAAAACGTTAATGGAGCGACGGGCTGGGTCCGCAGTTTGCTCGAACCTGCAGCACGTAAGCGATTCGCAAATCGGGGAGACCGACGATGCCCGTGCGTACCCCGCACCTCGAAGAAAGCGAAGACGAACTGCAATGGCGGCCGGTGCGCCGCTCGTTTGCCGACCACCGTCGCGTGCTGGTGGTCGACGACTACGCCGATGCCGCCGACGCGCTGCAGTTGCTGCTCGACGCGAACGGCTTCGAGTGCCGCGCGATGCACGATGGGCGCGATGTGTGTACGATCGCCGCCGCGTGGCAGCCATTCGCGGTGGTGCTCGACATCGCGATGCCGGGCGTCGACGGCCTCGAACTCGCGCGCCGGCTGCGCGCGGCGCCGGCCACTGCGCACATGCTGCTGGTCGCCTGTACTGGCTACGCGTCGGAACGCGACCGCGAGCGGGCGCGCGCCGCCGGTTTCGACGCGCATTGCGCGAAACCGCTGACGCCGGAACGGCTGCTGGGGCTGCTGAAGAAGCTCGTCGCAGCGCCCGACGCATGATGCAAGGACGCCCCCGTGGCGCTCGGGCACGTATCCTGCTGACGCAGTCATACCTTGATTGCGCATGAACAATGCGCACGATTTGATCTACCCAGGAGAACAACTATGCAAAGACGACGATTCATCCTGTCGAGCGGCGCTGTGCTTGCCGCCAGTGGCTTGGCGATGGCCGGCTGCACGACCACCGGGCAAAACTCTGCGAACAGCAATGCCGGCAATGCCGACAAGCGCCGTTCGATCAACGCCGACGTCGACGCGACGCTGTCGCGGCTGTACACCACCGTCAACGGTTCGCGTGAGCTGGTCGGCAAGGCGCGCGGCGTGCTGGTGTTCCCGTCGGTCGTGCAGGCAGGCTTCTGGGTCGGCGGCCAGTACGGCAACGGCGCGCTGCGCGTGGCCGGCCAGACCGCCGGTTACTACAGCACCGCCGGCGGCTCGTTTGGCCTGCAGATCGGCGCGCAGTCGAAGGCCGTGATCTTCTGCTTCATGACGCAAAAGGCACTCGAGGATTTCCGCAACAGCAACGGCTGGGCAGTCGGCGGCGATGCGACGGTCGCGGCGGTCAAGGTCGGCGCGAACGGCAACATCGATTCGTCGACGGCCACCGCGCCGATCGAAGCATTCGTGCTGACCAATGCCGGCCTGATGGCGGGCGTTTCGCTGGAAGGCACCAAGGTATCGCGGCTGGATATCTGATGCGCTTGCGCCGGGTTCGCTAACGGGGCGAATCGCCGCCACCGCAACGGACTGGCGGTACCACGCGATACCGGCAGCAACGGTCAGCAATCAGCGGCACTAGCGGCACCGAGCGGCACAGACGGCAATGCGCCGCCTGTGCCGTTTTTTTCATTTCCGGCCGGCGCGCGCGTGCGCATCTTATTCATCCGTGTAAAAGACGCCGCAAAGGTAAGCGGAAGTTACATTCGTAACGCGACACGCCGCGCCGGCTGTCCGCAATTCACCCGAAACGAGCACGCCGCCACGCATGGTGCGCGATGCCCGCGAACGAGGCGCAGCGGCGCGCGGCAAGCGGTTCGGCGCGATCGCGAGCCGCACGGCAGCAGGCTTCCAGCACCTTTTATGCGTTTGCAAAATCGATGGCATATGATTTGCGTTCCCCGGCGAGTCGGTCCGCGGATGCCACTGCAACGGAACGCTTTCGTCGTCATGCACGATGCTTTTGCTGCGCCCGCCGTACCGCTTGATGCGCATTCTTCCCCTACTCTTTCGCCCGGAGTCAAATCTTGACGCTCAACGTACTACTCGTCGCTTCGGAAGCCGTCCCACTAGCAAAATCCGGCGGACTGGGCGACATGGTGAGTGCGTATGCGGCCGCGTTGCGCAACGCGGGCGTTGACGCATCGATCCTGCTGCCCGCCTATCCCTGCACCCTCGAACGCGCCATCGGCGTCACGCCGGTATGCCGCATCAGCGGCCTGCCCGGCGGCGATGCGCGACTGCTGCGCGCGCAGCTGCCCGACACCGGCGTGCCGGTGCTGTTGCTGCAGATGGATCATCTGTTCAAGCGCGAGCAACTGTACGTCGACGTACGCGGCCGCGACTTTCTCGACAACACGGTGCGCTTCGCCTCGCTGGCGGCCGCCGCGGCGCGAATCGCGCGCGGCGTGCGCGGCGTCAGGCGGCCCGATATCGTGCATGCGCACGACTGGCATGCGGCGCTGACGCCGCTCTACATGAAGCTGGCCGGCGTGCCCGCCAAAAGCGTGTTCACGATTCACAATCTCGCCTTCCAGGGCAACTGCCCGCTCGCGCTCGGCAGCTGGCTGGGCGTGCCCGCCGAGCTGCTCGCGCCGGCGCTGTCCGACGAACGCAGCATCGAGTTCTACGACCTGCTGAGCCCGATGAAGGCCGGCATCGTGCATGCCGACCGTGTGACCACGGTCAGCGCCAACTACGCGCGCGAGATCCTCACGCCGCGTCACGGACACCGCATGGAAGGCGTGCTGCAGGCGTACGCGCACAAGCTGACCGGCATCACCAACGGCATCGACGACACGACGTGGAACCCGGCCGCCGACCCGCACATCGCCCGCGCCTATTCGGCCGCCGATGTACGCGGCAAGCAGGCCTGCAAACGCGAACTGCAGCAGGCGTTCGGCCTCGCGGTCGACCCGTTCGCGCCGCTGGTTGCAATCGGCAGCCGGCTGACCACGCAAAAGCTCGCCGATGTCGTGATCGCCGCACTGCCGGCAATGCTGGCGCGCCACCCACGCCTGCAGGTCGCGCTGCTTGGCAAGGGCGATGCGCACCTCGAAGAAGCGGCGCGCACGCTCGCGGCGCTCTGGCCGCAAAGAGTCGGCGTGCAGATCGGCTACGACGAAGCGACCGCGCATCGTCTGCATGCGGGCGCGGACATCCTGCTGCACGGCAGCCGCTTCGAGCCGTGCGGCCTGACGCAGCTGTACGCGATGCGCTACGGCACGATTCCGGTCGCGTCGCGCGTCGGCGGTCTCGCCGATACGATCGTCGACTACGCGCCGGCGCGCTCGCCCGAACTCGGGCTGCCCGAAGACGGCGCCACCGGTTTCCTGTTCGACGGCGAGACGGCCGGCGATGTCGCCGCGGCGCTGGAGCGCGCGCTCGAAGCGTTCATGCGGCCGTCGACGTGGCATGCGTTGCAACGTAACGCGATGCAAGGCGAGTTCGGCTGGACCCGGCCAGCGCAGCGCTATCTGAAGCTGTATGCGGAGCTGACCGATGCAAAACCGGCGCGTCGCGTGCTGGAGAATGTGGCCAA
>DATLOW010000229.1:0-13787 GCA_035536055.1 Paraburkholderia sp. | reverse complement strand
CAAGGAGCAAATGATGGCGGCAATTACCGCAAGCATGGTTGCAGAACTGCGCGCGAAGACCGATGCGCCGATGATGGAATGCAAGAAGGCGCTGACCGAAGCCGACGGCGACATGGCGCGTGCGGAAGAACTGCTGCGCGTAAAGCTCGGCAACAAGGCCAGCAAGGCTGCATCGCGCGTGACGGCTGAAGGCGTGATCGCTTCGCACATCGGCGGCAACGCCGGCGCGATCGTCGAACTGAACTGCGAGACCGATTTCGTCTCGAAGAACGACGACTTCATCGCGTTCTCGAAGCAGGTGGCCGAGCTGGTCGCCACGCAAAACCCGGCCGACGTCGCCGCGCTGGCCGCGCTGCCGCTGAACGGCTCGACGGTCGACGCTGTGCGTCTGGCACTGGTCGGCAAGATCGGCGAAAACCTGTCGATCCGCCGTTTCGCGCGCTTCGAAACGTCGAACAAGCTGGCTGCGTACCTGCACGGCACGCGCATCGGCGTACTGGTCGAGTACACCGGCGCTAACGAGCAGGTCGGCAAGGACGTCGCGATGCACATCGCCGCAATGAAGCCGGTGTCGCTGTCGTCGGACGACGTGCCGGCCGATCTGATCGCGAAGGAGCGCAGCATCGCCGAACAGAAGGCCGCCGAATCGGGCAAGCCGGCTGAAATCGTCGCGAAGATGGTCGACGGCAGCGTACAGAAGTACCTGAAGGAAGTGTCGCTGCTGAACCAGCCGTTCGTGAAGAACGACAAGCAGACCATCGAGCAGATGCTGAAGGCGGCTTCGTCGAGCGTGCAGAAATTTGCGCTGTTCGTGGTCGGCGAGGGCATCGAGAAGCGTCAGGACGACTTCGCAGCCGAAGTGGCCGCGCAAGTTGCTGCTGCAAAGCAGCAATAAGCGGCTTTTAAGCTTTACCGTTGCATCGTTTCAGGCTTGACCGAGTTTGACCGGTTGACCCGTGGCGGCCCGCGCCGCCACGGCCGGCAGCGCCGCCGGGTGGGCCCTTGCCGCCGTCGAGGATCGTCCTGATGGCCAATCAATTTGGCGGCGCTTGCCCGAATCAGCATTTCACCCCTACAGTTCCACGTTGTTGTCACCTGCGCGATCTGGATATCTCTATGCCCACTGCCTATAAACGCGTCCTCCTGAAACTCTCCGGCGAAGCCCTGATGGGCGACGATGCCTTCGGCATCAATCGCTTGACGATCGAAAGAATGGTGGCGGACGTGGCCGAGGTGGTTCGACTCGGTACGCAGCTGGCCGTCGTGATCGGCGGCGGCAATATCTTCCGCGGTGTCGCGGGCGGCGCGGCCGGCATGGACCGCGCCACGGCCGACTACATGGGCATGCTTGCCACGATGATGAACGCACTCGCGCTGCAGGACGCGATGCGCCATGCGGGCATCGAAGCGCGCGTGCAAGCGGCGTTGCGCATGGACCAGGTGGTCGAACCTTACATTCGCCCGCGCGCGATCCGCCAGCTCGAAGAAGGCCGGGTCGTGATCTTCGCGGCCGGCACCGGCAACCCGTTCTTCACGACCGATACCGCAGCCGCGCTGCGCGGCTCGGAAGTCGGCGCCGAAGTGGTGTTGAAGGCAACCAAGGTGGACGGCGTCTATTCGGCCGATCCGCGCAAGGATCCGACCGCCACGCGCTACACCACGATCAGTTTCGACGAGGCGATCGGTCGCAACCTGCAGGTGATGGACGCCACCGCGTTCGCACTGTGTCGCGACCAGAAGCTGCCGATCCGTGTGTTTTCGATCAATAAGCCCGGTGCGTTGAAGCGCATCATCCAGGGCGAAGACGAAGGCACGCTGGTGCACGTGTAAACTCTTTGTAACACCAGGTGGGCTCGAGCGCGAGCCCGGGCCGCTGCTATTCGCAAGCCGGCCGGGCTCGCATCGTTTTGAAGGTTCGGAGGTTTAATCATGTCTGTGGCTGACATCAAGAAGGGCGCTGAACAGAAAATGCAGCGCTCGATCGACGCGTTCAAAAACGACCTGTCGAAAATCCGCACGGGCCGGGCGCATACCGGTCTGCTCGATCACATCCAGGTCGATTACTACGGCTCGCCGGTGCCGATCTCGCAGGTCGCGAACCTGACGCTGGTCGATGCACGCACGATCGGCGTGCAGCCGTGGGAAAAGAAAATGGTCACCGTAGTCGAGAAGGCGATCCGCGAGTCGGATCTGGGCCTGAACCCGGCGACTCAAGGCGATGTGATCCGTGTGCCGATGCCTGCGCTGACCGAAGAGCGCCGCCGTGAACTGACGAAAGTCGTCAAGAGCGAAGGCGAGACGGCCAAGGTGGCTGTGCGCAATCTGCGCCGCGATGCGAACGAGCAACTGAAGAAGCTCGTCAAGGACAAGGAAATCTCCGAGGACGACGAGCGCCGCGCCGGCGACGATGTGCAAAAGCTCACGGACAAGTTCGTCGCTGAAATCGACAAACTCGTGCAGACCAAGGAAGGCGAGATCATGACGGTCTGATGCCCGGCATCGGCACCCTCAAGTCTTTCCTTGTTCATTTGCTGAGTGAGTTCCCGACGGCCATGACCTATACCAGTTCAACCGTTCTCGTGCCTGATGTCTCGGCTGTGCCGCGGCACATCGCGATCATCATGGACGGCAACGGCCGTTGGGCGACGCAGCGCCGTCTGCCGCGCGTGGCCGGCCATACGCGCGGCGTCGACGCGGTGCGCGCGACCGTCGAGGCGTGCGCGCGCGCCGGCGTCGAATATCTGACGCTGTTCGCATTCAGCTCGGAAAACTGGCGGCGTCCGGAAGACGAAGTGTCGTTCCTGATGCGCCTGTTCGTTACCGCGCTCGAGCGCGAGATCGGCAAGCTGCATGCGAATGGCATTCGGCTGCGTGTGGTCGGCGACCTCGGCGCGTTCGACCGGCGCATCCAGGACCTGATCCGCCGCGCGGAAACCAAAACCGCGCGCAATACCCGCCTGACGCTGACGATTGCCGCGAATTACGGCGGCCGCTGGGACATCATGCAGGCTACCCGCAAGCTGGTCGAAGAGTCGGCGCGCACCGGACGTCCGGTCGAAGTCAGCGAAGAAGCATTCAGCGAGCATCTGGCGATGGCCTATGCGCCGGAGCCGGACCTGTTTATTCGCACCGGCGGCGAACAGCGCATCAGCAACTTCCTGCTGTGGCAGCTCGCTTACACCGAGTTCTATTTCACCGACACGTTCTGGCCTGATTTCGATGCGAATTCGCTGAGTCACGCGATCGCGTCGTATGGCGGGCGCGAACGCCGCTTCGGCCGCACCAGCGCTCAACTCGAGCCGCAATCGCAAAACGCCGATTCGCTTTCATGCTAAAAACCCGTGTCATCACGGCGATCGTCCTGCTGGCGGTGTTATTGCCGGTCACGCTGTATGCGCCGATCGGCGGCTTCGGCGCGCTGATCGCATTCGTCGTCGTGTTCGCCGCGTGGGAATGGGCGCGGCTGCTGAAGCTGCCGGGTGCCGGGCCGATCGTGTATGCGATCGTCGCGGCGCTGGCGCTGGTCGCCAGCACGAAGCTCGGCGTCGGGCTGGTTGCGCCGCGGCCGCTGTTCGAGGCGGCGGCGATCTTCTGGGTGCTGGTCGGGCCGTTCGTGCTGCTGCGCAAGCCGGTGCTGGCCGCCGGCGGCTGGCGCATCTTCCTGCTGGCGGCAGGTATCGTCGTATTCGCTGCCTGCTGGCATGCACTGGTGGCCGCGCGCCTTGCCGGCGTGGCGTTCGTGCTTTCGCTGCTGCTGGTGGTCTGGCTGGCCGATATCGGCGCATACTTCGCGGGGAAGGCTTTCGGCCGGCACAAACTGGCGCCGGCCATCAGCCCCGGCAAGACCTGGGAGGGGGCGGTCGGCGGCTGGATCGCGGTGATCGTCGTCGCGCTGATCGCGGCGGCCACCCGTGCGTTCGAGCCGACCCTGTTTTTGGCGCTGCTGGACCACCTCGGTTCGGTGCGCGCGCTCATCGCGCTGACGCTGCTGGTGGCGTTCAGCATCGTGGGCGATCTGTTCGAGTCGATGCTCAAACGCCAGGCCGGCGTCAAGGATTCCAGCGGACTGCTGCCGGGCCATGGCGGCGTGCTGGACCGCATCGACGCGTTGTTGCCCGTGCTGCCGCTGGCAATGCTGCTGCTCGGCTAGAGAAAGAGACATGAAGAAACGATTGACCTTGCTCGGTTCCACGGGCTCGATTGGAGACAGCACGCTCGACGTGGTCGCGCGCCATCCCGAGCGTTTTTCGGTTTATGCGCTCACTGCGCACCGCAACGGCGACAAGCTCGTGGAGCAGTGCCTGCGCTTTCAGCCCGAGGCGGCGGTGGTCGGCGATGCGGCCACGGCGCAACAGGTGGCCGCCAGACTGCGCGCGGCGGGCTGCAAGACCGAGGTGCTGCACGGCCCGCAGGCGCTTGTCGACGTGTCGAATAGCGACGGCTGCGATACCGTGGTCGCCGCGATTGTCGGCGCCGCCGGCCTCGCGCCGACGCTGGCCGCGGCACGTGCCGGCAAACGCATCCTGCTCGCCAACAAGGAAGCGCTGGTGATGTCCGGCGCGATCTTCATGGACGCGGTGCGCGACAACGGCGCGATCCTGCTGCCGGTCGACAGCGAGCACAACGCGATCTTCCAGTGTCTGCCGCGCGAAGCGGCGCTGCACGGCGGCGTGTCGAAGATCATCCTGACCGCGTCGGGCGGCCCGTTCCGCACGCGCGATCCGCAAAGCCTAGTCAACGTTACGCCGGACGAGGCCTGCAAGCATCCGAACTGGTCGATGGGCCGCAAGATCTCGGTCGATTCCGCGACGATGATGAACAAAGGCCTCGAAGTGATCGAGGCGCACTGGCTGTTCGGCCTCGCCGGCGATCGCATCGAGGTGCTGATCCACCCGCAAAGCGTGATCCATTCGATGGTGTCGTATGCGGACGGCTCGGTGCTCGCGCAACTGGGCAACCCCGACATGCGCACGCCGATCGCGCACGCACTGGCCTTTCCGGATCGTGTCGATTCCGGTGTCGCGCAACTCGATCTTTCGCAGGTCGCGACGCTGTCGTTCGAAAAACCCGACTACGCGCGCTTCCCGTGTCTGGCGCTCGCGATGAAGGCGATGGCTGCCGGCGGCATCGCCAGCGCGGCGCTGAATGCGGCCAACGAAGTGGCGGTCGAAGCGTTCCTTGCGCGGCGCATCGGTTTCATGGCGATTGCCGAGATTGTCGATGCCGTGTTGAACGGTCTGGCTAACCGCGATGCGTCGAGCCTCGACGACGTGCTCGACGCCGACGCTGCGGCGCGTCGCGCGGCCGCCGCGCTGGTCGACACGCGCAGCACGGAGCGCGCCATTCAGTGAGGCGTCTATGAATCTGCTGACCGAAGTGCTCGCCTTCGCGGTTGCGATCGGCGTGCTGGTGGTCGTACACGAGTACGGTCACTACAGCGTCGCACGGATGTGCGGCGTCAAGGTGCTGCGCTTTTCGATCGGCTTCGGCAAGCCGCTTGCGCAATGGGTCAGCAAAAAGACGGGCACGCAATGGACGATCGCGTGGCTGCCGCTGGGTGGCTACGTGAAGATGCTCGACGAGCGTGAAGAGGGCGTGCCGATTCCGCAAGAAGAGTTGCGTTATGCATTCAACCGGCAGTCGGTGGCGAAGCGTTTTGCGATCGTCGCGGCCGGCCCGATTGCCAACTTCCTGCTGGCGATCGTGCTGTTCGGCGCGGTGTTCGCGACCGGCGTCACCGAGCCGGCGGCGATCGTCGCGGCGCCGGCTGCCAATACGCCGGCCGCAAAGGCCGGTTTCGAAGGCGGCGAAACCATCGTCGCGGTACGCCATGCGAATGCCGGCGAATCCGAACCGGTGCGCTCATGGTCCGATCTGCGCTGGAAGCTGCTGGGGTCCGCGTTCGATCATCGCAACGTCGTGCTGTCCGCGAAGGACAAGAACGGCACCTTCGATTTCCCGCTGAGTCTCGAAAGCCTGACCGACAAGGACGTCGACGACAACTTCATGTCGCGCCTCGGCTTCGAGCCGGGTGGCGGCGCACTGTCGGTGGCGGGCGTGCAGGCGGGCAGCGCCGCGCGCAGCGCGGGCCTGCAGGCAGGCGACAAACTGCGTGCGGTCGACGGCCATCCGGCCGACAACGCGACCACCTTCATCGCGTATATCAAGGCGCATGCGGGCAAGCCGATCACGCTGCAGGTGGAGCGCGGCGCGCACGGCAATACGCCCGGCACGCTTCAAACCATCACGCTGACGCCGACCGCGCAACGCGACGATACGACCGGCCAGAACGTCGGCCGCATCGGCGCCGAACTCGCCACGCAAGTGCCGTCGATCGACGTGCGCTACGGCCCGCTCGAGAGCCTGCGGCTCGGTGCGAACCGCACGTGGGAACTCAGCGTTTATTCGATCCGGATGTTCGGCCGCATGATTATCGGCGAGGCTTCGCTTAAAAATCTGTCGGGCCCTGTGACGATTGCTGACTATGCGGGCAAGAGCGCGAGGCTCGGTCCATCAGCATTCCTGTCGTTCCTTGCGCTCGTCAGCATCAGTCTCGGCGTGCTCAACCTTTTACCAATTCCGGTATTGGACGGGGGGCATCTGTTATATTATTTGGTTGAAGCGGTTACGGGCAAAGCGGTGTCCGACCGCTGGCAGATGGTTCTTCAAAGGGCGGGTCTGGCCTGCATCGTCGCTTTGTCGGCGATCGCGCTTTTCAACGATCTTGCCCGTTTAATCCATTTTTAAAGTGCCAGGCGGCGTTCGCAACGACCGCCGGACCTGATGCAGCTATACACACTGGGGAAGCACGTTGTTCAAACCTCGTCGATTTGTTCCTAAAACGGTTGTAGCCGCGGCGTTCGCCGCGCATGGGCTGGTCGCCCACGCAACGACACCTTTCGTGGTGCAAGACATTCGGATCGAGGGGTTGCAACGGGTCGAACCGGGTACCGTGTTTTCCTACCTGCCGATCAAGCAGGGCGATACGTTCAGCGACGACAAGGCGTCGGAAGCGATCCGCGCGCTGTACGCAACGGGCTTTTTCAACGACGTCCGGATCTCGACTGAAGGCAACGTCGTGATCGTGCAGGTGGTGGAGCGCCCGGCAATCGGCACGATCGACTTCGCCGGCATTCACGAATTCGAGAAAGACAACCTGATCAAGGCGCTGCGCGCCGTGGGTCTGTCGCAAGGCCGTTACTACGACAAGGCGCTGGTCGACAAGGCCGAACAGGAACTGAAGCGCCAGTACCTGACGCGCGGCTTCTACGCCGCCGAAGTCACCACCACGGTCACGCCGATCGACCGCAACCGCGTCGGCCTGCTGTTCTCGGTGGTCGAAGGCCCGAGCGCGAAGATCCGCCAGATCAACTTCATCGGCAACAAGGCGTTCAGCACCGGCACGCTGCGCGACGAAATGCAGCTGTCGACGCCGAACTGGTTCTCCTGGTACACGAAGAACGACCTGTATTCGAAGGAAAAGCTGACCGGCGACCTCGAAAACGTGCGGTCGTACTACCTGAATCGCGGCTATCTCGAGTTCAATATCGAGTCGACCCAGGTGTCGATCACGCCCGACAAGAAGGACATGTACCTGACGATCTCGCTGCACGAGGGCGAGCCGTACACGATTTCGAGCATCAAGCTGTCGGGCAACCTGCTGGACCGTGAAGCGGAACTGCAGAAGCTGATCAAGATCAAGCCGGGCGAGCGTTTCTCGGCCGAGAAACTGCAGGCCACCACCAAGGCGATCGTCGACAAGCTCGGCGAATACGGCTACGCGTTCGCCACCGTCAACGCGCTGCCGCAAATCGACCAGGCCAACCACAAGGTCGACCTGACGCTGCAGGTCGACCCGAGCCGCCGCGTGTACGTGCGCCGCATCAACGTGGTCGGCAACACGCGTACGCGCGATGAGGTCGTGCGCCGCGAAATGCGTCAGCTCGAAAGCTCGTGGTTCGATTCGAACCGCCTTGCGCTGTCGAAAGACCGTATCAACCGTCTGGGCTACTTCACCGACGTCGACGTGACCACCGTGCCGGTCGAAGGCACGCCCGACCAGGTCGACGTCGACGTGAAGGTGACTGAAAAGCCGACCGGCGCGATTACGCTCGGTGCCGGTTTCTCGTCGACCGACAAGGTGGTGCTGTCGGCCGGCGTGTCGCAGGACAACGTGTTCGGTTCCGGTACCAGCCTGTCGGTCAACGTGAACACCGCGAAGACGTACCGCACGCTGACGGTCACGCAGGTCGACCCGTACTTCACGGTCGACGGCATCAAGCGCATTACCGACGTCTACTACCGCACCTACGAGCCGCTGTTCTATTCGACCGATTCGAGCTTCCGGATCGTCACGGTCGGCGGCGACCTGAAGTTCGGTATTCCGTTCTCGGAAGTCGACACGGTGTTCTTCGGCGTGGGCTTCGAGCAGAACACGCTCGACGTCGACGCGAGCACGCCGCAGACCTACAAGAACTACGTGCAGGACTTCGGCCGCGTGTCGAACAACGTGCCGCTCACGGTGGGCTGGTCGCGCGACGCGCGTGACAGCGCGCTGGTACCGAGCCGCGGCTACTTCACGCAGGCCAACGCCGAATACGGCACGCCGGTCGGCGGCACGCAGTACTACAAGGCCGACTTGCAGGCGCAGTACTATTACTCGTTCTCGCGCGGCTTCGTGCTCGGCTTCAACGTGCAGGGCGGCTACGGCAACGGTATCGGCAACCCGTTCCCGATCTTCAAGAACTACTACGCCGGCGGTATCGGCTCGGTGCGTGGCTATGAGCCGAGCTCGCTGGGTCCGCGCGACAATGTCACCAACGACCCGGTCGGCGGCAACAAGATGTTCGTCGGCAATATCGAATTGACCTTCCCGCTGCCGGGCACCGGCTACGACCGCACGCTGCGCGTGTTCACGTTCTTCGACGGCGGTAACGTGTGGGGCGACCCGCGCCAGGGCGGCAACACGACGATCGGCTCGAACGGCTTGCGCTATGGTTACGGTGTCGGTCTCGCGTGGATCTCGCCGATCGGCCCGCTGAAGCTGAGCCTCGGTTTCCCGCTGCAGAAGCACACCGGCGACCAGTACCAGAAGTTCCAGTTCCAGATCGGGACGGCATTCTGATCGGAGGATCGGAGCGCCCTTACAGTATCGAGAGGATGACTTTGCTAACCGGTATGATTTCGACGAAACGTGTGGCATGCGCACTGGCACTGACCGTAGCCCTCGGCGCGGGCATGACGGGCGCGGCACAGGCGCAGGAAGCGCGCATCGCCGCGGTCAACTCGGACCGCATCCTGCGCGAATCGACGGCGGCCAAGGCAGCGCAGGCCAAGCTCGAGGCCGAATTCGCCAAGCGCGACAAGGATCTGCAGGACATGGCGCAGCGTCTGAAGTCGATGTCCGATTCGCTCGACAAGAACGGCCCGTCGATGTCGCCGGCCGACCGCGCGCAGAAGCAGCGCGACCTGTCGCAGCTCGACAGCGACTTCCAGCGCAAGCAGCGCGAATTCCGCGAAGACCTGAACCAGCGCCGCAACGAAGAGCTCGCCGCGGTGCTGGACCGTGCGAACAAGGTGATCAAGCAGATCGCCGAGCAGCAGCACTACGATCTGATCGTGCAGGAAGCGGTGTACGTGAGCCCGCGCATCGACATTACCGACCAGGTGCTGAAAGCGCTGGCGAACAACAATACGAATTAAGCAGCACGCCGGTATCGCGCGGGTTCGTCCGGGTATAGGTCCGGGACGGCGCGCGGTATCCCTGAAGCGCCAACCTGGGCGCTTATCGAAATCAGGAGCAGTACACGAAAATGGCTTTTACGCTCGAGGAGATCGTCAAGCGGTTTGGCGGAGAAATTGTCGGAGACCGCTCGCACCGCGTCGGCAACCTGGCGCCGCTCGACCAGGCTGGGCCGGAACATCTGGCGTTCCTCGCGAACCCCAAATATCTGTCGCAGGTCGATACGACCCAGGCGGGCGCCGTGCTGATCAATGCCGACGACTTCGCCAAACTCACCGCGCGCGACGGACGTAACTTCATCGTCACGCCGAATCCGTACGCTTACTTCGCGCGCGTCGCGCAGGCCTTTATCGACCTCGCGGCGCCGAAGGCCGTGCCCGGCGTGCATCCGAGCGCGCACGTCGATGCCGCGGCGCAGGTGGCGGCCACTGCCGTGCTCGGCCCGAACGTGACGGTCGAGGCCGGCGCCGTGATCGGCGAGCACGTGCGGCTCGATGCGAACGTGTTTATCGGCCGCGGCTCGCGCATCGGCGACGGTTCGCATCTGTACCCGAATGTGACCGTGTACCATGGCTGCTCGCTCGGCGAGCGGGCGATCGTGCAGTCGGGCGCGGTGATCGGTTCGGACGGTTTCGGCTTTGCACCGGATTTCGTCGGCGAGGGTGATGCGCGCACCGGCAGCTGGGTCAAGATTCCGCAGGTGGGCGGCGTGAAGATCGGCCCGGACGTCGAAATCGGCGCGAATACGACGATCGACCGCGGTGCGATGGCCGATACGGTGATCGACGAATGCGTGAAAATCGACAACCTCGTGCAGATTGCGCATAACTGCAAGATCGGTGCGTATACCGTGATTGCCGGCTGTGTCGGCATTGCGGGCAGCACGACGATCGGCAAGCATTGCATGCTGGGCGGTGCGGTCGGCGTCGCGGGGCACGTGACGCTCGGCGACTATGTGGTCGTCACGGCGAAGTCGGGCGTGTCGAAATCGCTGCTGAAGCCGGGCATCTATACGAGCGCGTTTCCGGCGGTCGAACATGGCGACTGGAATCGCAGCGCCGCGCTGCTGCGCAATCTGGACAAGCTGCGCGACCGCATCAAGGCGCTCGAAGCCGCGGCGGCCGGGCAGAAAGAGGCGGGCGGCGGCGCGTAACGCGCGGCCTGTAGCCGGCCAAACGCAGCAGACGAACCGCAGCAGACGAACCGCAGCAGACGCACCGCAGACAGCGAGCCGTACCGCAGCGAGCCGTACCGCAGCAAACCGCAATGCAGCAGGCAGAACCGCATCAATCAGCAGGCAGCAGGGCAAGCAGCACCGCAGCGAGCAACAAACGAACAAGAAGGGAGCACGACAGACAAGCAAGAAGCGCCACGGTGGCCGCGACATCAGCGGCCGCAGCCTTCAGGCGCCGCCGGAATTGCCGGAAAGCGGCAGCGGCACGTTACCATTCCATCTGCATCAGTATCCGCAGCGCGGTAGTACGCGCAGTTACACGCGAAGTTATACGCGAAGTTATACGATATCGCCGCGCCACCGATGCGTGAGCCGAAACACCATGAGCACCGAAAAAATCAATCTCGACATTCACAAGATTCTCACGCTGCTGCCGCATCGCTACCCGATCCTGCTGGTCGACCGGGTGCTCGAGCTCGAGCCGCACAAGGCGATCAAGGCGCTGAAGAATGTCACGATCAACGAGCCGTACTTCCAGGGCCACTTTCCGAAGCGCCCGGTGATGCCCGGCGTACTGATTCTGGAGGCGCTCGCGCAAACCGCCGCGCTGCTGACGTTCGCGGAAGAGCCGCACGATCCGGACAACACGCTGTATCTGTTCGTCGGCATCGACAATGCGCGTTTCAAACGCGTGGTCGAGCCGGGCGACCAGCTGATCCTGAACGTGACCTTCGAGCGCCATATGCGCGGCATCTGGAAGTTCAAGGCGCGCGCGGAAGTGGACGGCGCGGTCGCGGCGGAAGCCGACCTGATGTGCGCGGTGCGTACGTCGGACGAAGGTTAAACGGCAGTAACGCCAACTGAATCAGAAGCGAGGGCGCATGAGCAGGATTCATCCCACTGCGATCATCGAGCCGGGTGCTCAGCTCGACGACACGGTCGAAATCGGACCGTACGCCATCGTCGGCGCACACGTGACGATCGGCGCGCGAACCACGGTGGGTTCGCATAGCGTCATCGAAGGTCACACGACGATCGGCGAAGACAACCGGATCGGCCACTACGCATCGGTCGGCGGCCGGCCGCAGGACATGAAGTACAAGGACGAGCCGACCCGGCTCGTGGTCGGCAACCGCAACACGATCCGCGAATTCACGACGATCCACACCGGCACGGTGCAGGACACCGGCGTGACCACGCTCGGCGACGACAACTGGATCATGGCCTACGTGCACATCGGCCACGATTGCCAGATCAGCAACAACGTGATCCTGTCGAGCAACGCGCAGATGGCCGGCCACGTGATCATCGACGATTACGCGATCGTCGGCGGCATGACCGGCGTCCATCAGTTCGTGCGGATCGGCGCGCATTCGTTCCTCGGCGGCGCGTCCGCGGTGGTGCAGGATATCCCGCCGTTCGTGATGGCTGCCGGCAACAAGGCGGAGCCGCACGGCATCAACGTCGAAGGGCTGCGCCGGCGCGGTTTCTCGCCGGATGCGATCTCGGCGCTGCGTGCCGCGTACCGGCTGCTGTACAAGAACGGCCTGTCGCTCGAAGAAGCGAAGCTGCAGCTGCGCGAACTGGCTTCGGCCGGCGGCGACGGCGACGAACCGGTGCGCGCGCTGGTCGACTTCGTCGAAGCGTCGCAGCGCGGCATCATCCGCTAAGCGATGTCGCTGCATCCTGGTCAGACGCGCCTCGCGCTAGTGGCCGGCGAACCGTCCGGCGACCTGCTCGGCGCGTCGCTGCTGGGCGGCCTCGCGGCACGCCTGCCCGACGCGCGCACCTATGGCATTGGCGGCCCGCGCATGATCGCGCACGGCTTCGACGCGCATTTCCCGATGGAAAAGCTGACGGTGCGCGGCTATGTCGAGGCGTTGCGGCATATTCCCGAGATTCTCGGCATCCGCAACGAGCTCAAGCGCCAGTTGCTGGCCGATCCGCCCGACGCGTTCATCGGCGTCGACGCGCCCGATTTCAATTTCGGCCTCGAACATGCGCTGCGCGATGCGGGCATTCCGACCGTGCATCTGGTGTGTCCGTCGATCTGGGCGTGGCGTGGCGGGCGCATCAAGAAGATCGTCAAAGCGGTCGACCACATGCTGTGCGTGTTCCCGTTCGAAAAGCCGCTGCTCGAAAAGGCCGGCGTGGCGGCGACCTACGTCGGCCATCCGCTGGCCGATGAAATTCCGCTCGAACCCGACGTGGCCGGCGCGCGCCGCATGCTTGGCTTGCCGGATAGCGGCGCGTTGATCGCGGTGCTGCCGGGCAGCCGTCGCTCGGAAATCGAGTTGATCGGCCCGACCTTCTTCGCGGCGATGGACCTGATGCAGCAACGCGAGCCCGGCGTGCGTTTCGTGATGCCGGCGGCGACGCCGGCGTTGCGCGAGCAGCTGAAGCCCTTGCTCGAAGCCCATCCGAAGCTTGCGCTGACCGTCACCGACGGCAATGCGCAACTCGCGATGACCGCGGCCGACGCGGTGCTGGTCAAAAGCGGCACGGTGACGCTCGAAGCAGCGCTGCTGAAAAAGCCGATGGTGATCTCGTACAAGGTACCCTGGCTGACCGGGCAGATCATGCGCCGCCAGGGCTATCTGCCGTATGTCGGCTTGCCGAACATCCTGGCGGGGCGCTTCGTGGTGCCCGAAATCCTGCAGCACTTCGCGACGCCGCAGGCGCTCGCCGATGCGACCTTGACCCAGTTGCGCGACGACGCAAACCGGCGCACGCTGACGGAAATTTTCACGGAAATGCACCACGTGCTGAAGCAGAACACCGCGCAAAAGGCGTCGGAGGCGGTCGCTCAGGTGGTTGAAACGCGCCGGGTGCGCCGGTGAGCGATACGCCGCGCGTGCCGCGCCGCACGAA
>DATLOW010000228.1:0-14559 GCA_035536055.1 Paraburkholderia sp. | reverse complement strand
GAGCCGGCCGCGTACGCGAAGAAATTCACCGGCAAGTACCGGCATATCGATGTCGGCGGCGGTGTCGGGCATAACCTGCCGCAAGAGGCGCCGAAGGCGTTTGCCGACGCGATTCTGGAAGTCACGCATCTGTGATGCGATGCGCGCGCGGCGAGCCGCCGCGCGCAAAATTCCTGTTGGTCGACGCGTCGCGCCTGCTGTATGGGATTTGCCCCGGCACCCGCGCGCGAATCGCCGCGATGTCGATTGAAGAGCCGAAAGCTGGAACTGGAACCGGAGGGAAAAGCAGATGCAACGAATCGGTATCGCACGCGCGGCGTTTGCTGCTGTGCTGGTGTCGTCGGCAGCATTGAACGCTGTGCATGCGGACGAGCCCAGAGCAAACACCGCCAATCCGGATGCGTCGCCCATTTACGGCGTGACGATTCCGCCAGGGTATCGAAAGTGGGAAGTCATCGCACCGGCCGAAGAGGCGCCGCCGCTGGATGAGTTGCGCATGGTGCTGGGCAATCCGCAGGCAATCAAGGCCATAGAGAAAGCGGCGCTACCGTATCCCGACGGCACGATACTCGTGAAGCTCGCGTACAAGCGCAAGCAATCCGCTGATTTTCCGCCGGCGACCGTACCGGGCCAGCCGACGACCGTCCAGGTGATGGTCAAGGATTCGCGCCGCTATGCGGCAACCGGCGGGTGGGGCTTCGGCCGCTTCATCGACGGCAAGCCGGTCGACGAAGCGCAGCACAAGACCTGCTTTGCGTGCCACGCGGCGCGCGTGAAGAATCGCGACTATGTGTTCACGCGCTTCGCACCGTAAGCACGCTAGCTGTACGCGATTAACGTACGCGATTAACGTACGCGATCAATGTACGCGATCAATGTACGCGTTCAACGCACACAACTCAGCGTATTCAACTCAACGCACCGGCAGCGCGATAAAGCGGATGCCCTGACCGATCGCGCAGCGATACTCGCCGCGCGGCGTTGCCGTCTGCGCCGCCTCCTGCGCATACGCGGCACTGACCGTGACCGTCTGATCCGGCGCGACGCGATAGCGCACGTAGTCGGTCACCGGATGGTTTTGCGGATCGAGCGTGCGATGCGCGTCGATAAACGCAATAGTGCGGTCGGGACCGATCAGATAGGAATCGATGTGCGTGCCGCCGCGCACGGCGGGGCCTGAATGATTGCCGTCTTTCGACGTGCAGTGGCCGAGGTCGAGTTGTACGCTGACAGTATCGCCTTGCGTCAACGCTTGCTCGAGTGCCGCGTAATCCGCCAACGCACCGGTTTCGGGCGCTGCCTGCGATAAGCCGCTGAAGCTCGACAGCGTCGCGCACAATGCCGCCGCCGCGGCAAGACGCCATGCATCAGCGCGGCGTTGCGCTACTGAACAACGTGAACTACGAGTCATGGATGCTCCGCACAAAGGTCCTGATCGAAGCGCCGATAGTGACGCGTACCGTGGTGGCCGTCAGGTGCGAAATCGGAAGCTTTGGCCTCACGTGCGAAGCGTTGGCCCGCAATTGGGCGCGATTCGTGTGAGTATGGAGAAATTTGTCGTAAAAGCACGGCGAGTTCACGCGTGCCGGAGCCGGTGATCGGCATCTCGTTGCTGCTGTTCTGTGCCAGGACCGGACTCGTCACGCTGGCGGCCGGCATTACGCCGCTGACCGGCGCCATGGTCGCGCTGTTTGTGCGCGCACCCATTATTGACGCTCGTTCGTCACCTGGAGACGCGGCAGCCGATCTCGATCGCGTGTCGCGAAGCTTGCGTGGTCAAGCCACGTCCGGCGCAGCGATAGCCGTTGCGGCCGCAACGGTCGCTGCAGTCACCGCCGTCGCTGCCCCAGCGCCCGGCCAATGCCCAACGCAACGCACGACAGCCGCGCGCGTGTTCTCGAGATGCTCGCGCGTCTGCGCATAGACGGCCCGTTCGTCGCGCGCGCGATACGCAGCGAGCAGCGTGTCATGCTCGTCGTTGTTGCTGGTCATCAGGTCCTGCTGCACGTGCATCGCCAGCGCGACATAAGGCCGCGCGACGCTCGACAGCGCACCGACCATCGAGAACAGCCGCGTCTGCGCTTCGCATGCGACCAGATGCTCGTGAAACGTCTCGTTGAGCACGGCCCACGCCTGTGGCGAGGCCGTCGCGCTCATCGTGCGATGGCAGGCGAGCGCGGCGTCGAGCTGCGCCGCGCTCGCATGCCGGCAGGCCTTCTGCGCGAGCATCGGCTCGAGCACCATGCGCAGCTCGTAGATCTCGTCGACGTCGCCGGCGGTGAGCCCGCGCGTAACGACGCCCTTGTTCGGATCGATCGACACCAACCCTTCGCCGCGCAGGTCGCGAAACGCCTCGCGTACCGGCGTGGTGCTGACGTTCAGGCGCGCGGCCACCTCCTCCTGGCGCAGCCGCGTGTTCGCCGGATGAAGGCCGCCGAGGATCTCCGCGCGCAGCGTGTTGAGCACATACTGCTGAGCGGTCTGGAAGTGTCTGGCCAAGGGCGCGCCTCTGCTGTGCGATTGAAAGGATCTGACTAGCGGAAGGCCGGCAGCGTCGCTTGCGCCCATGCGGCCGACTGCAGCAGCGCCAGATCCGCGCCGCGCGCGCCGACCAGCTGGAAGCCGAGCGGCAAGCCGTTCGCCGCACGTCCCGACGGCAGCGTGACGGCCGGCATGCCGAGCAGGCTCCACGCCGCGCAGAACGTCGCATCGCCGGTGTAGTCGAGCCCAAGCGGCGCGGCGCCGGTGGCGGGCGGCGATACCACGATGTCGCAGCCGCCGAGAAACGCCGCGGACTGCGCGCTCAGTTCGGTTTGCAGCGCGCGCGCCTCTTCGTATTGCGCGGCCGATACCTGTGCGCCGGCTGCGAGCAGCGCCTTCATCACGTCGCTGACCTTGTCCGGATTTTCGGCTGCAGCGGGGCCGATATTGCGCAGCGCTTCGACCTGCAGGATCGTGTTCAACGCGTCGATCAGCACCGGCAGGTCGACGTGCAGATCGAGTTCGAGCGTCTGCACGCCGGCGGCCTGCAGCGCCGCGAGCGACGCATTGAAATTGGCCTGCTGCTCGGCATCGGCGCGCTGCCACAGCGACGTGCGGATCACGCCGACCGACTGCGGACGCCGCGGCGCGAAGTAGCCGTTCCATGCCGCGGCCGACGCGAGTACCTCGGGCTTGGCATCGGCGAACAGCGCATGCGCGAGCGCTACATCGTCGACATACCGGGCAAAGAAGCCCACGTGATCGAGCGACTGCGACAGCGGATGCACGCCGGCGCTGGTCACGCGGCCATGGGTCGGCTTGTAGCCGACCACGCCGCAATAGGCCGCCGGACGAATCACCGAGCCGAGCGTCTGCGTGCCGAGCGCGAGCGGCACGATACCGGCGCCCACCGCGGCGGCCGAGCCGCTCGACGAGCCGCCCGGCGTATGCGCGGGGTTCCATGGGTTGACCGTCGGGCCCGGCTCGCGCCATGCGAATTCGGTGGTCACTGTTTTGCCGAACACGGTGCCGCCATACGCGCGCAGCTGCTTGACGATCTGCGCGTCTTCCTTCGGCTGATGGCCTTGATAGATGCGCGAACCGTAAGCGGTCGGCATGTCGGCGGTGGCGATCAGATCCTTGACGGCGATCGGCAGGCCGGCGAGCGGCGTGGCGGCCGTGGCCGCATCGATCGGTGCGTAATGCTCGGGGCGAAACGTGAATGCCTTCAGTTGCGGCTCGCGCTCGGCAGCGCGCGCGACGGCCTGCGCGAGGCGCGCTTCGCTAGCCTCGAGGTTGCCGCGGCTCGCGAGCAGCGCGGCGACGCATGATGGATTTTCGTGGTTCATGTCTGGTTTCGTATCAGCAAGAGGGACGGGCGGCGGACGTGACGCGCGGGCCGCCTGCTGCTGCGGCGGCCGCGCTGCGCCAAGTCTACGATGTTCTGCGCAGTATCGCGGCGCAGTCGGGCCGCGACCCGCTATTTGCCGCTCGCGGCCTTCGCGAACGAATTGTCGACCGCGCTCGCGTAGGTCACGCTGCCTGGCTTGATGTTGCCGATAAACTCCTGCAAATCCAGCGCATTGCGAAAGGCTTGCTCGGAAATCTCCGGCGTCTCCGCGTAGATCTTCTGGCTGATCAGCCGCTCGACAGCACTGTCGACCACGGCTTTCGACAGTGTCGGGAATTCGGCTTCGGCCACCGCCTTGGCCGTATCCGGCGAGCTCTGGATCAGCGCCTCCGCTTCGCCGATTGCCTTCACGAATTCGCCGACCATCTGCGGTTTGGCCTTGATCGTCGCAGCCAGCGTGTCGATCGTCGAGAACGCATAGCCGCCGGGGTAAGCCTTCGGGAACGCGTACAGAATCTTGTAGCCTTGCGCGAGGCCTTCATCGGCTTGCGGTTCGTAAAGCGCGGCTGCGTCCGAGCGCCCTGCGCCGACCGGCGACAGCTCGGTGCCGATCTGCACCGTGTTGAGCTTCACGTCGCCGATCTTCTGCTCTTTCAGCAGGCGTTGCAGCAGATAGGTGCTGGTGGTCGGCGGCAACGCAGTCGCGACGTTCTTGCCGGACAGATCGGACGCGCTTTTCAGCGGCGAATTGCCGGGCGCGATCACCCATACCGGTACGCCGGCCACGACGTTCGCGACGTTGACGAGCGTCGCGCCTTTCAGGTTGGCGAGGCTTGCGGTCATCGGGTCTTGCAGCGAGAAGTCCGCATGGCCGCCGATCACCGCGGCTACGCCGGCCGCGCCGCCGCCGGCCGTGACTTTTTGCACGTCGAGACCGTGCTTCGCGAAGATGCCCTTATCGATCGCCACATACAGCGGCAAATACTGGATCGACTGAAACGCCTGGTACACCACCACTTTCTCGGACGGCGCGGCATCTGCACCGTGCGCAACGAGCCCCGTAGCGAATGCTGCCGCGTATGCCGCAGCGCGCAGACGCTTTACCGTTTTGTTTTCCATGTGACGATCCTTTTTTCGGCGAATTGAACGATCCAGGTGAGAAGCGTGGCCATCAGCGTCAGCACGATGATGCCGAGCCAGACGGTATTGAGGTCGAACAGCGAACCGGCGACGAACACTTCGTGGCCGAGGCCCGCTTGCGACGCGATGTATTCGCCGACCACCGCGCCGATCAGCGCGAAGCCGATATTCACGCGCAGTGTCGAGAAGATCCACGGCAGCGCGCCGGGCACGATCAGCTTGCGGAAGATCATCGACGGCCGCGCATTGAACGAGCGGAACAGATTCAGCAGGTCGCGGTCGACTTCACGCGCCGCGGCACACGACGAGATCATCGCGACCGCAAACGTCGAGATGCCGGCGAGCCACACTTTCGACGTCATGTCGGAGCCGAACCAGATCACGATCAGCGGGCCGAGCGCGATCTTCGGGATGCTGTTGAGCAGCACCGAAAAGCCTTCGGCGATGCCGGACACGCGCGGCACGAACCACAGCAGCAGACCGAGCCCGATGCCGAGGCCGCTGCCGAGCACGAGGCCGACCACCGTTTCATACAGCGTGGCGAGCGTATCGGGCACCAGCGTGCCTTGCGTAAAGCCGATTTGCGCGGTCTTCACGATGCCGGCCGGCGAGCCGAACAACTGGCCGTTGATCCAGCCACGCGCCGCGGAAATCTGCCATAGCGCGACGAGTGCGATCATGATTGCCGCGACCGCGCCGGCACTGGTCAGATCGCGTTTTTTGCGGCGCCGTTTGGCGCGCGGCGGCAGCGGTGTGCTGGAAAGCGTGACGTCGCTCATGCTGCAAGTCCTCCGGGTTGAGTCGTATGGCCGCGCAGCGCGCCCCAGATCTGCGCGTGCCAGGTGCGGAATTCCGGCGCTTCGCGGGCACTGATCGCCGTGCGCGCGCCTTCGACGGTGAGTTTGATGTCGAGCGCCTGTTCGATGCGCGCCGGCCGGCCGCCGAGAATGATCACGCGGTCGCTCATCGCGATCGCTTCCTCGATGTCGTGCGTGACCAGTACGACGCTCGTGCCGTTGCTCTGGCGCAGCGCCATCACGTCGTCTTCGAGCGCGAGGCGGGTTTCGTAGTCGAGCGCCGAGAACGGTTCGTCGAGCAGCACCAGGGTCGGCTCGACCAGCAGCGTGCGCGTCAACGCGACGCGCTGGCGCATGCCGCCCGACAGCGCATGCGGATAGGCGTCGGCGACCGCGCCAAGACCGTAGCGCGCCAGCATCTGGCGCGCGCGTTCCAGATCCTGCGCGGTCACCTTGCGGAACAGCTCGATGCCGAGCACCGCGTTTTCCAGCACCGAGCGCCACGGCAGCAGCAGATCCTTCTGCAGCATGTACGCGATGCGGCCCGGCGAGCCGTCGGCGCGCTGGCCCACGGCGATGCGGCCCGATTGCGGCGGCAGCAGCCCGGAAATCAGATTGAACAGTGTGGACTTGCCCGCGCCGCTGCGGCCGACGATCGAGACGATCTCGCCGCTGCCGACGCTGAAATCGAGTCCGGCGAAGATCGGCACTGCGCCGCCTTCTTCGGCTTCGAAGCTATGCGTGAGCTGGGCCACGGAGAGCCGCGCGGAGGACGCAGCGGCGCCGCGCGCTGACGTGAGGGTAGAAGAGGGCATCGGCATGGGCATCGGCATTGGATGACAGGTTCATCGCTTCCGTGTCGGCATACGCGTGTGACACGCACGCGAACACGGGACCGCAACGCGTCAACGGAGGCTGTGTTGACGCGATGCACAATGCACAATGCACGGCTCAAAATAACCGGGCAAGCCGATCAAAAAAGTTTGCAACGTGCAGCAGCACGCGGCGCGCGACATCGAAAGCGTGCGTGTAAGGCTGCGTTCAGATGGGATTCATCGCAACGTCATGCGGCGGTGCAGCGTGGTGCACGCTGCACCAGCCGATGCACGCTATTTGTTGCTGCCCGCACCGGTTCCGTACAAACCGTTGCCGAAACCGCCGGCGCCGTCGGGTTTGCTGTTTTGTCCCGCAGTCGGGCCACGTTTGCCACCTTTTGCTTCTTTTGCCTGTGGCGCATTCGATTCGTGCACCGCCGACGTGGCCGGATCGGGCTTGGTGCCCATCGCCGAGCTGCGATTGTCCTGCGGGTTCGGGCCGCCCGAACTTTCTCGTTGCGCGACGCCGTCGCCCGCCGCCGCAAACAGCAGGCTGCCGAGTGCCGCGACGGCGATACGGCGCGGCATATGTTGCGACGTTGCAAGAATCTGCGCGTAGCACAGTGATCGGACGATATTCATAGCGGCCTCCGCAAGCGACATGCACGCTGTCGCTTCAGCACGGCGTGTGCCCGGCGCTCAGCGATACGGCTGACGACGCGCAACGGGCGGCGTACGCAGGTTCGCGCCGAGCGCCGTCGCGATGTCGGCAAGTTGTGCGCGCGCGTCGGGTGCAGCGGTGCGGCGCGGCGCTTCGATCCACAACACGTCGGCGCCGCCGACCGCGGAACTTCGGAGAGCGGTGCACCGGTACGGCATCGAGAGCGTAACGTCCACGCTGCTAAACTGCGCGTGTTTTAAGCGCACATGTTTAAGTGCATCTGTTTAAGCGCGCTCTGAAGTGCCCAGCGTTCCGGGGTGCTCGTTCCTTGCGGTTTCCTGCGTTTCGCGATCTCTGCCCAGGCCATGACCAAACCTTCGCTGCTGATTCTGCTTCCTCTTCATGACGAGAGCCTTGCGCAAGTTCGCGCGAGCTTCGACGTAGTCTATGCGCCGACACCTGCCGAACGCAGCGCGGCCGTCCCAGCCCACGGTGCGGCGCTGCGCGCGGTGCTGACCAATGGCACCAACGGTCTGAGCGCTGACGAACTCGACCAGTTGCCGAACCTCGAGTTCGTCAGCGCGCTCGGCGCGGGCTACGAGAACATTGCGGTGGAGCGCGCGCGCGAGCGCGGCATCGTGTTGTGCAACGGCGCCGGCACCAACGACGATTGCGTGGCCGACCATGCGTTCGCGCTGCTGCTCGCGGTGGTGCGCGACATTCCGCAGCGCGATCGCGCAACGCGCGAAGGCGTATGGCGCGACGCGCTGCCGATGCGGCCGTCGGTGTCGGGCAAGCGGCTTGGCGTCGTCGGGCTCGGCAATATCGGCAGCAAGGTCGCGCGCCGCGCGGCCGGCTTCGATATCGAAACCGGCTATCACAACCGTAAGCCGCGCGCGGGCGAAACGCTGCGCTATTTCGACAGCGTGACGAGCCTTGCGCAATGGAGCGACTATCTGGTGGTGGCCACACCCGGCGGTGCGGCGACGCATCATCTGATCGACCATGCGGTGCTCGAAGCGCTGGGACCGCGCGGTTTTCTGGTCAATGTGTCGCGCGGCAGCGTGGTGGATACCGCCGCGCTGGCACAGGCCCTCCAGGCCGGCACGATTGCGGGCGCAGGGCTGGATGTGTATGAAGGCGAGCCCAAGCCGCCGGCCGCGCTGGTGACGCTCGACAATGTGGTGCTGACCCCGCATGTCGCAGGCACCTCGCCGGAGGCGATCGGCGCTTCGGTGCGTAACTTCATCGAAAATGCGACGCGGCATTTTGCCGGCGAGCCGGTGCTGACGCCGATCTGATCGTCGCGGACGAGATCGACAACAAAGGAGACAGCGAACATGGCCAAGCACACCGCACTGGTTGAGTGGACAACCGATGGCGGCAAGTTCACCGACAACCGCTATAGCCGCAGGCATCAATGGCACTTCGACGGCGGCGCGGTGGTGCCGGCGTCGAGCTCGCCGCATGTGGTGCGCGAGCCGTTTTCCGATCCGACCGGCGTCGATCCTGAAGAGGCTTATGTGGCAGCGTTATCGAGCTGCCATATGTTGTGGTTTCTTTCGCTTGCGGCCGAAGAGGGCTACGTGGTGCGCGCCTATCGCGATGCGGCCGAAGGCACGATGCAAAACAACGAAGCGGGCAGGGAAGTGGTTGCGCATGTGCTGCTGAAACCCGCGGTGACGTTCGGCGGCGACAAGGTGCCGAACGACCAGGTGCTCGCGCATCTGCATCACCGCGCACATGAAGCGTGCTACCTGGCCAACTCGGTCAAGACGGTGATCGAGGTGGCGGGCAGCTGGACGCACGGCCAGGCCCGTGACTGACAAAGCACGCGACAGCGAGCAGCGGTATCGCGAGGTGCAGATCATGTTGGCTCACGCGAATCGCGTCACGACCATGGGGCATCTCGCGGCCTCGATCTGCCATGAAATCAGGCAACCGATGACCGCGAATGCGGTCAACGCGCAGGCGGGTCTAAGCTGGCTGAGCGCTCGACCGCCGAATCTGGAGGAGGCCCGGCTAGCGTTTGACAGGATTATCGACAGCGCGATGCGGGCTGGCGAGATCGCTACCCGGATTCGTGGCCTCTTCAAGAACGTTCCGCCCTGTAACGAGCGGCTGCAGATCAATGAGGCGATTGATGAAGTCATCGCGCTGACACGCGGTGAGGCTGACAAGCACAACGTTTCGATACGGATGCTACTTGCCGATGACTTACCGCTCGTTGAAGGCGATCGGGTCCAGCTCCAGCAGGTGATGCTAAACCTGGTCGTCAACGCCATCGAAGCGACGAGCATGATCGATCAGGGGCCGCGGGAACTTACCGTCAGTACCGGCAAGGACGACACAGGTAACGTAAATATCGCCGTGCTGGATTCGGGGCCGGGTGTGGCTCCGAAAAACGTCGAGCGCCTGTTCGAGGCTTTTTATACGACGAAGGCTGCGGGGATGGGTATGGGGTTGTCCATCTGCCGGTCGATTGTGGAAGCGCACGGGGGACGAATATGGGTAAGTGCCGTCGTACCCCATGGCGCCGCTTTTCAGTTCACTATTCCTGTCCGGCGAGGCAACGCGCGCTGATTGGGTGCCGTGTTCGGCTATGCCGCAGATGCCTATGAAAGTCCCGCGTATTGATTGCATATACCAATGACACATTGACCTGCTGTCACATCTTCCTGAAGCTGTTGATGGCCCGTGGCATCGGATGTCGAACGGGCACTCCATCGCCGTATCCGTTTTTACGCAGGAGGATTTTCATGAAGGCCATCGTTGTAACGGACGAGACTGCAGGAAAGGCTGGGATGAAGCTGACGGAGCGGCCCGTGCCGCAGGCAGCGATCAATGACGTCGTCGTTCAGGTTTATGCGTCAGGATTCACCGTGGATGAGCTGACGTGGCCCCCGACGTGGACCGATCGCCTCAATCGTGACCGGACACCGTCGATTCCCGGGCACGAACTGGCCGGAGTCGTTACCGCGCTCGGTTATGGCACGACGGGGCTGTCAGTCGGGCAGCGGGTGTTCGGTCTCACGGACTGGACTCGCGACGGCACGCTGGCGGAATATGTGGCCGTCGAGGCGCGCAACCTCGCGCCGTTGCCGGGCGACGTCGACTTCACGGTGGGCGCGAGCCTGCCGATGCCGGGCTTGACCGCATGGCAGGGACTGTTCGAGCATGGCCGCCTGCGGTCGGGGCAGAGCGTCCTTGTGCACGGCGCCGCCGGCGTAGTCGGCTCCATGGCGGCTCAGCTTGCGCGTGAGCATGGCGCGTACGTTATCGGTACCGGGCGCGCCGGCCATCGTCAGACGGCGCTCGACTTCGGGGTGCAAGAGTTCGTCGACCTCGAGAACGATGCGCTGGACGACGTCGGCGGCGTCGATCTGGTTTTCGATGTCTTCGGCGGCAACATCGCGACACGTTCTGCAAGCCTGATTCGCGCTGGTGGAACGCTGGTGACGATCGCCGGGCCGACCGAGGCGCGGCCGGTCGACGGCCTCGTGGTCGACTTCGTTGTCGAGTCCGATCGAGCCCAGCTCCGGGAGATTGTCCAGCGGGTGCGGGACGGGCGACTGCGGACAAACATCGGTATCGTCTCGACCCTCGAAGACGCTATCGCCACCTTCAACGGGACCAGGCGGATCAACGGGAAGACGATTATCCGGGTTCGTCCGTAAGCGACACGCACCTGTCGATGCGCATGCACGGACACTTTCTGGCGCCTGGATCGCGCCGCTTTCAGCGAGACGGCGATTGGGCGAATAGCCAGGCGGTCCGTCCATTTTCGGGTTCCTGTGCGGAACTTCGGTAGGTGCTGGTTGCGGCTTGTCAGCCGCGGCCGCGGCCGCGGCCGCAGCGGCAGCCGGCTGTTTGCCCGTCGTCGTGGAATTGGCGTCGGAAACGCGGCGGGCAAGCCGTAAAATGTCGCATCTCCGTTCCGTGTGCGCATTCGATGAAGTCGCCCGATCAACCGCTTACCGTCAGGCAGCTGGCCGTGCAGCAGCTGCGCACCGCAATCCTGTCCGGCCAGTTCAAGCCCGGCGAGAAACTCGTCGAGCATGAACTGTGTGCGCTGCTCGGCGTCAGTCGGCCTTCGGTGCGCGAGGCGCTGCTGAGTCTGCAGGGTGAAAAACTCGTGACCATCGTGCCGAACCGCGGCCCGTTCGTCGCCACGCTCGACTGGGATCACGCAAAGGAGCTCTACAACGTGCGCGAACTGCTCGAAGGCGAGGCGGCCGCGCTGTGCTGCAACCGGCTCGACGAAGCGCAACTGGCACGCATGAATCAGGCGCTCGACGATTTCGAGGCCGCCGTTCTTGCCGACGATGCGAACGCGCGCATTGCAGCCACCGATGCGTTTTACGACGTGATCCAGCGCGGCTGCGGCAACCGCGTGATCGATGAAATGCTGACCAGCCTGCATGCGCGCGTGAACGTGCTGCGGCTTCGCTCGATGTCGCAAACGGGGCGCGGCGTCGCGAGCCTGCGCGAGATGGGCGATATTCGCGACGCGATCGCGGCCGGACTGCCCAAGCGCGCTCGCGCGGCCGCGGCCGCCCATGTGCGGGAAGCGGCGCGCGCGGCGCAGGCGGCGCTTGCGGCGGCGGATGCGCCGGGTTGACGGCGCTTGAGTGCAATCCTGCTTTAGCGCGCTACGCGATCGCGCTGCCCCATTTGCGTTCGACCTCCGCGGCTTCTTCGATCGATAGCGCCGACGGTGTCGGGAAGCGCTCTTTCCACTCGAACGGGCGGCATGCGTTCAGAATCAGTTTGGAATTGGTCGTATTGCCGGCGTCGCGCCGCGCCGGATGAATACCCGGGTCGAGCGACGAACTCCAGCCGTCGCGAATCACGTCGGCGGCCTCGGAAGGCTCGCAGCGCGTCGTGATCGCCCACAGCACGTCGCCGATGTTCGATGGGTCGATGTCTTCGTCGACGGTCACGACGAGCCGGCCCAGATACGAATTCGCCGCGGCAATCAACGCCGCGCGCTTCGCGTGACCCGCATAACGCTGCTTCAGCGCGATCACCGTCATGGTCGTCGAGACGTGTTGCCACACGCCCGCGATATCGGTAACACCGGCCGCCTCGAGATTGGTCCAGATGCCCGCGCCGCGCAGCGGCAGCCCGAAATGATGGCGCGGCGGCTTCAGCGGCGGGGAGCCGAGCAACACCGGGTCGTCGCGATAGTGAATGCCGCTGACCTCCATCACCGGCGCCGGCCGCTTGTCGGCCGCGTAGTAGCCAGTGAATTCGCCGAACGGCCCTTCGTCGAGCGACGCTTCCGACATCGGCAGCAACTGCCCTTCGACGATGATTTCCGCCAGCGCGGGCACCGGCAGGCCGGTGTGCGGTGCGGCGAACACGTCGATCGGCGCACCCTTGATCGCGCCCGCGAAATCGAATTCGGATACGCCTTCGGGCAGGTATTCGAAGCCCGCCGAGAACAGCGCCGGATCCTCGCCGTTGACGATTGCGACCGGGCACGGCTTGCCCGCGTTCCAGTACTTGCGCGCGATGATTGCGCCGTGCCGGCCGGGATGATCGAACTGGATCGTGACCCGGTTCGGCCCGTGCACCTGCACACGATAGATCGATGCGTTGATCCATCCGCTGTCCGGATCGCGCATGACGACGAGGCTGCCGGAGCCGATGTACGGGCCGCCATCGCCGCGATGCCAGATCGGCGCCGGAAAGCGGCCGAGATCGACGTCGCCGTGCTGCATGCTGTTGGCCATAAAGGGCGCCTCGCGTACCGTGCGCGGCGCAACCGGCTGCAGCGTGACGCGCCGGTTCTTCCATGCCTTCAGCGCATCGAGCGGGCGCAGCGCCGGGTCGACGCCGAGCGCCAGCGCCGCGCGCTGGGGCGTCATCGTGGCGTTGCTGAATACGCGAAAGCCCGGCTGGTAGCCGGGAATATGATCGAACAGCAGCGCCGGCTGATGCGCGGCGCCCGCCGCGACCTCGGTCACCGCGCCGATCTCGTACTCGGCCTGCGCGCCGTCGATGCGGCGCAAAGCGCCGAGACCGTCGACCTGTTCGATGAATTCACGCAAATCCCGATAACTCACATCCTTTCTCCTTGGTTTGACCTTGGCGTGCGCCACCTCGCAGCAGCGGTCACATGCGATCGCGCGCGATTACAGGCGTTGGCGCGCCAGCAGCGCCATCGACGCCGCACCGATGATCGCCGCCGCAGGCAACACCGACAAGCCGACGTTGAAATTGCCGGTTGCCTGTATCAGCGCGCCAATCGCGAGCGGCGAGAACGCGGCGACCACGTTGCCGATGCCATTGTGAAAGCCGATGCCGGCCGACACGGCACGCGGCGGCAGAATCCGCAGTGCCAGCGCAAATTGCGGCGGCATGCCGCCGCCCCAGAAAAATGAGCTCGCGGCGATCATCAGCGCGGCCGCTTCGGCGCCGGGCATATGGATCACCAGCCACATCGACACGCCAGCCAGAAACAGCGCGCTCGCACTGACGATGGCGCGGCGCTGCAGCCGGTCCGACAGCCACGAACTGAGGGCCATGCCGAAGAACATCGTAACGAACGGTAGCCACGCATAAACGCCCGAGCGATGCAGGTCGAAATGGCGCGAGCTGACGAGGTAGCTCGGCAGCCAGCTGTTGAGGCCCCACAGATAGGTGAGCCCGCACGTATTGAACAGCGTGAGTGCCCAGAAGCGCCAGTCGCGGATGAACTGCATCACCTGCTGTGCATAGGGGGTGTCGACGGCGCGCTCGGCAACGGTCTGCTCGATGACCGGCACGTCCGGCCGGTCCTTGATCAGCAGCAGCACGAGCGGCAGCACCACCAGCAGATTCAGCGCCGCGTACGCGAAGAACGACGAGCGCCAGCCGTACGCGCCGACCAGATGGATCGTCAGCGCAAAGCCGACCGCAGAGCCGAGCGGACTGCCGACCAGCCACATCGCATTCGCGCGCGCCTGCTCACGCGGCGGAAACCATTGTTTGACGAGTGCATTGGTCAGCGAGAACTGCGGGCCTTCGGCGATGCCGAGCAATGCGCGGTAGCACAGCATCGCGGTGAAGCTGCTGGTCACGCCCATCAGCGCCATCGACACGCCCCACACGGCGGCGCCCGCGGCAATCGACCATTTGGCGCCGAACACGTCACCGGTGAAACTGAGCAGTACGCCGGATACGCCGTAGGCAAACACGAACACCGTCATCAGCAGGCCGAGGCGGGCCGGATTGAAACCGTGGCCCATCGCATTTTGAAACGACGGATCGGTAAACAGGATCGCGACGCTGATGCGATCGAAGAAGGCCGAGATCACAGCCAGAAAC
>DATLOW010000227.1:0-12486 GCA_035536055.1 Paraburkholderia sp. | reverse complement strand
CTACCCGGATTCGCTGGTCGGCACCGACAGCCACACGACGATGATCAACGGCATCGGCGTGGTCGGCTGGGGCGTGGGCGGCATCGAAGCGGAAGCCGGCATGCTCGGCCAGCCGGTGTACTTCCTGACGCCGGACGTGGTCGGCGTGCAACTGACCGGCAAGCTGCGCGAAGGCGTGACCGCCACCGACCTGGTGCTGACGATCACCGAAATGCTGCGCAAGGCGAAGGTGGTGGGCAAGTTCGTCGAGTTCTTCGGCGAAGGCACGCGCTCGCTGTCGGTGCCGGACCGCGCAACGATCGGCAACATGGCGCCGGAATACGGCGCGACGATGGGCTTCTTCCCGGTCGACGAAAAGACCATCGACTTCTTCAAGGGCACCGGCCGCACCGACGCGGAAATCTCGGCGTTCGAAAACTACTTCAAGGCGCAGGAGCTGTTCGGCGTTGCAGGCGAAGGCGAAATCGACTTCACGACCACGCTGAAGCTCGACCTCGGCACGGTCGCGCCGTCGCTGGCCGGCCCGAAGCGTCCGCAAGACCGCATCGAAATCGGCAACGTGAAGTCGACCTTCAAGGACCTGTTCTCGAAGCCGGTCGGCGAAAACGGCTTTGCGAAGAAGGCCGCCGATCTGGAAGCCGAATACACGACCACCAATGGCGTGAAGGTGCACAACGGCGACATCCTGATCGCCGCGATCACGTCGTGCACCAACACGTCGAACCCGAGCGTGCTGCTGGCCGCGGGCCTCCTGGCCAAGAAGGCGGTCGAAGCCGGCCTGACGGTGGCGCCGCACATCAAGACCTCGCTGGCCCCGGGCTCGCGCATAGTCACCGAGTACCTGACGAAGACCGGCCTGTTGCCGTACCTCGACAAGCTCGGCTTCACGCTCGCCGCTTACGGCTGCACGACCTGTATCGGCAATGCCGGCGACCTGACGCCGGAACTGAACGAAGCGATCACGAAGAACGACATCGTCGCGGCCGCGGTGCTGTCGGGCAACCGTAACTTCGAAGCCCGGATTCACCCGAACCTGCGCGCGAACTTCCTCGCGTCGCCGCCGCTGGTGGTGGCCTACGCGATCGCCGGCAACATCACGCGCGACCTGATGACCGAGCCGGTCGGCCAGGGCAAGGGCGGCAAGGACATTTATCTCGGCGACATCTGGCCGACCAGCGACGAAGTCAACGCACTGCTGAAGTACGCGCTGGACGCCGACGCGTTCCGCACGAACTACTCGCAGCTGACCAAGAAGGGCGACCTGTGGAGCAAGATCGAAGGCGCCGAAGGCCAGATCTACAACTGGCCGAAGTCGACCTACATCGCTGAGCCGCCGTTCTTCGGCAAGAACTTCTCGATGGAGCCGTCGTCGTCGGTGGCAGCCGTCAAGGGCGGCCGTGCGCTCGGCGTGTTCGGTGACTCCGTGACGACCGACCACATCAGCCCGGCAGGCTCGATCAAGGAAGATTCGCCGGCCGGCAAATGGCTGAAGGAAAACGGCGTGCAGAAGGCCGACTTCAACAGCTACGGCTCGCGCCGCGGCAACCACGACGTGATGATGCGCGGCACCTTCGCGAACGTGCGGGTGAAGAACCTGATGATCCCGGCGAAGCCGGACGGCACGCGCGTCGAAGGCGGCCTGACGATTTTCCAGCCGAGCGGCGAACAGATGTTCATTTACGACGCCGCGATGAAGTACATCGACGAAGGCACGCCGACCTTCGTGTTTGCTGGTGAAGAGTACGGCACGGGTTCGTCGCGCGACTGGGCAGCCAAGGGTACGCAGCTGCTGGGCGTGAAGGTGGTGGTCGCACGCAGCTTCGAGCGGATTCACCGTTCGAACCTGGTCGGCATGGGCGTGCTGCCGCTGCAGTTCAAGGGTTCGGACAGCATCCAGTCGCTCGGCATCACCGGCGAAGAAACCTATGACGTCGAAGGCCTGACCGACGACTTCAAGCCGCAACAGGACGTCACGCTGGTGATCCATCGCAAGAACGGTGAAACCACGCGCGTGCCGGTGCTGCTGCGTGTCGATACGCCGATCGAAGTCGACTACTACAAGCATGGCGGCATTCTGCCGTTCGTGCTGCGCTCGCTGCTTGCGGCGTAAGCGTTTTTTTGCAGGTGCCGCGCTCCTTGTGGGCGCGGTGACTTTAGAAGCCCAGCTCAGCTGGGCTTTTTTTTCGCCTGCTGGGTGACCTGCCATGTGGCCCGCTGTGCAGCCCGCTGTGTGGCCTGCTTTATCGCCCACTGCGCCCGCAACGACCTCAGACAGCCGGCGCAGCCGTCGCGTCGAGTTGCGCGATCAATGCGCGCATCCGGGCCGTCAGGTCGTCGACGAGGCGCGCATCCGCCACCGGCTGCATCGCGCTCGCGTTGCGCAACGCAGCCATCAATTCCCGTGCGCCGATCAGCCCCACCGCACCACTCAAGCGATGCAGCGTCGCGCGCACGCCGGCGGCATCGCCGCTCTGGCTGCGCTCGCGCAGCAACGCGAGATCTTCGTGCATCGTGCGTTGCCAGCCGCGCAGCATGTCTTCTATATCGATGCCGCGCGCGGACAACGCGTCCAGATGCGACCGGTCCATAGACTCAGCGTGCGCCGCTTCATCTTGAGCTGCGCCATCATCAATGACGCGCGCCGCGAACAGCGCGTCGATACACGCCCGCAGCGCATCGAGGCTGGCCGGTTTCGGCAGCAGCGCTGCGAACAGCTCACGCGGTATCGCGCCAGGCTCGCCGATCCCGCTCTGTCCGCTCATCAGCACAATGGGCGTCGGAGGCAGCGACGCACGCATGCGCTGCGCCAGTTCGACACCGGACAGCCCCGGCATATGCAAGTCGGTGATGACCAGATCGAAGCACTGCTGGCCGAGCGCCGCCAGCGCGACATCGGCGTTCGCCGCGGCCATGGCCATATGACCGAGCACTTCGAGTTGCCGCTGCAGGACCCGGCGGTTGATCTCGTTGTCGTCGACGATCAGCACGGTGCGCCGCTGCTCGCGAGGCGCTGTGCCGGGATTGCGCCGCGCCGTATCGGCGGCCATCGTCAGCTGCGGCCAGCGCATGTCCGCGCCCTCGCCGTTGCCATTGCCCGCACCATTACCTTCGCCGCTACCCGCTTCATACGCGTCGCACGCTTCGTCCATTCCGCAAGCGCGCTGCACCGCGCTCCACGACAGCGGATTGATCGATAGCTCGACCCTGTCCCGCACCACACGCAAGCCGCCGGCGATAAATGCGTCGCGCACCGCGACGACCCGCGCGGCCCCCGCCTGCGGCGCGGCAGGCCGGTCGGTAAAGCGTAAATGGACGCGCGGTGGCGCCGGCGAACCGCTCGGTGCGACCGACACGCCAAGCTTGTCGAGCAGATCGACAAGCGCCTGCCGTTCGTCGCGATCGTCCAGCTCGACGACGGCCTGACGCGGCTCGCGCCGCGCCGGCCGATGTGCCAGCGTTTCGATCGTAAACGGCGCAGTGAACGCCGCACAGACGCCGAATACCCCGGTGTCGCCGACCGTCAGCGCACCACCCATGCGCTGCGCCAGCAGCCGGCACAGCGCGAGATCCGCTTCAGCATCGACGGCAGGACTTTCTGCAGGCGCGTCGTCCGTGGAATGCGCGGTCGAACCCGCGGCGGCATCCGCCTTGTCGCGCGTACCCGACACGCCGATCGAAATGCGCTGCGATGCCGCGTTGAGCGCCTGTGCACGCGCAGTCAGCGTGACCTGCCCGGTCTTCGTCGATGCGATCGCATAGTCGAGCAGATCGAATACGATCTGCCCCACCCGCATGCGGTCGGCGAGCACCTGCGCGGCAACCGACCGGTCGACCCGCACCCGCAGCCGCAAACCTTGTGCACTCGCGCGAGGCGCCAGCAGCACGACCGCGCCATCGATCACGTCGCGCACATCGACAGGCGTTTCGTCCAGCACGATGCGGCGTGCGGCGACTGGAACGGGGTCCAGCGCATCGGCGGCCGTTTGTGCAAGCGTGCCCAGCGCTGCATGCAGCAGCGCCAACGGCACGCCGCGCAGCGACGGTTCAGCGCTTGCGTGGACGCTCACCGGCGGGGCTGTCGCATCGAGCAGTTCTGCAACCGCACGCAACGGTTCGCCGACCAGCCGGCGTGCCTGCAACGCACAGCGCGTCGTCTCACGCGCGATGTCGGCCGCGCCCTGGCGCCGCGCGAGCGCGAACTCGGCGTCGCCGCGCAACTGCTGCCGGCGGTTCTCGGCGCGCAGGCGCGCGGCCTCGTCCTCGCAACGGCGCAGCCGCTCTAGCGTGTGCGCCTGAGCGGCGCTGACCCGCAACCATGCACACATGGCAGCCAGCGCGGCACCCAGCGCCGGCGCGCCGAGCAGCGCAAACGCACACAGCAATGCCAGCGCGGCTGGCTGGCGGCTGACCGCGGCGTACGCCGCGGCCGCAATGCGCCCGTACCGCACGCGCGGCTGCGCACGCGCGCCCGCATGGTTCAAAGCCGTCATCGTCGTACTCCGCGGCGCTAGTCGATCAGCTTATGCAGCGCGGCGAATTCGATAATGCCGGCCAGCGACGTCAGACCGAGCTTGTCGCGCAAACGGGTCTTGTAGGTACTCACAGTCTTGTCGCTCAACTGCAGGCGGCTCGCGATGTCCTTGTTGCTGACGCCGCGTGCGAGGTACTGCAGCACTTCCACTTCGCGCGGCGACAGACAGTCGAGGCCGCCGTCCTTCGCAATGCTGGGCGCCTCCGCCGGAAAACAGTCGTAGCCGAGCAGCACGGTGCGCGCGGCGGTAAACAATTCGCCGATTTCACGCACTTTACTGACATAACCATTCGCGCCGGCCAGCCGCGTATGTCCCGCCATCAGATGTTCGGGTTTGGCCGATAAAACCAGCAGGCGAATCGTATCGTTTTGCGCGCGAATCCGGCGTATCAGCGAAAGACCGTCGAGTTTCGGCAAATCGAGATCGAGAATGGCGAGATCGGGATTTTCGCCAAGAATCGTTTTCAGGCCGTCCTCGCCATCGCTGCATTCGCCGACCACCTGCCATTCTGTATCCGCGCGCAGCATATTGGCCACGGTGCCGCGCACCATCGGATGGTCATCGACAATGACGATTCTTTTCATTAATAGCCCTCAATTCGCGACGGCTCGGTTCAGTGCGATAAAAAGCCCGATTCGAATCGGGCCGGCCACCTGCAAAAATCAGGTAGGATTCTAGCAAATAGACACAATGCGGATTCCTTATCATACGACGCGATAAATCGGTATTAAGCGTATGAATTTTCCTACACAAAAGCTCTGAAACTGATAAATCAATCATGCAAATGCCGCGCTTCAGCATTATGGTTATCGACGATCATCCCGCCATGCGCCGGGCACTGCGCCAGATATTCGGCGAAACCGGCGAATTCGACGTGACCGGCGAAGCGGGCAGCGCCGCCGAGGCATTGCAGCTGATCGCCGCGCTCGCGCCGCAGTTGGCCATCGTCGATTTGCGGCTGCCGGATCTGGACGGCATCGAGCTGATTCCGTCGTTGCTCGAAGCGCGGCCCGACCTGCGCATTCTGGTGTTCTCGTCGGTGGATGAACGTATCCACGCCGTGCATGCGCGCCAGGCGGGCGCGCACGGCTTCGTCAGCAAGGTGCGCGAGCCCGCCGAACTGCTGGCTAGCGCGCGGCTCGTGCTGGCCGGCTATACGTGTTTCGCTTCGGATACAGCGAAAAAACGCGGTGTAGCGCTGTCCGAGCGCGAAATGTCGGTGCTGCGGCTGCTGGTGCGTGGTATCGGTAACGTCGATATCGCCGCGAAGCTCGCGATCAGTCCGAAAACCGTCAGTACCTACAAGACGCGGCTGTTGCGCAAGCTGGATCTGCGCAACCTTGTCGATCTGGTCGAGTATGCGAAGTCGAATGGCCTCGCGCATTAGCGCAACCTGCAAGCCGCGAGCGCCAAACGCCAACGCCAATGCCAAACAGCGAGCGGCGAGCGGCCGGCGCGCCGGCACCAGTCCACCGCGCTGGCCGCTGCGTCGCCGCATCGGCCGCTTCCGCTCAATCCTCGGTGTCGTCGTCCTCCAGCATCCGCATCGCCGCCTGCTCCGCATTCGCCACGTGCAACTGCGCGATGCGTTGCGCGGCTTCACCATCGCGCCGCTGCAGCGCCACGGCAAGCTCGTCGATTTCGCCCAGACTATGCGCGAGGCGCTCCGGATGCATCAGCGAAGTGGTGCGCAGCAGATTGACCCGCGAATACAGGCTGTGCAGTATCTCCTTGACGATTGAATTGCCGCAATTGTCGAGCAGCACGTCGTACAGCGCGGCCTTTGCGCGCAGCACACCCTCTTGCCGCTGCGCGAGCGCCGCTTCGCGCAACTCGCGCGCAGCGGCGGCAAAACGCACCAACGAGTCGTCGCTGCCGAGCCGAGCGAATTCGTGCGCCGCAAAGCCTTCCAGCAGCCCGCGCAGCGCATATAGTTCATGCGCATCGTGTCTCGACATCACCGCGACCACCGGCCCCTTGTGCGGCACGTTGCGCACCAGCTTTTCGGCTTCGAGCCTGCGCAGCGCCTCGCGCACCGACGTGCGGCTCACGCCGAGCGTCTCGCACAATTCGCGTTCCACCAGGCGCGCGCCGGGCGCATAGCGACCGCTGACGATCGCCTGACGCAACACGTTTTCCACCTGATGGCGCAGCGTCTCGGGCCTCACGAGGCCCAGGTCCGCCGCCGCCATTGCCATCTCCCCGTCTGACAAGATTTCCTCCGTTTTGCAGGCAAAAGCCCATGCACCGCGCCGTCAACGCAGCACCGGCAACCCATCGAGCGGCACGCGCGACGTGATCGCCAGCGTTGCATCGAAAGTAAGCACCAGCGGCTGCGCGTGCGCGACTTCGAGCGATGCGATCGCTTCGTCGCCGATCTGGTCGAGCTGCTTGAACAGCGCGCGCAGCGAATTGCCGTGTCCCACCAGCAGCACCGTCTGCGCGCGCACCAGTGCCGGTGCGACGCAGTCATCCCAGAGCGGCAGCACGCGCCGCAGCGTATCGCGCAGGCTCTCGGTGCGCGGCAGTGAAGCGGCGCTCGGCATCTGATCGTCGCTGAGTGCGCTGACCAATGCATCGTGCGCAGCGGCATCGAGCGGCGGCGGCGCAACATCGAAGCCGCGCCGCCACGCGCGCACCCGCTGTGCACCGTACGACTGCGCGGCATGCTCCTTGTCCATGCCGGTCAGCGCGCCATAGTGCCGGTCGTTGAGCCGCCATGAGCGCACGATGCGCGGCGCCGTCACACCGTGCGCTTCCAGCAGATGCGTGAGCGTGCCGGTCGCACGCGACAGCGCGGAAGTCACCGCGAGATCGAATACGAAGCCGGCGGCGCGCAGTTGTGCGCCAACCTGCCGCGCATCGGCCACGCCCTGCTCCGACAGGCCGACGTCGCTCCAGCCGGTGAAGCGGTTCGCGCGGTTCCACACCGATTGGCCGTGGCGCAGCACCACCAGCGTGGCAGCGGGAGCGCTCATCTGCAGGTCGGCATGCTAGTTGTAGCCGAGTATCGCGACCGCGCGCACATGCGCGTGATCGTTATCGTTCGCTGCCAGCGCGGACAGCGGCGGCCTTTGCATCGCGCGATACACGGAGCTGCTGCGCGCGCTCTGAACCGTGCGCTGCGACGCCCCGGCGTGCTGCGCAAACGAGCGTGGCTGCGACGCGCGCCCCGCGTCGGCCGATGGTTGGCGCGCATGCGCAGCCTCGAAAGAAAACCGTCCGCTGCTACGCATGCGCGCTCTCCTTACCAATGCCCGCGCGCGCCAGCGCCGCTTCGAGCAACGGCGCGCCGAGCTCGGCACCATGAATGCCCGTCACACTGACGATTTCCAGCAGCTCCATCAGCTCTTCGGCGGTCGCGCCGTAGCGCAGCGCATTGCGCATATGCAGCTTGAGGCCCGGCACGTACAGATGCGTGGCCGACGCATCGAACGCGCAGTACATGAACTCCTTCAGCTTCGGACTCAGCACGCCGTGACGCCACGGCACCGACGAAAATTCGACATACGCTTCGAACAGGTCCGGGTCGAGTTCGAGCAACCCCTCCCACGTCGGGTGCCAGTAGCCGCGGTTCTTTTCGAACGCGCTCTTCAGCGCCGCGCGCCGTGCGTCGAGCGGCGCGGGACCGTTGCGCAGACCTTCCTCCTGCAGCACTTCGAGCAGCACCGGCACGCCGACGTTACTGGTATGGATGCCGATCGTGCTGATCAGTTCGAGCACTTCGACCAGCTCTTCGCGCGTCGCGCCGAACTTCAGCGCGCGCTCGATATGCCGCGCCACACCCGGCGCGTACAGCTGTGTTGCGCAGGCATCGGCGGCGAGCGCGATAAAGGCGCGCGTCTTGTCGTCGAGATGGTTGCGGCGCCGCGGCACGCCGGCGAATTTCAGATACGCATCGACAAAACCGGGCGCGAGGCGCACGAGGCTATCCCATTCGGGACTCGCGCTGCCATGCAGGTCGACGAGTTCGTCGCGCAACCGCGACGGGTCGTGAAGCGGGCTCGAATCAGACATGTGAGCATTCCATCAGGTTGGTCGTGCGGCGCCGCTGCCGGATTGCCGAAGCGGCGCACACGCACGTGCAAAACAACACCATGCGGCGCGCGAATACCGCGCCGCAGCGGCACATCACTAGCGCGCGAGGCCCTGCGGATAGTCAGCGTCCGCGACTTCTTCCTGCCACGTGTTCTTGCCGATCGAAGTCGCGATATGCACCATGTAGCTGCTATCGCTCGCGCCATGCCAATGGCGCTCGTTCGGCCCGATAAACACGATGTCGCCCTGCCGGATCGGCTGCGGCGCTTCGCCATCCTTGCAGATCCAGCCCTGGCCGGCCGTCACGGTCAGCACCTGGCCTTGCTCGTGCGCGTGCCAGTACGTGCGTCCGCCCGGTGCGAAGAACACCGTATTGATCGTGACACCATCGGTGGCGGGCATCACCGGATCGGCGTACACCGTGCCGGTGAACGTATCGCCACGACGCTCGGACTCCGCGCCCGCCGCCCTGCCGTGAAAAACCTTCATGCGTGTTTCTCCTTGGGTTGTCCGTCGAACAGCCGCACGCCGCCCGACACGTCGCCGATCGCATCGACGACACGGTTGCTGATCACATCGCCATAACCAAGCGCCGTGCCGAGACCGAAGCTTGCCAGCGGCCCCGCCGCATTCAGCGACATCACGCCGAGTTCGCGCGCGCGGTCCACGTACAGCACGACGTCCTTGGTCATCAGCTTGCCGGTCAGGCCGCCTTCCAGATAGTCGCCGTCGACGATCTTCGGAAAGCGGTTCAGCGTCGCGAAGTTCACACCGCTGCTGCTGTTCAGCACGTCGAGCAGCAGATGCAGATCGAGGCCGGCCTTCTTGCCGGCCACCATCACCTCGGCGCTGGCGGCAAGGCTCACCGCGTTCAGGAAGTTGTTCAGCAGCTTGGTGGTGTGGCCGGCGCCGCTCGCGCCCATATGGGCCACCTTCGCGCTGATCGGCTTGAACGCCCAATCCAGTTGCGCGACGGCTTGCGCATCGCCGCCCACCATCAGCGTCAGCGCGCCTTTTTCGGCCGCCGCCGCGCCGCCGGAAATGCCCGCGTCGACATAACGCACGCCGCGTTCCGCAAAGCGCTTCGCGAGGCGAATCGTCGAACTGGCCGCCGCCGTGCTCAGGTCGACGACGATCTGTCCGGCACGGCAATGCGCGAGTACACCGTCGTCGCCTTCGACCACCGCTTCGACCACCTTGCTGTCGGGCAGCGACATCATCACGACGTCCGCATACTCGACCACCTCGCGCACTGCGCCGGCCGCCTTTGCACCGGCGCTCTCGACGCGTTCGCGCGCGGTGTCGTAGCCGAGCACCGCAATGCCCGCATCGACGAGGCGCCGCGTCATGCGTCCGCCCATATTGCCGAGACCGATAAATCCGATCCGTTCGTGGTTCATGAATTCCGTTCCTCTGTTAGCCAACTAGAAATCGACATGCTTCGTTTCCGGCCCCAGCAGCGCGCCGATCGCACCGATCAGACCGCCCACGCTCAGCAGCACCACCGGCGTCAGATGCAGCGGCATCACCGCGCCGAGCCAGTTCATATAGAACGCGTAAAACGAAGGGATGATCACCGACAGACTGAAGCCGACCCCGAAACCGGTTGCGCGCACATCGGTCACGAAGCGTTCGTTGATGTACGTGACGATCACGCCCCACGGCGAGGTCACCAGCACCGCGAGCAAGCACACCACCAGAATGATCGTGGCGAGCGACAGGCCCTGATTGGTCGACAGCACGTACAGCAGCGCCGAACCGACGGTGGCGATCAACGGCCCGACGATGACGAAGAAAGTGCGCCGACCGATGCGCTGCGCCAGCAGCCCCGCGCCGATATAGCTGAAAAACAGCACGAAGTACGTGATCATCAGCGTGGTGGTCATCTGGAAGCCGGTCAGGTGCAGCGTTTTCACCAGCAGGCCGGTCGGCAGAAAGATGGTGATGATGTTCTGCGTGAGCCAGAAGCCCGTCATCATCACCAGCACCTGCAGCAGGTTGCGGCCGCTCTTGCCGCGCAGCAGATCGCTAAGCGGCAGCTTTTCGACCGCGGCCGGCTTGTCCGCCGCCTCGCTCTGCCAGATTTCCGATTCCGCGACCTTGCGCACGTAGTACATCGTCAGCAGCCCAGCCAGCGCGGCGCCGATCACGAACGGAATGCGCCAGCCCCATTGCGCGTACGGCGAATGCATGCCGTTCAGCGGAAACAGCGCGAACATCGCCATCGCGACCAGATTGATCGTCACGTACGCGGCCGGAAAACCGGCGATGATGAAACCGCCGACAAAGCCGCGCTGCTCCTTCTTCGAATATTCGATGGCGAGCGGCATCGCCCCGGTATAGCCACCGCCGAGAAAAATGCCGTCCACAAAGCGCAGCAGCACCAGCAGCCAGTACGACACGATGCCGAGCGTTTCATAGCCCGGCAGCAGCGCGATCAGCAGCGTCACCACACCAAAGCCCGACACCGACCAGATCGACGCCATACGGCGCCCGATGCGATCGGCGACCATGCCGAACAGCAGCGCGCCGATCGGCCGGCCGAGCAGCGTCGTGATGAATACCAGCGACGCAAGAATCGTCTCCATGCCGCTCGACAGATGCGGCGGCTGGAAGTAACCGAGCACGGGCGACATCACCACTACCGGCAGGTAGATGTCGAACATGTCGATGAACTCCGAGAAGAACGCGCCTTTGATCGCGTTGCGCCGTTTCGTTTCGATCGACTGATCCAGCTCGGTCTGCGCCGCTTCGTTTGCGGTCAACGCTTTCATCTCTGTCTCCTATCGTTATACGCACCGCGTGAAGGCGGTGCGGTTTTCCTCGGTCGCGGGTGCGAGCCGCGCCGGCTGGCCGCTTGTTGCTGCCGCTTGTTGCTGTTGCTTGCTGAACGCCGCGTACGTGTGCCGCTGCGCGGCAGATCACGCTTTCGCAGTCTCCGCGTCGTACGCCTTGATTGCCTCGGTAGCCACGCGGAACGCCGCGAGACCCGCCGGCATGCCGCAATAAATCGCCGCCTGCATCAGCGCCGCGCGAATCTCGTCTTTCGTCACGCCGTTGCGCAGCGCGCCGCGCACATGCACGCCGAGTTCGTGGTGCTGGCTCATCGCGGTCAGCATGCCGATGTTCAACAGGCTGCGCGTGCGGAACGGCAGCGCCGGGTCGCCCCAGATGTCGCCCCAGCAGCTTTCGGTGACGAACTGCTGCATCGGACGATTGAATTCGTCGGCATTGGCCCACGACTTTTCGACGTGCGCCGCGCCCAGCACTTCCTTGCGGTTTTCAAAGCCCTTGTTGAAGCGATCGTTCATTTCCATCGTTATTCCTTTGCGTTTCGTGTTGAAGTCGATGCGGACTCAGGCCGCGCCGTAGCCCACCATCGACTTGGTTTCCAGGTATTCGCGCAAGCCCGCTTCGCCCCATTCGCGGCCGTTGCCGGAACGCTTGTAGCCGCCAAACGGCGCGCCGAAATCGGCGGGCGGGTAGTTCAGATGCACACCGCCGGCGCGCAGCGCGCGGCCGACCTTGCGGGCGCGTTCGAGGTCGGCGGATTGCACGTACGCGGCGAGGCCGTAATCGGTACCGTTGGCGATGTCGATGGCCTGCTCGACCGTGTCGTACGGCATCATCGACAGCACCGGGCCGAAGATTTCCTCGCGCGCGATCGTCATCTGCGGCGTGACGTCGGCGAACACCGTGGGACGCGCGTAGTAGCCGTTGTCGATGCCGTCCGGGCGTCCCGTGCCGCCCGTCACGAGCCGCGCGCCTTCGTCGATGCCGCGCTGGATCAGCGTCTGCACGCGCCTGAACTGGTTGGCGTTGACCAGCGGACCGAGCTGCGTCGCCGGGTCTTCGGTCGGGCCGACGCGGTATGCTTCGGCCGCGCGCCTTGCGATCTGCGCGGCGTCGTTCATCA
>DATLOW010000226.1:0-2256 GCA_035536055.1 Paraburkholderia sp. | reverse complement strand
CGTGCGCACGTCCGCGCCGAAGCTGTCCAGATGCTGCTGCGCCCACGTGCCGTGCTGCTGCGCGATTTCGGCGGCCTGCAGCACGCGGAAGCTGTGCGCCCACAGTTGCGGCGCGAGGCTGCCCGACGCGAGCAGATTGGTCGCGAAGCGGTCCGACAGTGCGGCGACCACGGCGGCGAACGCGCCGCTCACGTGGCCCTGCAGCAGCGGTACGATATCGTCGGGCACGCACAGCGTGACGCGCTCGGGCAGCGTGGCGACTTCGCTGTGTGCGAGCAGCGCGAAGACCTCGGCGAGCAGCGCGCCGTCGCGCGTGAACCAGCCGACCGTGTCGAAACTGTGCGCGAGCGTAAAGCAGCCGTTGGTGGCAATGCGGCCATGCGTCGGCCGGATGCCCCAGATGCCGCAGTAGCTGGCCGGCAGCCGGATCGAGCCGCCGCAGTCGGTGCCGAGACCGATGTCCGCGTGACCGGCCGCGACCGCGACCGCCGAACCCGACGACGAGCCGCCGGGCAGCCGCTGCGGATCGGCCGGATTGCGCGGCGTGCCGTAGTGCGCATTGATGCCGGCGAGGCTGTAGGTCAGCTCGTCGGTGACGGTCTTGCCGGTCCACTGCGCGCCCGCTTCGAGCAGCGCGCGCACGGGCGGTGCGGTGTGCGTGGCGGGCGGCTGCCCGGCGGCCCACAGCGGGTTGCCGGCGCCGGCGCGCAGCCCTTCGACATCGAATACGTCCTTGACGGCGAGCCACCGTCCGGCAAGCGGCGGCTTACCGGACGATGGCGCATGCGCGGCGCGCAGCGCTGCGAGCTTTTCCGCATAGGCGGCGGGCAGTGCGCCGTAGCCGTCGCGCACATAGGCGCCGTCGAGGCCGGGCTGCAGCAGCGGATTCTGCGCGCTGCGATCGTTGGGTTCGTTCGAAGTGTTCATGCGTCCATCCAGCTTACGTGGGCAGCGACTACGCGCCAGTCGTCGCCGATTTTTACCCAGGTCTGCGTTTGCCGGCCGATGCGCGGCTCGCCGTCACGCGCAAACGTGATGTTGGCCACCGCATAGTCGTAGCCGAAGGTGGTGACCGAGCGGTCCAGCACCGTGCGCATCAGGCCCTTGCCGGGCCGCTGCGCGCGAAACTCGCGGATCGCGTCGTAGCCCTGCAGGTTTTCGGTGGCGCCGTAGCGCAGCGTATGCGGGCTGTTCCAGAACAGCGTGTCGAGCATGGCCACGTCGTTGCTGGTGAGCGCTTTCTCGTATGCGTCGAAGGCGGCGGATACGGCGGCGAAGGTGGCGGGGTCGTTGATCAGCATCGGGGTCGGTGGAGACGGTGCGAAAAGACGAAAGGATCAATGGTTGAAAAGGGCGGGCGCCGGTGCGCGGTTGCAATGCGATTCAAAGGCGACCGCAGGCACGACCGGCATGGTGACCGCGTGGTAAATGCATGGCGACCATATGGGAACCAGATGGCAACCGCTCGGCACCATGCGGCAACTGCTCGGCCACCACGCGGCCACACGCGGCAACCAAGCGGCAACCAAGCGGCAACCAAGCGGCGGCAACCACCGGGCAGCCACGCGGCAACCACCGGGCAACGTCCCGGCCTATCACCGCGTACTGCGTTCGGCGCGCCCGCCAAGCCTGCTCAGCGCGGCCGCGAACAGCTCGACAGGCGCCGCGTACACGCCGCGGCCCAGCAGGCCAGTGCGTCCATCGGCGCCGATCATCGCGATTGCGGCGAGCGGTTCGATATTGTGCTGCGTGATCGCGGCTGCGTCGAGCGCGCAGCGCAATGCCGCAAAGCGGGGATGCGTGCCGGCGAGCAGCGCGGGCTGCATGTCGTGCCATGCGGCAGGCAGCCACGCGGATAGCGCGCTCGCCGGTTCGGGGGCGAGCGCGAAGGCCTGCGCGCCGAAGCCGGCTGCGTCGATCACACCGCTATCGCCGGTGAACGGCGCGGCCGTGTGGTTTGCCGCCAGGTCGAGGCGCGGCCCGGCCGGGGCGGCGGCGGGGCGTGTGGTCCACACCGAAGGATTGCCCGCCAGACGGATGCCGACTTCGCGGCCGTTGCCGGCCAGCGCGACGACCAGCGTCGCGGCAGCGGATGCAGCGCGCTGCGTGGCTACGGCCGGTGTTGTCGGCGCAGCCGATGTCGCTGGTGTGGGCAGGGTTGCTGCTTCGGCCAATGTCGCTGGTGCGGGCGGAGTTGCTGCTTCGGCCGATGTCGCTGATGCGACCGATGTCGCCGATGTTGCCGCTGCAGCCGCC
>DATLOW010000225.1:0-8302 GCA_035536055.1 Paraburkholderia sp. | reverse complement strand
ACGCGGCTCGTCTCCGATTGCATCGCGCAGCTTGGCCGCCTGACGTGCATCGTCAACAACGCGTCGCGCTTCGACGAAGACACCGCACGCGACGTCGGTTACGACAAGCTGCTGCATATGACGGCAGTCAACGTCGGCGCGCCGCTGGTGCTCGCGCGGCTGCTGCACGACGCGACGCCGGACGCCGCGCGCCACGACGAAACGCAGCGCGGCTGCGTGATCAACGTGCTGGACCAGAAGCTGTACAACATGAATCCGGACTACCTGTCGTACACGCTGTCGAAGGCCGCGCTGGAAGCCGCGACGGTCGTGCTGGCGCAGGCGCTTGCGCCGAAGCTGCGCGTGGTGGGTCTGGCGCCCGGACTGACGCTGCAATCCGCTGAGCAGACACCGGAAAGTTTCGCGGCCGCGCATCGGGTGACACCGCTTGGCCGCGCGTCGCGTCCGGAAGACCTGGTTGCGGCCGCGCTGTATCTGGCCGACGCAAACGGTGTGACCGGCACGACGCTGGTGGTCGACGGCGGCCAGCATCTGGTGCCGCTGCCGCGCGACGTGATGTTTTTGACCGGCAACTGACCGGCAACTGACCGGCCTTCGACAGGCAAACCGACCGACCACCCATGCCGCCGCGCGGCGGCTACTCCAACCACTTACCGCCGCACACGATCCGCGTGTTCACACGCTTATGACTAAAGGAACGAACATGCACTCCGCTCTTCTTCACCCGCAGCTTGCCGATTGCCGGCGCCTGTTTCTGCGCAACTACGAGGTGCATATCAACATCGGCGTGCACGACTTCGAAAAGCGCGGCGAGCAGCGCGTCGTGATCAACGTCGACCTGTATGTGCCGCTCGCGATGTCCACACCGCACGAAGACAAACTGCGCGAAGTGGTCGACTACGACTTCATGCGCGCGACGATCGCGCGACGTGTCGAGCAAGGGCATATCCATCTGCAGGAAACGCTGTGCGACGATCTGGTGAAGATCATGCTGGCGCATCCGCAGGTGCGCGCAGTGCGTGTTTCCACGGAAAAACCGGATGTCTATCCGGATTGCGACGCTGTTGGCGTCGAGGTGTTTCGCATCAAGGGCGAGTAACGCGCGGCGTGTTGCGCGCGAAGCGGGCGCGTGTCGCGCTGTGCAGCGCCTTGTCTTGTTAAGCGCGCCAATCAGGCGCGCACGCGTTCCGACTTGCTGAGCTGCGCAAAGCGCGTCGCACACGACATCGCGCGCGGGTTGCTATCAAAGGCGATCGATACCGCGACGTTCGCGCGCTCGAGCCGCTGTTCGAGCATGGCGGTCGAAATACCGAGTGCCCACGCGGCATCGGCGAGGCTCAGCTGCTCGGCTTCCACCAGTAGGATCGCGATGCGCTCGTCTTCCGGCAGCGAATCGACGATGCGCAGCAGACGACGGCTTGCATCGCAATCCGCCTCGACGTACACCGCCGCGGTTCTAACGAAGCCGGTGGCCAGCTGCGACTTCTTCCACAGCTTCAGCATCGTCGCGATCATATTGACGCGCGGCGACACATGCGGCGCCAACGCGTGACCGCGGGTATTCAGGCTGAGATAGGCATCTTTCACAAGACTTTCGGCTCCCGCCGTGGTCGACGTAAGCCGTAAGGCAAAGAACCATAAGTGTGGCAGCGCTTCCACGAATGCTGACAAAGATGGGCCGCTTCCCATAACAGATTTTCCTTCGAGAGATGGAGCGACCACGGGGGGCGCGCAAATCGGGCTCCGTGGCAATGTGCGCGTTGCGCAACTCTCGTCAGCAGCGCCATCGACGATGGCGTTCGAGGCTCCCGTTATGCGGGAAGAGGTGACAGCAGTTGGAACAGCGCGGGCGATGACCCACTCTATTCAGCGCGGTCACCTATGGAAACCGAATTTTTTTAATGGACTCCATCAGAAAAAACAATGGTGTCATTTCGCGCAAACATTTCGCGCGAAATTGTCTTTATTGTTATTACTTCGCTCTGCGTTGCCCTTTTGCGCTTGCGCGTGACGCAAACACTAATTCAGCGGGTTATACCATTGTGTTAGATGCCCGCGATGCGTTCCGAAGGCCGAATGAACTCGATGCGGTTCTCGCTGGAGTGCGAAAACACCAGCGCTGCCTGTGCATATGAAGAGTCACCAAACAAGGATTCTTCATCCACTTTTGCAAGACCTGTAGCTAATCCGCGGAAGTCGAATAACTCCTTATCAAGCAAATGTGACGGCACGATGTCGGACAGCGCGCGGAACACATTATCCACGCGCCCGGGCGTTTCGCGCTCCCATTGATGCAGCATGTCTTTCACTTTCTTTCGCTGCAGGTTTTCCTGGGAGCCGCACAGGTCGCACGGAATAATCGGATATTCCATATCGCGCGCGTAGCTGGCGATATCGGATTCTTTACAGTAAGCAAGCGGGCGAATGACGATGTGCGCACCGTCGTCGGTGGCGAGCTTGGGCGGCATCGACTTCATCTTGCCGCCGAAGAACAGATTCAGGAAAAACGTTTCGACGATGTCGTCGCGATGATGGCCAAGTGCGATCTTGTTCGCGCCGAGTTCCTTGGCCGTGCGATAGATCACCCCGCGGCGCAGCCGCGAGCACAGCGAACAGGTGGTCTTGCCCTCGGGCACTTTCTCTTTGACGATCGAATGCGTGTCCGCTTCGACGATCCGGTATTCGACGCCGATCGATTCGAAATAATTCGGCAGCACCTCGGCCGGAAAGCCGGGATGCTTCTGGTCGAGATTCATCGCGATGATCTCGAACTTGATCGGCGCGCGCTTTTGCAGCGCGAGCAGCACGGACAGCATCGTGTACGAGTCTTTGCCGCCACTCATGCAGGTCAGGATACGGTCGCCGTCCTCGATCATGTTGAAGTCGTGAATTGCCTTGCCGGCTTGCGACTGCAGACGCGTTTCGAGGCGGAAGAAGTTGTTTGACGCTTTCATGATGGGGCTGACACGGAAATCGGGGGCGGTGCCGCGGCAAAAGGCGCACGGCTGAGGGCTTTTTGAGCCAAGCCACGATGATACAACCAAACCGAACGGGCCCCGGCAGGGTGGAGGCGGGCGAGAGCAGTAGCGCGTGCGGCGACAGCTCGGTGACGGGCGCAGTTCTGCAGCCGAGCGGGCCGGGTTGGTACCGCTCGGTCACAACGCAGCCCATTGTGCGTACCGATCAGTAACAACGCGGTCCGAAGCTGAAGTGCGCGGGACGCTCCGGGTTCGTTGTCGCGAGCGCACGGGGGCGTACCGGCTCGCGTTCGATGCACTCGATTTCGAAGGCCTGCACGAGGCGCGCGAGAACCAGCGTCGCCTCGGCAAGCGCGAACTGCGCGCCTACACATACGCGCGGGCCACTGCCGAACGGCAGCCACGTAAAGCGCGCTGGCGCCGGCGCACCGGGCAGAAAGCGCGCCGGGTCGAACAGATCCGGCTCGCGCCACAGGCCGCGGTGGTGGTGCAGGATCCACGGGCTGATCAACAACTGCGTGCCGCGCGGCAGTGTCAGCCCTTCGATACGGTCTGAGGTCAAACACTTGCGCGTCATCATCCAGACCGGCGGATAGAGACGTAAAGTCTCCTCGACTACCGCACGCGTGTACGGCAATGCATCGAATATCTCGCCTGCACGTGCAGGGCTCAAATCGACGTCGCGGACTTCGTCGGCCACCGCGGCCTGTTCCGCCGGCGCGCTGGCGAGCACATACAGCGCCCAGAACAGCAGCAACGCGGTTGTCTCGTGGCCCGCGACGATCATCGTGCCGATTTGATCGCGCAACTCGGCGCGGCTAAAACCGGCGCCCGTTTCCGGATCGCGCGCGGCACGCAGCGCATCGTACAGATCGCGCGGACCGCCTGAGTCCGGCTGCTGTGCGCGTATATCGATGATGTCGTCGAGCAGCGCCAACCAGCGCTTGCGAAAACCCGCGCGGCCGATATCGCGCGGCGTCGGGATGCGCAGCGGCAATAGCAGGTCCGGAATGCCGATCTGTGCGTGACGCAGCGTGAATTCCTGCATCGCGTCGCGCACCGCTTGCCCATACTCGCGGATCTCGAGCGAGAATATCGAGCGCGCCGCGATCTTCAGCGCAAGCGACTGCATCGTGCCAAGCAGATCGACCGGCGCGCCGTTCTGCGCGCTCAATGTGTGCACCTCTTCGTCGACACACGTCGCGACGTGACGCGTCAGGATCGGCAGCATCTTCGGCGCGAGCGTCGGGGCGATGGTGCGGCGCTGGTATTTCCAGTCGTCGCCGGTGGACAGCAACAGGCCGTTGCCGGCCAGCGGCCGCAGCACGCGGACCGATGCGTCCGAGCGGCCATAGCCGTGATGGTTTTCCACCAGCACCCGATGAATCATCTCCGGCTTGTTGAGCAGCACGCGCTTGCGGCCGAACAGATGTTGCTCGATATAGTCGGCCTCGTAGGCTTCGCGCGGCCACAACTGCAGCCCATTGCGCCGAAGCACACGCGCGAATTCCCGCGACGACAGCCGCGCGGCGGGTACTTCCGGCATTGGCTGCCGGAACGACGGCGCAGGCGACTGACGCGTCGACCGCCCCTCGGGCGCATCCGGCCGCGATGGCAATGGCGACTGCGACGACGATGTCAGCCCCGGCGGCACATCCTGCGGCGGCAACACTGAATCCGGCGAACTCAAAGGCAAACGCGAAGGCACATCCACGAGCACTCTCCAGCGACGATGCATCAAACGTCAACGCGACAGAACAGCCTAACCAAAATCACGGATTTGTGCGATTCATCGATTACAACCGTTTTCACCGTCAGGGGGAAACGTTTGCCGCTGCACACCGGGCGAAAATCGGCGCTTTTACCGAACATGCATTTCCTCGTGTGAAACGCGCGCAAACGCCTTGTAAAAGCCGCCAAAATAGCGTTTGACGCAAAGGTCGCGTGCTAGAATTGCGCACTCCAAACTCGTCCAACGCCCACGACATGAACATCGTGATTCTGGCGGCAGGCACTGGTAAGCGGATGCGATCCGCGTTGCCGAAAGTGCTGCATCCTCTGGCCGGCCGGCCGCTCCTCTCGCATGTAATCGATACTGCCCGTTCGTTGCAGCCCACGCGTCTGGTGGTGGTGATCGGCCACGGCGCCGAAGCGGTGCGCACGGCGGTCGGCGCGCCCGACCTGCAATTCGCGGTACAGGAACAGCAGCTTGGCACCGGCCACGCGGTCCAGCAGGCACTGCCTTTGCTCGACCCCAGCGTACCGACGCTGGTGCTGTACGGCGACGTCCCGCTGACGCGCGCCAGCACGCTGAAGCGCCTGACCGACGCCGCCGGCAGCGGCTACGGCATCCTAACGGTCACGCTCGACGACGCCACCGGCTACGGCCGCATGGTTCGCAATGCGCAGGGCAAGGTCGAGCGGATCGTCGAGCACAAGGACGCCACGCCCGAACAGCACGAGATCCGCGAGATCAACACGGGCATCGTATCGATGCCGACCGCGCGTCTCGCCGACTGGCTGGCCTCGCTGAAGAACGACAACGTGCAGGGCGAGTTCTACCTGACGGACGTGGTCGAACTGGCGATCGAAGCGGGCTACGAAGTCGTCACGGCGCAGCCGGACGAAGAATGGGAAACGCTGGGCGTGAACAGCAAGCAGCAACTGGCCGAACTCGAACGGATTCACCAGGGCAACGTCGCCGACGCGCTGCTGGTGGGCGGCGTGACGCTGGCGGACCCGGCGCGCATCGACGTGCGCGGCACGCTGACCTGCGGCCGCGACGTGTCGATCGACGTGAACTGCGTGTTCGAAGGCGACGTGACGCTGGCGGATAACGTGACGATCGGCCCGAACTGCGTGATCCGCAACGCGAAGATCGGCGCGGGCACGCGGGTGGATGCGTACACGCATATCGAAGGCGCCGAGGTCGGCGCACAAGCGGTGCTCGGCCCGTACGCCCGCCTGCGCCCGGGCGCGACGTTGAACGATGAAGTTCACATTGGTAACTTCGTCGAGGTGAAGAATGCGGTGATCGGGCGCGGCTCGAAGGCGAACCACCTGAGCTACGTCGGCGATTCGGACGTCGGCGCGCGCGTGAACATCGGCGCGGGCACGATCACCTGCAACTATGACGGCGCGAACAAATTCCGCACGATCATCGAAGACGACGTGTTCGTCGGCTCGGATACGCAACTGGTCGCACCGGTGCGCGTGGGTCGTGGCGCCACGATCGCCGCGGGCACGACGGTATGGAAGGATGTGGAAGAAGGACTGCTGGTGCTGAACGACAAGACCCAGACGGGCAAACGCGGCTACGTTCGCCCGACCAAGAAGAAAAGCTGAAGGGACCCGCGCGCGTGACGACGTTGCAACGATGGTGAAGCATCGTTAAAGCAAGGTTGCAATACGCGCGCCTCGAAACCCAACTCTGCAAAGGATCAACAAGCTATGTGCGGCATTGTCGGCGCGGTTGCGCAACGAAACATCGTATCGGTATTGATTGAAGGACTGCGGCGGCTCGAGTACCGCGGCTACGACTCGTGCGGCGTGGCCGTGCTGTCGGGCGGCGAGCCGAAGCGCGCGCGCAGCGTCGCGCGCGTGGCGGATCTGGACGACCAGGTACGCGAAACGAAGCTGGAAGGGGTGACGGGCATTGCGCACACGCGCTGGGCGACGCACGGCGCGCCGGTGACGAACAACGCGCACCCGATCTTCTCGCGCGATGCGCTGGCGATCGTGCACAACGGCATCATCGAGAACTACGAGCAGCTGCGCGAGATGCTGCGCGGCAAGGGCTACGAGTTCGTGTCGCAGACCGATACCGAGGTGATTGCGCATCTGGTGCATAGCCTGTATCGCGGCGATCTGTTCGCGGCGGTACGCGAGACGGTGCAGCAACTGCACGGCGCGTACGCGATTGCCGTGCTGCATAAGGATCAGCCGAATACGGTGGTGGGCGCGCGTCAAGGGTCGCCGCTGGTGGTGGGACTGGGCGAAGGCGAGAACTTTTTGGCGTCGGATGCGCTGGCGCTGGCGGGGAGTACGGATCGCTTTATCTTCCTGGAAGAAGGCGACGTGTGCGAACTGACGCTGGGCGGCGTGCGCATTGTGGATAAAGAAGGTTTGCCGGCGCAGCGCGAAGCGCGGCAGGTGGCGGCGTATGGCGGCGCGGTTGAGCTTGGGCCGTATCGCCACTTCATGCAGAAGGAAATCTTTGAACAGCCGCGCGCGATTAGCGACACGATTCCGCAAGCGGATGCGTTTGATGGATCGCTGTTTGGGGAAGGGGCGGCTAAAGCGTTTGGGGAAATTGATAGTTTGCTGATTCTGGCTTGCGGCACCAGCTATTACTCAGGGGTGACGGCGAAGTATTGGCTGGAGTCGGTGGCTAAGATTCCGACGCAGGTTGAGATTGCTAGTGAGTATCGGTATCGGGATTCGGTGCCTAATCCTAAGGCTCTTGTTGTTGTGATTTCGCAGTCGGGGGAGACGGCGGATACGTTGGCGGCTTTGAAGCATGCTCAGTCGCTGGGGCATAAGCATACGCTGTCGATTTGCAATGTTGGGACTTCGGCGATGGTGCGGCAGACGGAATATTCGTTCTTGACGCATGCTGGGAGGGAGATTGGGGTTGCTTCTACCAAGGCTTTTACTACGCAGCTTGTGGCGCTGTTTGTGCTGGCTGTGACGCTTGGGAAGATGCGCGGGCATGTTAGTGATGCGCAGGAGGCGGATTACATCAAGCAATTGCGGCACTTGCCGGCGGCTCTTAACAGCGTGCTGGCGTTGGAGCCGCAGATTATTGCCTGGTCGGAGGAGTTTTCGCGGAAGGAGAATGCGCTTTTCCTTGGCCGCGGGCTGCACTATCCGATTGCTCTTGAAGGCGCGCTTAAGCTTAAGGAAATCTCGTATATCCACGCTGAGGCTTATCCGGCTGGCGAGCTGAAGCATGGGCCGCTCGCGCTCGTCACTGAAGCGATGCCGGTGGTTACCGTTGCGCCGAATGACGCGCTGCTGGAAAAGCTCAAGTCGAACATCCAAGAAGTCCGCGCGCGTGGCGGTCAGCTCTACGTATTTGCAGATGCTGACACCCGCATCGTCAATGATGAAGGCCTGCATGTGATCCGGATGCCGGAACACTACGGCCTGCTGTCGCCGATTCTTCATGTTGTGCCGCTGCAGATGCTGGCTTATCACACGGCCTGTGCACGCGGCACGGATGTGGATAAACCGCGGAATTTGGCGAAGTCTGTGACGGTGGAGTAAAGCGAAGGGTCGTCGACGGAGGGGGAGCTTCAAAGTACTGCATTGCTTGCCCGAAA
>DATLOW010000224.1:0-9480 GCA_035536055.1 Paraburkholderia sp. | reverse complement strand
CGCACGCTGCCGAACCCGTACTACGATCATTTGCTGCGGCCGCTGACCGGTCTCGATCGCCCCGTCATCGATTTTCTCGACGCTCTTCCCGTCGTGCACGAAATGATCGACGATATCGAGAAATTCCTGATCAAGTGGCTGCCGCATTTCCGCGACGACAACCGCAGTTATCTGACCGTCGCGATCGGCTGCACCGGCGGACAACACCGTTCGGTGTTCATTGCCGAGACGCTTGCCGCGCGTCTCAAAGGCCAGGCGAACGTAATCGTGCGGCACCGCGATGCCCCGATCGACGTCGACGAGTCGTCGAAACTGGTGGCATAACCGCCGCGAAAGCGCGGCCTCAACCGATGCGTTGCGCTATGTCCACTACGCCTGTGCTTGCCGATGTGCCGCTGTTTCCATTGCACACCGTGTTGTTCCCCGACGGCATCCTGCCACTGAAGATCTTCGAAGCGCGCTATCTCGACATGGCGCGCGGCTGTCTGCGCGACAACACGCCGTTCGGCGTGTGCCTGCTGAAGAGCGGCGGCGAGGTCGCGAAGCCGGGCGAGCCGTCGGTGCCCGAGGCGATCGGCTGTCTCGCGCAAATCGATCATTGCGACGTCGACGAATTCGGCATGCTGCTGATTCGTGCGCGCGGCACGCAGCGCTTCAGGCTGCTGTCGCACCGCGTCGAAGCGGGCGGCTTGCTGGTGGGGATGGCCGAGCCGTTCGGCGAGGATATTCCGCTCGAAGGTTCGCAGCATGTCGAGAAGTTCGGCGCCTGCGCGGAAGTGCTGGAGCGGATCATCGCTTCGATCCGCGAACGCGATCCGGACAGCCTGCCGTTTGCCGAACCGTTTCGTTTCGACGACCCTTCATGGGTGTCGAACCGTTTGTCCGAAGTGCTGCCAATCGCGCTGCGTGCGCGGCAAAAGCTGATGGAGCTGCGCGACGCGGGCGAGCGCATCGACGTGGTGCATCACTATATGCAGCAGCATCAGCTGCTATAACGCGTCGCGTTATAGCAGCGAACCCTGCAGTCCGACCAGCAGCTTGCGCACCGGCGCGGGCACACCGTACGCGTCGATCCGGTCGAGCGGAACCCATACGGTTTCGCCATCGGCGAGCGCAACCGGTGCGCCGGCGACCTTGTTCAGCTCGACCACGCGCGGCTCGATATCCAGCCGGAAATGCGTGAACGTGTGGGTGAGCGACGCGAGCGGCGCAACCTTGTCGCTCGCGCCCAATGCCTGCGCACGTGCGGCGAGCGCCGCTTCGTCGGCGGCTTCCGGCAAGCTCCACAAGCCGCCCCAGATGCCCGACGGCGGACGCTTCTCCAGCATCACCGCATCGCCGTCGCGCAGCACCAGCATCCACGTGCGGCGCGTCGGCACGGTCTTCTTCGGCCGCGCGGCCGGCAGTTCGCGCTGCCGGCCGGTCTGCTTCGCAACGCAGTCCGCCGCGAACGGACAGCGCGCGCAGTCCGGCTTGCCGCGCACGCACAGCGTCGCGCCGAGATCCATCAGGCCCTGCGTATAGGCGCTGACGTCCTCATCGCTCGCATTCGATGGCAATAGCGATTCGGCCAGCACCCACATCGCGTTTTCAACGCGCTTCTCGCCCGGGAACCCCTCGACGCCGAATACGCGCGCCAGCACGCGCTTCACGTTGCCGTCGAGGATCGTTGCGCGAGCGCCGAACGCGAACGACGCGATCGCGGCCGCAGTCGAGCGGCCGATGCCCGGCAACTCGGCGAGCGCATCGACCGACGCGGGAAATGCGCCGCCGTGCTGCTCGACCACCACCTGCGCGCAACGATGCAGATTGCGCGCCCGCGAGTAGTAACCGAGCCCCGCCCATAAAGCCATCACGTCGTCGGCAGGCGCGGCAGCCAGCGCCGCCACATGCGGAAACCGCTCGAGAAAACGCGCGTAGTACGGAATCACCGTCGACACCTGGGTCTGCTGCAGCATGATCTCGGACAGCCAGATCCGGTATGCGTCGCGGGTGTTCTGCCACGGCAGGTCATGCCGGCCGTGCTCGCGCTGCCATGCGATCAAGCGCACAGAGAAATCGGTCAAAGCGGGTATCGTGGACGGAACGGTCATTGAATGGTCGACTATCAGCGCTGGCAGGTCGGGCAATAGTAAGTGGATCGCTGCCCCTGCATGATCTGTTTGATCGGCGTTGCGCACACGCGGCACGGCAGCCCCGCGCGATCATAGACGAAATAGTCGAGCTGAAAGTAGCCGCTTTCGCCGTCGCTGCCGACGAAGTCGCGCAACGTGCTGCCGCCCTTTTCGATCGCGGCCGCGAGCGTCACGCGCACCGCGTCGGCAAGCAGTTCGTAACGCACCAGCGACACGCGGCCGGCCGGCGTGGTCGGGCGGATGCCGGCGCGAAACAGGCTCTCGGAGGCGTAAATATTGCCCACCCCAACCACAATCTCGCCGGCCAGCAGCGCCTGCTTCACCGACACCGTGCGCCCACGCGTCTTGCGATGCATCAGCGCGCCGGAGAACGCAGGGGAGAAAGGCTCGACGCCGAGCCCGGCGAGCAGCGGATGCTCGAGCACGTCGCCGTCCTTGCGGGCGTGCCACAGCACGGCGCCGAAGCGGCGCGGATCGCGAAAGCGCAAAATAAAATCGTCGAAGATCCAGTCGACGTGGTCGTGCTTCGCCGCGGCCGGCGGATGCGGCACGTTGCGCAGCACGCGCAGCGTGCCGGTCATGCCGAGATGCACGATGAACCAGCCGTCGTCGGTTTCGAACAGTAAGTATTTGCCGCGCCGCTCGACCTTGTTCACGAGACGGCCACGCAGCGTGCGCGGCAAATCGGCCGGAACCGGCCAGCGCAGCGCCGGCGTGCGCACGTCCACGCGCTCGACGCGGCGGCCGGCCACGTAAGGCTCGATGCCGCGGCGGGTGACTTCAACTTCTGGCAACTCTGGCATGTCTAACGGGTCTGCAACTTGCGTTGTTGGTTGTGCGCGTATTGTAGCGAGCGCGTTACAATCGACCGAAACTTGATCGGATTTCCATGAACCTGTCCTTCGTAAAGCTGTTTCTGAAGCGCCCGGCCGGCGCCGGCAGCGCGCCGTTCGGCGCGGCTTCCGGCGCGCCGCGCGGAGTGTTCGCGCGCCGGGTGCTGGGCGCCGCCGTGCTGGCCGCATGGTCGTTCGCCGCGCTGCCCGCGCATGCGCAGGACCCATCGCCTGACGACGACAACTCGGTCACCGTACAGGATGCTTTCGGCCAGGACGCCGACGAGCAAAAAAATCTGCCGAATGTGCAGTTGTCCAGCCAGATCGTGTTTCAGGTGCTGGCCGCCGAGGTCGCGTTGCAGCGGAATCAGCCCGCGCCTGCGTACCAGACTTATCTCGCGCTAGCACGCGACACGCACGATCCGCGGATGGCGCAACGCGCCACCGAAATTGCGCTGGCCGCACAGAGCCCGACTGACGCGCTCGCCGCCGCCCAACTGTGGCAGCAATATGCGCCAGGTTCGGAGCGCGCCGCGCAGCTGGATGCGTCGCTGCTGGTGCTGTCCGGCAAGCCGGACGAAGCGGCGCCGCTGCTCTCCAGCGAACTCGCGAAGATCAAGCCGGAGAATCGCGGCAGCGGCATCCTCGCGCTGCAACTGCTGCTGTCGCGCGGGCCGAACCGCGTCGGTGGCCTGCACGTGCTGCAAGACCTGCTGAAGAACGATATGAACCGGCCGGAGGCGCAGCTCGCGATCGCGCGTCAGCAGATTCTCGCAGACGACCTGCCGGGCGCGCGCAAATCGCTCGAACAGGCGCTGTCGCTGAAGCCCGACTATCTGCCCGCCGCGTTGACGCTGTCGCAGATGGGTCCGGAAGAGCGCAAGGAAGGCATCGCGTCGATCGAACAATACGTGCAGCAGAATCCGAAGTCGCATGATGCGCGGCTTGCACTGGCGCAGATGTACCTGGCGAGCGATCGCCTCGACGATGCGCAGAAGCAGTTCGAGATCATGCACAAGGACAACGCGAACGACCTGACGCCGCTGATGGCGCTCGCGCTGATCAAGATCCAGCAGAAGAACCTTCCCGAAGCGAAGGCCTTCCTGACGCTGTACACGCAGCAGGCCGAAAAGACGCAGGGCGCGGATCCGGGCCAAGCCTACATTTACCTTGCGCAACTGTCGCTGGAGCAGAAGGACGAAGCGGCGGCGACCGGTTACCTGGACAAGATCCAGCCGAACAGCCAGCAATACATCCCGGCGCAGATCACGCGCGCGCAGCTGCTGCAGAAGCAGGGCAAGCCGGATGACGCGCGCAAGCTGCTCGCGAGCATCCGCGTGGCGGATCCGCGCGACCAGGCGCTGATCGAGCGCACCGACGCCGCGATCCTGTTCGACGCGAAGCGCTTCCCGGAGGCCGAAGCCCGCCTGCAACAAGCCACCGCGGACTTCCCCGACGACACCGACCTCACGTACGACTACGCAATGGCCGCCGAGAAAAACGGCAACTACGACGTGATGGAAACGCAACTGCGCAAGCTGATGCGCGCACAGCCGGACAATGCGCAAGCGTACAACGCGCTCGGCTATTCGCTGGCGGATCGCAACCAGCGTCTGCAGGAAGCAGACAAGCTGGTCGAGAAAGCATCGTCGCTGGCACCTAACGACGCGTTCATCATGGACAGCGTCGGCTGGGTGAAGTACCGCCTCGGCGACACGTCGGATGCAATCAAGATCCTGCGTAAAGCGTACGACCTGCAGCCGAATGCGGAAATCGGCGCGCATCTGGGCGAAGTGCTGTGGAAGAGCGGCGATCAGGACCAGGCCCGCGCGGCATGGCGCGACGCGCGCAAGCTCGAACCCGATAACGATACGCTCGTGAAGACGCTCAAACGCTTCCAGGTGAACGATCTCTGATGCATTTTTCCGCGCTTTTTTCTGGCCTGTTCCGCACGATCCGAGCGCCGCGCAAAGCGGCGCTCGTGCTTCCCGCCCTCACCGCTGCAGCCGTGCTCGCGCTGTCGGGTTGCGCGAGCGTGAAGCCGCAAGGCCCGTCGCTTTCCAATGCGGCAACGGCCATCACCGCGCAGACCACGCGTGCCTATCACGGCCGCTTCGCGGTTCAGTACAACGATCAGAACGGCACGCAACGCAACGCCTACGGCAACTTCGACTGGCGCGAAACTGGCGATACCGTCACGCTGCAGCTGCGTAACCCGCTCGGCTCGACGCTGGCTATCATCACGTCGTCGCCGTCGTCGGCCTCGCTGGAATTGCCGAACCGCCAGCCGATCGTCGCGGACAACGTGTCGACGCTGATGCAGAATGCGCTCGGTTTCGCACTGCCGGTGGAAGGCTTGCGCTACTGGCTGCAGCCGTCGGTCGCGCCGACCTCGAAGGCCACCACGACGCCCGATCCTGAGGCGCCGTCGCGCCCGAAGGAAATCCAGCAGGACGGCTGGACGATCGACTACGTCGCCTATGAATCCGCGCCGGCGACCGGCGTGAAGCGCGTCAATCTGGAGCGCCAGGACCCGCCGCTCGATATCAAGCTCGTGCTCGATCAATAACGCGTTCGCGCGAACGGCAACAACACGCTTCACAGCAAGCTTCACACTGCGTACTCATGACTGAAACGAACGACTCGCTGCGCGATTGCCTCGCTCCGGCGAAGCTGAATCTTTTCCTGCACATCACCGGCCGCAGGCCGGATGGCTATCACTCGCTGCAGACCGTGTTCCAGCTGCTCGACTGGGGCGACCGGCTGCACTTCACGCGGCGCGCCGATGGGCGCATCGAACGCGTGACCGAGATCGCGGACGTGCCGGCCGAACACGACCTGACGGTGCGTGCGGCGCGGCTGCTGAAGGAACACACAGGCACGGGCCAGGGCGTCGACATCGAGATCGACAAGCGTCTGCCGATGGGCGCGGGGCTCGGCGGCGGCAGCTCCGACGCGGCTACTACGCTGCTTGCGCTGAACCGTCTGTGGCATCTGGATGTGCCGCGCATCGAACTGCAGGCGCTCGCGTTGCGTCTCGGCGCCGATGTGCCGTTCTTCGTGTTCGGAAAAAATGCGTTCGCAGAGGGTGTCGGCGAAGCGCTTCAGGCTGTACAATTGCCGCCGCGTTATTTCCTCGTGGTGACCCCGCAGGTGCATGTTCCAACCGCCGCGATTTTCTCTGAAAAATCGTTGACAAGAGATTCGGAACACATCACAATTACGGACTTTCTTGCACAGCATAACTGCAACGCAGAATGGCCAGACGGGTACGGCCGCAATGACATGCAGCAAGTTGTCGTGGGAAAATACGCAGAAGTCGCGCAGGTGTTGCGGTGGTTCGAAAGCGTCACGAACAGCATCGCACCAGCGCGGATGACGGGATCGGGCGCAAGCGTGTTTGCAGCGTTCCACAGTATCGGCGAAGCCGAGGCAGCGAAAGCAAAACTGCCGGCCGAATGGAACAGCGCAGTAACCGCAAGTCTGGATACGCATCCACTCTTTGGCTTCGCGTCATAAAGTTTTGCATCGCCGGATGTTCCTACGCATCCGTCGGAGCTCAAAGTTAGTGTAGGGGAGTCGCCAAGTTGGTTAAGGCACCGGATTTTGATTCCGGCATTCGAGGGTTCGAGTCCTTCCTCCCCTGCCAAAAATTCTCGCAGTTCCTTCGCCTCCCACAGCCTGAAGCAGGTGCATGATGAGCAGCCATGACGGCCTGATGGTTTTTACTGGCAACGCAAATCCCGCGCTTGCACAGGAAGTCGTCAAGATTCTGGGTATTCCCCTCGGCAAAGCGATGGTCAGCCGGTTCTCCGATGGCGAGATCCAGGTCGAAATTCAGGAAAACGTGCGAGGCAAGGACGTGTTCGTCCTGCAGTCCACCTGCGCGCCGACCAACGACAATCTGATGGAACTGATGATCATGGTCGATGCGCTGAAGCGCGCGTCTGCCGGCCGGATCACCGCAGCCATCCCCTACTTCGGTTATGCGCGCCAGGATCGGCGCCCGCGTTCGGCGCGTGTCGCGATTTCGGCGAAGGTCGTCGCGAACATGCTGGAAATCGCCGGTGTCGAGCGGATCATCACGATGGATCTGCACGCTGACCAGATTCAAGGCTTCTTCGACATCCCTGTCGACAACATCTACGCCACGCCAGTGCTGCTCGGCGATCTGCGCAAGCAGAATCACGAGAACCTGCTGGTCGTGTCGCCGGACGTCGGCGGCGTGGTGCGTGCACGGGCGCTCGCCAAGCAGCTGAACTGCGATCTGGCGATCATCGACAAGCGTCGTCCGAAAGCGAACGTCGCCGAAGTGATGAACATCATCGGTGAAGTCGAAGGCCGCACCTGCGTGATCATGGACGACATGGTCGACACCGCCGGCACGCTGTGCAAGGCCGCGCAAGTGCTGAAGGAACGTGGCGCGAAGCAGGTGTTCGCCTATGCGACGCACCCGGTGCTGTCGGGTGGCGCCGGCGAGCGCATCGCCGCATCGGCGCTCGACGAACTGGTCGTGACCGATACGATCCCGCTCGGCGAAGAAGCGCGTTCGTGCGCCAAGATCCGCTCGCTGACAAGCGCGGGTCTGTTGGCCGAAACCTTCTCGCGTATCCGTCGCGGCGACTCGGTGATGTCGCTGTTCGCGGAGAGCTAAAGCAGAATTTGCGAGCGCGCCGTGCATCATCCAATGCGCGGCGGGTTCGCACAATCGGCATGAACGGACGAAGGTTCATGCCGTCGAGTCCGGGGCCTCACGCCGGCAAGCGGTTACGCAAACGGCACCGAGGTCCTTTCTTACTGCCTGGTCGCGGGCAGTTGCATGGAGAAACAAATGAAAGTCGTCGCTTTCGAGCGTAGCAAGCAAGGTACGGGTGCGAGCCGCCGCCTGCGCAACACGGGCAAGACCCCGGGTATTGTGTATGGCGCAAGCAGCGAACCGCAACTGATCGAACTCGATCACAACGCGCTGTGGCATGCACTGAAGAAGGAAGTGTTCCACTCGTCGATTCTCGAACTGGAAGTGGCCGGCAAGGCGCAGCAAGTGCTGTTGCGCGACGTGCAATACCACCCGTTCCGTCAGCTTGTGCTGCACGTGGACTTCCAGCGTGTCGATCCGAACAAGAAGCTGCACACCAAGGTGCCGCTGCACTTCATGAACCAGGAAACCAACCCTGCCGTGAAGCTGTCGGGTGCGGTGATCTCGCACGTCGTCAACGAAATCGAAATCGAGTGTCTGCCGGCCGCTCTGCCGGAATTCCTCGAAGTCGATCTGGCCAAGATCGAAGCCGGTCAGACGATGCACGCGAAGGACATCGTGCTACCGGCAGGCGTCGCGCTGACCGCGCACATCGAAGCGGAAAACCCGGTGATCGCATCGGCTACCATCCCGGCTGGCGCCGTGTCGGAAGAAGCCGCTACCGGCGAAGGCGAAGCTGCCGCACCGGCCGCTTAAGCTGCAATCCGCGAGCTATCCTCTCGATCCGTTTCATTGAGACGGTCGACGTAACCCGCCGAGGTCCGCCCCGGCGGGTTTTTTTTCGCCGCATCGATCGTGAGCCGTGCGCAAGGCTCCGCCTCTGCAATCCGGCTCGCGGGTCAATGCGACGTTCATGCGAGATTCGCGGCACAGTTCGCGAGTTTTATGCGAACCTGTGCGCCACATCCTTTGTGTTTAACTGCGCTGCGAGCCGCCTGCCGCCCGCATTTCGACAATCATGATCAAGCTGATCGTTGGGCTCGGTAATCCGGGCGCCGAATATTCCGCGACTCGCCATACCGCCGGCTTCTGGCTCGTCGATCAACTGGCGCGCGAAGCCGGCACGACGCTGCGCGACGAGCGACGCTTTCACGGCTTCTATGCGAAGGGCCGCCTGCACGGCGAGGAAGTGCATCTGCTCGAGCCGCAAACGTATATGAACCGCTCCGGCCAAGCGGTCGTTGCGCTCGCGCATTTCTTCAAGATTCTGCCGAACCAGATTCTGGTCGCGCACGACGAACTCGATCTGCCGCCCGGCACCGTCAAGCTGAAGCTCGGCGGCGGCAGCGGCGGTCACAATGGGCTCAAGGACATTTCCGCGCATCTGACTACGCCGCAATACTGGCGCCTGCGCATCGGCATCGGCCATCCGCGCGACCTGATTCCGGAAAGCGCGCGTGCCGGCGCGAAGCCGGATGTTGCGAACTTCGTGCTGAAGCCGCCGCGCAAGGAAGAGCAGGACGTCATCGATGCGTCGATCGAGCGCTCGCTCGCCGTGATGCCGCTAGTCGTCAAAGGCGAACTCGAACGAGCAATGATGCAACTGCATCGCAACCCGTAACGCGCGAGCGCCGCGATCCACCTCAGCAATCAATCAGGAGGTCTCTTGAGCCGTTATTGGAGCGACATCGTTCACCGTCTGAAGCCCTACGTGCCCGGCGAACAGCCGGCGCTTGCGCATCCGGTGAAGCTGAACACCAACGAGAATCCGTATCCACCGTCGCCGGCGGTGCTGGCGGCGATCCGCGCCGAACTC
>DATLOW010000223.1:0-11871 GCA_035536055.1 Paraburkholderia sp. | reverse complement strand
CATCGTTGCCGAGCCGATCATGAGTTGCCGCTATACCATTCCTCCGGGCGAGATCGAACTGACCGCCGTGCGCGCGCAGGGCGCGGGCGGACAGAACGTCAACAAGGTATCGAGCGCGATACATTTGCGCTTCGACGTACGTGCTTCTTCGCTGCCCGAAGTATTGAAGATGCGCCTGCTCGCGCTATCCGACCATCGCATTACGCGCGACGGCATCGTGATCATCAAGGCGCAGGAACACCGCACGCAGGACATGAACCGGGCGGCCGCGCTCGCGCGGCTCGACGAACTGATCGACAGCGTCAGCGTGACGCGCAAGGCGCGCGTCGCGACGCGGCCCACGCGCGCATCGAAGCAGCGCCGGCTCGACAGCAAGGCGCGGCGCAGCGACATCAAGTCGGGACGGCAGCGGGTCAGCGGAGAGTGAAACGGGCGGTCTGCGCAGCGGTGGGCAGGTTCGGCGTGCGGAGCAGCGCGCGTTCAGCGCTCGATGCCGCCACGCTTGCGCGGCAGGAAGTCGACGCAAAACACGTGGGTCTCGCCATCGCGGTTCACGGCCACCGCCGCGGTATAGCAATCCTCGCCATCGGTCAGCGAGCAGTGCGGGCCCATCATTGCGACGCGCCCCGGCGCGGCGAGCGCGTGCTTGAAGTATTCGCGGCGCGACCAGTTGTTGCGTGTGTCGGGGAATAGCGGCGCAAGGCGCGGTGACGGCGGTGGGGTATCGCCGGCGGTGATCGACGGCTGCGTCTGTTCGCCGCGCTCGCTGAGCAGAAACACGCGGCGCGCGTCCGCGATGCGGAACACCGGCTGTGCCGCTGCGCGCAGGTCGCCGCTGGCGAGGAAAATCTGCGCGCCCGCCAGCACCGCTTCGGCGAAGCCCTCGAACTCGGGCCGCTCGTACGGCGCATGCGTGCGTTCGAAGTCGCCAAAGCGCGTCCACATCTGCTCGATCAGTTCGGGGATGCGCGCGCTTGCCATATTGATCAAAGGCTTCGGCTGGCCGAACCAGAAACCCTGGACGAAATCGACGTCGGCCTGCATCAGCGTCATCAGCTCGTCCTCGGTTTCGACGCCTTCGGCCAGCACCATCGTGCCGGACTGATGCAGCATCGTGATCAGATGATTGATCAGCGCATTGTCGCCGTCGCGCCGCCCGGCACGCGCGACCAGCGAGCGGTCGAGTTTCACGATGTCGGGGCGGAACCGCCACACGCGGTCGAAGTTCGAAAAGCCGGTGCCGAAGTCGTCGATCGCGATCAGGAAGTCGCGCGGCTGCGACGCGGCCAGCATGCTGGCCACCGCCGATTCGTCGTCGGCTGGCTGTTCGAGCACTTCGATCACGACGCGCTCCTGCGGCAAGCCGAAGTGTTGCGACAGTTCGTCGATGAACGGCCGCTGCGGCCAGCCGGTCTCGAAGACCTGCGGCCGCGTATTGAGGAACAGCCAGCCGGTGTCGATGCCCTGTTCCATGAAGTTGGCCACGTGCAGACAGCGCGCGAGCCGATCGAGCGCGCGCGCATCGGCGGTCGAGCGGGTGCCTGAAAACAGCACGGCGGGAGAGATCGGATGGCCGATCGGATCGAACGCGCGCAGCAGCGCTTCATAGCCGACCACGCGCTGGTGCGTAATCGACACGACCGGCTGGAAAACACTGCGCAGGGTAATCGTGCGCCACGGCGCGGCCCAACCGGTTTCTTCCAGCACCATGTGCTGCAGAAGGCCAGTGAGCGTCGTATCGTCGACGTTTGGCATGGCGTCTATGTGTCCTATGCAGCGTGCGGCGCGTGGTCAGGCTAAGTATCGGGATGGCCGCCGGACGACATGCGCGGCGCGCATTCGAACGCGGTGCGGTGTTCGCTGCAGCCTTCGCCGCAGTGTTCACAATCGTGCCGGTCGTACCGAACCGCGTACTGAGCCAGTTTGCCCGAAGCAGTCTAACAGTTCGCCTGCGACGCGAATGTTCGGGTTATCACAGACCCGCGGAATAATTCCCGTCGGTAAAACGCCATGTAATGAATCGGCGTCAAGCGTGCGGCGAGATTTCGTTGCGGCGGGTATGCTGCTGATTTTGCACAAATCGTGGAGGTAGGCAATGAGTGAAATCGCAGTGGTCGCCATCTCGGTCGCCAAGCCGGGTTTCGAAGAACAGTTGCGCGCGCAACTCGAAGGTATCGTCGGACCATCGCGCAAGGAACGCGGCGCACTGCAATACGACCTGCACCGCGATCTGCGCGAGCCGCGTCGATTTGTTTTCTATGAGCGCTGGGAAAGCGAGGAGGCGCTAGCCGAGCACGCGAAGTCCGCGCATATCGCCAGCTATCGGGCCGCGGTGGCCGAGTGGATCGAGCACTCCGAGATTCGCGTGCTCAACAAGCTCGTCTGAGCAGGCGGCACGGCCGCCCGGGCAGGTTCGCGCTGCGCGCCGGCAGGCGCGCAGCAGGCGTTCAATGGGTGGCTTGCGGCACGTCGAGAATCAGAATGATGGTCCAGTCGGCGTCGCCGTCGTGGTGATACTGCCGCTCCGCGACGATGAACGGCTGCTGCTTGCCGGCCGGGCCGAGGAACAGTACGTCGCCTTCCATCGGCAGACATTCGACCGGCGGCAACGCGAGGAACGCTTCCTGGCCACCGCGCGGCATCAGCTTTTCGATCTTGCGGGAGGCCGCCTCGGTCCATTCGATATCGAGCTGGATGTTGCTCATGCTTGTCTCCGCACCACGGTGCGCATGGGTTGAATTGAATGGGTTGAATAACGTCAGGTGCGCGACTTTAGCACAAGGTCCGCGTGCGGCCGACGTGCGCGAAGATGCCGCCCCGCAAAGCAAAAGGCCGGAGCCGTCGGCAACGGCTCCGGCCTGCATCATCCATCCGCGCTTACTGGCTTTCGCCGGATTGGGCCTTCTTCTTGTGGTGCATCTGCCCTTTGTGATGCTGCGGGGCCGGTGCAGCCGGCATGGCTTGCTGGCGCGATTGCAGATCTTGCGCACGCTGTTCGATGTCCGCGGCCTTGGCGGGATCGGTGCTCATCGTGATGCCGCTGTTGTCGGTTTGCGCGTAAGCCGCGCTCGTCAATGCCGTAAAGGAAACCAGGACTGCGAGGGACACTTTCTTCATCGCTTGCCTCCGGAGAGAGTGGTTATGGACCCAGGTGTGGCCTGTCCAACTGGAAAGACAATGCATTCTAGCCAGCAATGTCAGGTCCAGCAGGCGACGTGTAACAGAATTCACATACCGTTACATTTAGTTACGCCAAGGCCGCATAGCGGCAAACGCCCGCCCATGCATCGTCGGGCCGCGCATGATTCGTGCCGCATCCGCAATCTTACGCCGCGGAAAGGTAAAAATGGGCGATCATGCTGGCAGACGGCGAAGGCTTGCAGTGCAGGCATGGCGTGGGCCATCCGTGGGCGTCGCGCTGCGGACGATGCCGCGTGCGCCGTGCGCATTGCGCATTGCCTGGTCGTTCGTGCAGTTCGTGCCATTCAGGTAGTTCGCCCGTAGCGCTGCCACGCATTGAATCGGATCGCTAAGCAAAATGCTGCCGCTGTGCGGCGCGCGCCATGCCAACGCGAAGTGCTTCGCGTGCTAGAACCAGCCGAGCGCGCGATACACGCGAAATTGTGCAATGCCGATCAATTCGTGCAACGCCAGTTCCGCGCCGACCAGATTCTCATAGCGCGGCAGCACACCGCGCTGCGCATGACGTGTATTCGCTATCGCGGGCTGCGGCGCGAGACCGAATACGTGAAAGTCGAGCAGCGCGCGCGGCATGTGATACGCGGATGTGACGAGAATCAACGAATCGTAATATGCGTGCGGCAGAATGGCCGCTACGTTGCGCGCGTTTTCGTAGGTGTTGAGGCTGCGATTCTCGAGAATGATATCGCTGCGCGCAACGTGTTCGCGCAATAGCCACGGCAGGTATGTATCGGCTTCCGTCGCTGTATGCCGCTGTGGATTGCCGCCGCTGACGATCACCGTGCACTCTGCAGCCACGCGCCTGCATTGCGCGTACAGTTGCGCAGTTCTGGCGATACGCTTGCGTGCATCGCGTTTCGGGATCAGCAGGTCGTCGTCGTTGTATTCGGTGCCGCCGCCCAGCAGGATGATCGCGGTGCGTGCTGCGAAAGCCGTGCCGGGCCCGGTGCCCGGCGCGTCCGGCGGCTGCGCGCGGGTCAGCAGCGGTGCGGCCAGCCAGCCGGCCGCGAGTAGCCAGAAAAGCAGGGCGGCGCTGATCGCAATGGCGGCGCGAGCGCGCCTTATCAGCAGAAATGCTGCTAAAAAAAGCGCCAATAAAGTGAAAAGAATCAATTTGATTGGGGTAACGTATGGTTTCGGAACCTCGGTTCCGAAGCAATCGCAAGGGCGGGATCGCGCCGCAACGGCAGCATCGCCGCAACGCGAGGTGAGACGTTACCATGCCGGTCAACGGGGGCCGGAATAAAAATCCGCGGCCGGGTGCAAGGGCCGCGAGGCGCGCGACACGCTCGACGTGTTTCGTCAGCGTCGCTATGCGGCAGGCCAGGTGTCGCGCAACACGTGTCATGGCTGCACTTTAAGAAAGAAGTGAGATGACCACTTATTCCAACGAAGCCGTACTTGAAGCGCTGCGTCGGGCGCAATATCGCCAGGTGCCGTGGGCGAAACGCCCAGGCGTATTCGAATATCTGCGTTCGCTCGGCATGATGGACACGGTACGGCAGCGTACCGTCGCGCCGGCTCCGGGCTTTCATGCACCCGTCGATATCGCCGTGCTGACCGATCGCGGCCGCGCGGAGTTTGCGCGGCTCGCGCGCGACGAACAATCGATGGACTGGGATAGTCGCCGCATGAGCGATTACGTCGCGGCGCGCCCGCGTGCCACGATCATGTAGCGGCGCGGTTCGTTTTCCTCCCGACGTCCAGTTTTCTCTCGTCCGTGTGTGCGCGCCCCATCTGTGCCGCGCGACGGCGCGGGCGCCCTTTGCGCTGCTTCGATACTGTCCGAAAGGCTCGCCGAAGCGCTCGCCGAAAGGCTTTCTGAAAGGCGCGCTGTCAGGCTTGCCAGATGGCTTGGGCTTGCTCAAAGGCTTGCAGCGTGCCGCATGATGCGCCGTCTCCTTTCCCATTCGTGTGCCATCCCCCATCGTCGCGTCGAACGGCAGCAGGTCGATAGCGGCGCACGCAGCGAATAACCGGCGGCAAAAAAAAGCCCGTATCGCGAGGATACGGGCGTACCGGATACTTCTGCCACGCTGTGCTTATGGCATTGGGTCAGACTGGCATCGCCGAGGGTGGTTCCCGCGAATCCGTCGCGTCGCGCGTCGCCCGCGCTAACCTCGTTACGGATGCGTTTGCTGCGGGCGGCGGCGCGAAGCGTCGCCGCGCTCGTTTTCGGGACGAGCGCGCACATTGCTCGCGATATCGCCACGCAAGTCACCGCGCGGCGTCGGCGGCGTGAAATCGCGGTTGCGCGTTTCAGCCTGCTGCCACGCCTGCAAGGTGGCGGGCTGGTCAGGCTTCCAGCCCCAGCCTTGCGGCCGTTGCTGGGCCGCGCACGGCGCGGCAAGTGTACAAACGACAATGCCGCACAGAAGCAGGGACATTGGTCGCATAGGGGAAAGCTCCCGTCAGGCCGTACGGTACCGACTGGTTGGCATACCTGTACCCTATGCCTGCCTGAGAAAGCATGCTGTAAATAATAGTAAATGGATGTTTCATCGCCGGCGCTGCGTGGGCCCGCCAGACCTCGCGTTGGCGCGGGTCTGGGGGGTGCCGGGGAGGTAGTCCGCGAAATACACGGCAAGCGTGCAAAGCGGGTGCAAAGCGGGCGCAACGCAGCCGGCGGTCGACCCGAATGGCCGGTGGGGCGAGGCGCGGTGGCGACGACGCCTTCGTCGTGCGTGCGTCAGATATGCATCGGGCGCCCGCAGGCGCCCGATTTCGAATCAACCGTATGAACTCAAGCCATCTTGACCGGCGCGCGCCACGATTCCGGATTGGTCCAGAATGCGCCGCGCAGACGGTCGCGGCTCGGCGGTGCGGGCGGCTTGGCTGCGGTGGCGCCAATCCGGCCGCGCAGCGAGATTTGCCGGCCGCTGGTGCCGAGGCGTTTGACCACTTCCGCGAGTGTGCCGTCAGTCTGCCACTCGTCGAAGCGCCGGCGACAGGTCGGCGGCGACGGATAGCGGCCCGGCAGCTTGGACCAGCCTTCGCCCGTCGACAGAACCCACAGCACCGCGTTGACGACAGCGCGCGCTTCCACACGGGGCCGCCCGCGACGTTCGCTCCGCGCCGGCTCCGCACAGAACAACGCCTCGACCAAAGCCCACTCGTTGTCTTTCAAATCGTCGAACAGCATCATGTTTCACCTCAGCGAAGCTAACTCCGGTGCGCTGCCCCGCGCCGCGCACTCTCGATGCACTCGAAACGAGTGCCAGGCGGGGGTCGGGCTTGCCGCGGCGGGCATCCGGGTGAACCGGATTCGGCGCCGACCCTTGTGCGAATCTCAACGCATGAAGTGTGCCAATGGGTCGGGCGATGGCCTTGAAGCCCCGTGGTATCAGGCCGACACGGGAGCTAGCCAGGCCCGTATGAGAATCCAAAAAACCACTCCCGCAAATCAGGACTATCACCAATCTTGTGCAATGAAGCCCGCCTGCCGTGCGTTTGCGCCTTATTTTTGCGACGCAGCCAAACAGGGCAGGATGACGTGTTCTGCGTTCCCAAACCTCATACAATGCGCATCAAACACCTGGATTGATGAGGTAGGCAAATGAATGTGACGCTGCGGCAACTGCGCGTCTTTATCGCGGTCGCGCGCTTGCAGAGCTTTAGCCGCGCCGGCGACGAAATCGGCCTGACGCAGTCGGCGGTGAGCCGTTGCGTGCGCGAACTGGAGGCGGATCTCGGCCTGAAGCTGGTCGACCGGACCACGCGCGAGGTGCAGTTGACCGACGCCGGCAGCAATCTGGTCGCGAGCGTGTCGCGGCTGCTGACGGATCTGGACGACGCGCTGCGCGGCATCCGCGAAATCGGCGAACAGCGCCGTGGCCGCGTGATGGTCGCGGCGAGCCCGACGATCGCGTGCCGGCTGATGCCGCAGGTAATCGCCGCGTGCGGGCGGCAGTTTCCGTACATCACGCTCGGTTTGCGCGACGACGTGCAAAGCGACGTGGTGCGCAAGGTGAAATCGGGCGAGGTGGATTTCGGCGTGGTGGTGGGGCCGATTGCGGCCGACGACCTGTTCACGGTGCCGCTGATGACCGATTCGTTCTGCCTTGTGTCGCGCGCCGATCATCCGCTGGCGGCGCGCAAGCAGGTCGAGTGGCAGGCCCTGGAAGGGCAGCGGCTGGTGATGCTCGATCAGGCCTCGGGCAGCCGGCCGATTATCGATGCGGCACTCGATGCGCATCGCGTGCGGGTCGAGATCGTTCAGGAGCTCGGCCATCCGGCTACCGTCTACGGCCTCGTGGAGGCGGGGATCGGCGTCAGCGTGCTGCCGTGGCTGGCGTTGCCGCTGCCGGCCGATGCGACGCTGGTCGCGCGGCCGCTGACGCCGCGCGCCGAGCGTACCGTGGAACTGGTACGGCGCCGCGACCGGTCGCTTTCGCCGGCCGCGGAGGCGGTGTGGAGTCTGATTACGCAGGTGCCGGCGCGCACTGAGGATCTGCATTGATACGGGGCGGGCGCGCGGCGGGCTGTGGGGCGGCGCGCTGCGGGGGCGGGGCAGCCTGCAACCGCGCATGCAGCAGCGTGCATCGCCCGCAGCACCAGCAGCACGAGCAGCACGAGCAGCTCCAGCAGCTCCAGCAGCTCCAGCAGCACCAGCCCGCCGGTGCGGCGTTGCCGCCCCGATTGCCGACGCGTGCGTTGAACACCCTCCACGGCACGCTAAACTGTGTTCTTTCGACGAATCTCCCAGGAAACCCCGATGAGCGAAACGGATCTGTCCGGTGTCTTCATGCCGAATGCGCGCGACGCGGTGCGCGCGCTGCGGCCGTCGCAGATTCGCGAAGTGGCGAATGCCGGTCTGGGCGTGGCGGACGTACTGCCGTTCTGGTTCGGCGAATCCGACCGTGTAACGCCGCAATTCATCCGCGACGCGGCGAGCGATGCGCTGGCCGCCGGCGCGACCTTCTACACGCACAACCTGGGCATCGCACCGCTGCGCGCGGCCCTGTCCGACTACGTGAGCGGCCTGCATGGCGCGACCTCGGTCGACAACCTCGCGGTGACGAGCGCCGGCGTCAACGCGCTGATGCTCGCCGCACAACTGGTGGTCGGCGCCGGCGACCGCGCTGTCGCAGTGACGCCGTTGTGGCCGAATCTCGTCGAAATTCCGAAAATTCTTGGCGCGCAGGTGGAAACCGTCGCGCTCGAATATGGCGCCGACGGCTGGACGCTCGACCTCGACCGGCTGCTGGCCGCGCTGTCGCCGGGCACGAAGCTGCTGATGGTGAATTCGCCGAACAACCCGACCGGCTGGGTGATGACGCGCGACGAGCAGCGCGCGGTACTCGAGCATTGCCGCCGGCACGGCATCTGGATCGTCGCCGACGAAGTGTACGAGCGCCTTTACTACGGCGGCGACACGCCAGGCGCCGCGCGCACGGCGCCGTCGTTCCTCGATCTGGCGGCGCGCGACGAGCGCGTGATCTGCGTCAATTCGTTTTCGAAGGCATGGCTGATGACCGGTTGGCGGCTTGGCTGGATCGTCGCGCCGGCCACGCTGATGGACGATCTCGGCAAGCTGGTCGAATACAACACGTCGTGCGCGCCGGCCTTCGTGCAGCAGGCCGGCGTTGCGGCGATGCTGCACGGCGAGGCGTTCACGCAGCGGCTGGTCGGCGACCTGAAGGCGTCGCGCGACCATCTGGTGCAGGCGCTGTCGGCGCTGCCGGGTGTCGACGTGAAAGCGCCGCTTGGCGCGATGTATCTGTTTTTCACGCTGCCGGGCGCCGCGGCAGGCAGTCTCGAGCTCTGCAAGGCGCTGGTGCGCGACGCGGGACTCGGCCTTGCGCCGGGCAGCGCGTTTGGTGCCGAGGGCGAGGGCTTCGTGCGCTGGTGCTACGCGTGCGAACCGGCGCGGCTCGACGAAGGCGTCGCGCGGCTGCGCCGTTTTCTCGACCGACATGCGCGCTGAATCGGGTGCTCGCGCGCGCGATCGCGTCTTCACGCACGCGGCTGCAGCAAGCCGCCGCTCAGGCGCTTCCCAACGATTCTCAGCAATATCCGCCAAGCCCGGGCGATTTGGCCCCACCAGACGCAGGCCGGTCGGAGCTCGCTTTACGCACCGAATGTTTTTGCGTAAGATGGCAGCCAGTCACGCGAATCCTTCCCGGAATATCGCTGTTTCGTCGTCCGGCTGGGATGGCCCGAAAGCCTTTCTGCCTCCCCCCGGTGCGTGCTCCCATCAATATGACCGATCAAAATCGGGCGAGCGCGTCTTCTGTTCCATATCGTCTGCTTGTCGTCTGTTTGATCCGGTTCTTTGACCACAGGGTCTGACCTAGCTGCATGAATACCCAAGAGGCGAAGATCGTCCTCGAGACCGCATTGATCTGCGCGCAGGAGCCATTAAAGCTTGGTGAGTTGCGTAAGCTCTTTGCCGACAACGTGTCGGCAGATACGGTTCGCACGTTGCTTGAAGATCTGAAGCAGGACTGGTCCGGACGCGGTGTCGAGCTGGTCGCGCTTGCGTCCGGCTGGCGTTTTCAGAGCAAGCCGGCGATGCGTTCGTATCTGGACAGACTGCATCCGGAGAAGCCGCCGAAGTATTCGCGCGCCGTGCTCGAGACGCTTGCGATCATCGCGTACCGTCAGCCGGTCACGCGCGGCGACATCGAAGAGATTCGCGGCGTCACGGTGAACACGCAGGTAGTCAAGCAGCTCGAAGACCGCGGCTGGATCGAAGTGATCGGACATCGCGACGTGCCTGGCCGTCCGGCGCTGTATGCGACGACCCGGCAGTTTCTCGACGACCTCGGTCTGAAGGCGCTGGACGAATTGCCGCCGCTCGACGATCCGTCGGCGCAGGCGAACATCGATCTGCTGGCGCAGCATTCGATCGAGTTTGCCGACGGGGAAGGTAGCGCGGCGTCCGAAGGTGAAGGCGACGGGGCGGCTGGGCAGGATGAAGCAGGCGCGCCGCTTGCACAGGCGCAAGCGGCAGGCGATGCGCATGCAGCACAGCAAGGGGCGTCGGACGCAGCGGCGGCGGATGCCGCGCGTATCGATGCGCCGGCATCGCCGACGGAAGAATCATCCAGCGTCGACGCGCCGCCTCAGGCTGATGCGAACGCCGCCGGCAACGACGCAGCCGACCATAGGTCCGCTGCCGATACGGCTTCGCGTGACGAGCCGTCGGCTAGCGAGCCCGAGGCGCAGGCGGCCGATGTGATAGCGCATGAGCCTGGCAACGAAACTGCCGGGCACGAAGATTCGAGCGTTGCAAAGAATATGACCGAGGGCGGCGAGCCTGCACCTACAGTGCAGACGTCGTCATCGGAACTCGCTGTGCACGCGCATGAACCGCGCGTCGCAGCGAGCTCGCAAGACGAGGCCGATACGGGAGCCCGCGGACCGGACACCGGGCTTTCCGCTAACCAGAGCCCGACCGCGGCACGCGAGCCGGACGGCAAGCCGGACGCTGAGGCTGACGGCAAGCCGGTCGGTGCGCCCGAAGGCGAACCCGGCGACGAGCCGGACGCGCTACGCGCCGAGCCGCACTCGACACAGGCGGCGCCCGGTGGTCCAGAAGACCGCCGCGACGCCGCGCAGGATGCCGGCGCGATCACGGACGACGAACCCGAATCGCGCAGCGCCTGACATAACCGAACCAATGCCGCATCCGCAACGGGTGCGCGCGACCCGACTTTTTTTGAGGTTGTTTTGACAGACATCCACGACACCGATTCGCCTGAATCCGAGCGCGCCGTGCGTGCTGCGCCTGCGGACGACGCGCGCGCCGCGCCGTCCGCGAATCAGGCCGAACGCGCGAGCGACGCGCCCGAAACCGAAGGCGAGGATCGGCCGCGCCGCGGTTTGCGCCGCGGTCCGCGCAGCCTGATCGCGCGCCGCCGCGCCGGCGCAAAGGGCAAGGCGGCCGTCGCCGAAGGCGCGGCTGCCGCGCAGCCGGCACCCGCGGTACCCGAAGCGCCTCCGGACGGCGAGGTCGTCGCGCAGGTGCGCATGCCGCGCAAGGACGCAGGCACGAAGACGCAGGGCGGACGCCGTGCCGGCGCCCGGCGCGACGGCCAGCGTGATGGTCAACGCGACAGTCAACGCGACGGCGAAGCGCCGCGGCGCGGCGGGCAGTCCCGCCAGAACCGCCGCGGCGGCGACGACAAGGCCGCGGCCGGTGCCGCACAGACTCCCTCCCAACCGGACGACCTGTTCTCGTACGTCACCTCCCCGGCATTCGACGCAGACAACGACGCCAGCGGCCCGCAGGGCAGCGGCGTGCGCGCGCCGATGCTGCGCCGGGGCCGTGCGCCCGCGCCCAAGCGCGTGCTGTCGCCGGATGACGACGCGCCGAAGCTGCACAAGGTGCTCGCCGAAGCGGGCATGGGCTCGCGCCGCGAGATGGAAGAGCTGATCGTCGCCGGCCGCGTGTCGGTGAACGGCGAGCCCGCGCATATCGGCCAGCGCATCATGCCGACCGATCTGGTGCGCATCAACGGCAAACCGGTCAAGCGCAAGCTCGCGAGCAAGCCGCCGCGCGTGCTGCTGTATCACAAGCCGACCGGCGAGATCGTCAGCCACGCCGATCCGGAAGGGCGCCCGTCGGTGTTCGACAAGCTGCCGCCGATGAAGACCGCCAAATGGCTCGCGGTCGGACGTCTCGACTTCAATACCGAAGGTCTGCTGATGCTGACCACCTCGGGC
>DATLOW010000222.1:0-9318 GCA_035536055.1 Paraburkholderia sp. | reverse complement strand
ACGTTGCCCGGCAGTACGGCGATCAGGTGCCCGACGAAAACGGCCAGACGGCGTAGCGGCCGCGCCGCACTGTGGCGCACGCGCGCGCAAGCGCGACAGGCGCGGCGTCCCTGCGACGCACCCCGGTTTCGCTCCATTGGTCGCATACTGGAATTCCGCCAAGCGCCAACGGAGCGAGCCATGTGGGACCGCATCGAGCACAACGGTTTCGAGATCTGGGTGCTGCCTGTACTCGCATACGGGCCGCCGGCACCGAACACGCTCTGGCACTACACCGCGTACTACCGCCGGCACGGCGCCGATGCGCACCTGGCAGGTCAAAGCACCCGCTTCCAGCAAATGGTCACGACCTTTCGCAGTGAAGACGAGGCGCGCGATGCCGGCTATGCGGAAGGGCGTCGGTTGGTCGATCTGCTGCCGCCATTCAACCCTGTCCCAACCAGGGCCAAATAATCTTCGGCTGCCGCGCGTGGCCATCATTTCCCGTCGGAATAAAGCACCCACTCTTCGGGAAACCCGCTCCAGGTAAGGCCCGGGGATTGTTTCGATTGACAGAATAGTAATTTCGAGATATCGGGCACAAAGATTCGATAGTAGGGGTATACACTCGCTTTCATCGATGTCGCAACACCCTGTCAGAAGCAAGTCAAGCGACGTCTCCCCGAATCGAAACTTACTGGAGTTGTCATGAAAGCCACCCAATTCATCGCTGCTGTCGTTATCGCTGCATCCGCTGCCGCCGCTGCCCCGGCCTTCGCAAGCGGCTATGGTCCGGCACCGTTCTATCACCCGAACGTCGGCGCACCGGCTTCGCAACGCGGTCAAAGCGCGCAAACCGTTGCTGCTGAAGAACAGCAAGCCAACGACAACGCAGTTGCCTACGGCGGCGTGCACGAAGGCACCACGCAAACCGGCAACCGCGCTCCGGCAGAACCGACTTCGGGCCGCGGCTCGGTGTTCTTCGGTCACTAAGCCGAGCACTGCACGCAGTCTGTCGTAAAGTAAAAACCGGGCGTTCGAATCGAACGCCCGGTTTTTTATTGTCTGCGCGAGGTTACTGCGTGGCGCTCAACGCGGCGCAGTTGACAGTTCAGCGTCGATCGCATCGCGCGCAGCGCGTAGCGCGGCTTGCGCCGCTGCCTGTTCGGTCGACCAGAAACCGTCGATGTGCACGAGCCGCCAGTCGAGCGCCAGCGCGCCATCCCTCAACACGCGAAAATGCGCCTTGACGCCGGTCAGCACCTGCTCGACAGCCACTTCGATCTCGTATTCGCGATAGCGCTCGCGGTAGTCGCCCATGTCGAGCCCGGTCGGTTCCATCCCTGACTCCTTTCATCGCCACGGCGTGGCGTGAGCCTGGCTGCTTCGCGCCGCGCGCCGTTCAGTTGCTCAAACGCGCATCGCTCAATCGCAGTCGCCGGACAAGTACTTTCTGCCGTCGCAGGTAATTTCGACGCCGTCACTACCGGCTTTCGCCACGAGACCGGCACCCAGCAATTCTGCAACGACTGTCGCTGGCAGCGGCTCGGCCGCATCGCCGGTTGGCATGTCGTTCAGCTGGCGCAACGTGTCGATTGCATCGGAACTCAGCGCTTTCGTCATCACAACCTCCGCAAGCCAAGAGAATCGCCGCAATTTTGTCGTTGAAGTTCTGTAGGGCGGGAGTTTGAACCGGCTGCGCGCAGGGATCGGGCCTGCCTGACTCGCCGGGCGTGCTCGATTCATGCTAGCACTTCCGACAGATCTTGCTGCCGCTCCGGCGGCGGCAAGCCCCGGCGACGCAATGCGATGCGATCCGCACCGCACACAAGTTTGCGACGCGCGAAGTTCACGACGCGGTTCGTGTCGTGTTTGCAAAAAGGGAGATCGAATGAACAGGCTCACATTGCGCGTGCTCATGGCGAGCGCCGCGCTGCTGGTCGCATCGCTGCAAAGCGCGCACGCCGACGCGCAAACTGCGCCCGCGCAGCCCGCACCCGATAGCGGCGCCTCGATGGTCAAGCCGCCGTCCGAGGCGTCCGGTGGCTCGAACAATCCGGACAATATGCCCGTCAAGAAGCCGCGCATGCCGACCAATGACAAGATGATGCGCACCCCGCCGGCCAGCGCAGCCAACGCCAAATAGCGGGCGGTGCTGCGTCGATATGCGTGAGCCGGCATCGGTGATGTGCCGGCGCGCATGAGCGGCAAGTATCAGCAGGTGGTGGTCGCGGCGCCTGTCACGTGCCACATCTCACACGTCCGACGCGCGAACTCCACGCGTTAAGTGCACATCGAACGCGCGTCAAATGCGCGCAATCGACACTTCAGTCGACTTCACCAGTGCGACGACCTCCGCGCCCACACCGAGTTCGAGTTCGTCGATCGAACGGGTCGTGATCACCGACGTGACGATGCCGAACGGCGTCTCCACATCGACTTCCGATACGACCGGCCCGCGAATGATTTCCTTGATCTTGCCTCTGAACTGATTGCGCACGTTGATTGCGGCGATACCCATAACGGATGGCTCCCAAAGTAAGGAAAGAAACGGATTGCCCGAGGTAGCGTCCGGTTTCTGTTTTATATGGCCCAGCGAACCTCGGTCGGACGCACGAGTTGCGCGTCGCGCGGCCCGATACGTGCCGCCGGCTGCGCATCCGCCCCGCCTTCCGCGCCGCTGCCCAGCACGCGTTGCAGCACGCGCGCTTCAAGCGCGGCAAAACCCGCCGACGCACGTTCGCGCGGACGCGTCAGCGGCACCGGCTGATCGAGCGCGATACGGCCCGCTTCGATCAACAGAATGCGGTCGGCCAGTGCGACGGCTTCATGCACGTCGTGCGTGACGAGCAGCGCGGTGAAGCGGTGCTCGCGCCAGAGCCGCTCGATCAGTGCATGCATTTCGATACGCGTGAGCGCATCGAGCGCGCCGAGCGGTTCGTCGAGCAACAGCAATTGCGGCCGATGTACGAGCGCACGTGCGAGCGCGACGCGCTGACGCTGTCCGCCGGACAATTGCGCGGGCCAGTCGTTGGCGCGCTCGGCAAGACCGACTTCGGCGAGCACCGCGCGCGCCTCTTCGCGCGCGCCGCGGCCAAGGCCCAGCATCACGTTTTGCAGCACGCTTTTCCACGGCAGCAGACGCGCGTCCTGGAACATGATGCGTGTGTCGAACGGCGCGCTGCCGGGTGCGCCAGCGCGCTTGTCGACGCTGCCCGCGCTCGGCGTCTCGAGTCCTGCGACCAGCCGCAGCAGCGTCGATTTCCCGCAGCCGCTGCGCCCGACGATCGCGACGAAACTGCCCCGCTCGATCGACAGATCGAAGTCGTCCAGCACCGTGCGTTCACCGTACTGCTTGCGTACGCCGCGCAATTCCACCGATACGTCGGCGTCGCGCGACCGTTCGCGCGCGTGCACCTGCGCGCCGTTTGCCGCGGGTGCGCGACGCGCATCGTGTTGCGCACGCGGCGTGCGCAGTGGCGCAGCGCCGCGCGGTTCACGCGCTGCATGCGCATCGTTCTGAACGCTTTCGTCCACCGCCGCGGCCGCCCGCTCGAGGTCGTGACGCGGCGCGACTTCGGCTTCCGGATTGGCTTGCCGAGCGCCACCGGAGATGCTGCCGAACCACGCAGAAAGACCCGTAGCACTCATGCTTTCGCTCCTCGTTGATAAGCGGGATGCCAGCGCAGCGTGACGCGTTCGAGCGCCTTGGCCAGCAGATCGGCCAGCTTGCCCAGCACCGCATACAGCAGGATGCCAACCACCACTACATCGGTTTGCAGAAACTCGCGCGCATTCATCGTCATGTAGCCGATGCCCGATTGCGCGGAGATCGTTTCCGCGACGATCAGCGTGACCCACATCAGCCCGAACGCGAAGCGCACGCCGACCAGAATCGACGGCAGCGCGCCGGGCAGGATCACTTCGCGGTACAGCGCGAAGCCCTTCACGCCGTAACTGCGTGCCATTTCGACCAGATTCGCGTCGACCGAGCGGATGCCGTGAAAGGTGTTCACGTAGATCGGAAAGAACACGCCCAATGCGACCAGAAACACCTTCGCCTGTTCGTCGATGCCAAACCACAGGATCACCAGCGGAATCATCGCCAGTGCGGGGATATTGCGGATCATCTGCACGGTCGAGTCGAGCGCGATCTCGGCCGGCTTGAACACACCGGTCGCGATGCCGAGCACGAAGCCGATGCCGCCGCCGATCGCGAAACCCGACAGCGCTCGCCACGTGCTGACCTTTACGTCGGCCCACATTTCGCCGGACTGGATCAGCGACCATGCGGCTTTCAGCACCGCGAGCGGCTCGGGCAATACGCGGGTCGACAGCACGCCGCTGCGCGCCGCCAGTTCCCACGCGAGCAGCATCGCCAGCGGCACGATCCACGGTGCGGCACGCCGGCCCAAGCGCGCGATCGACGCCACGCCAGGCGTTCCACCCGCAACGGTTCGGGACATAACGAAGCCTCCTTGTTTCAGCTTTGCGCGGTCTTCGGCGCGTAGTGGTTGCCGACGATCTCGCCGAACGGTCCCGACAGCGGACCACTGACGGTCTCGCGCTGCCGCCCGGGCAGCAGCGGAAACACCAGTTCGGCGAAGCGGTACGATTCTTCGAGATGCGGATAGCCGGACAGAATGAAGGTTTCGATACCCAGTTCAGCGTATTCGCGCATCCGCTCGGCCACCTGCTGCGGGCTGCCGACCAGCGCCGTGCCCGCGCCGCCGCGCACCAGCCCGACGCCCGCCCACAGATTCGGATACACCTCGAGCACGTCGCGCCCGCCGCGCTTGCCGCCATGCAGCGCGGCCATGCGGCGCTGGCCTTCCGAGTCCATCTTCGAGAACGCGGCCTGCGCGCGCGCGACCGTATCGTCGTCGAGGCGGCTGATCAGACGGTCGGCGGCGGCCCACGCTTCGTCTTCGGTTTCGCGCACGATCACATGCAGGCGAATCCCGAAACGGATCTGCCGGCCATGCTGTGCGGCCCGCGCGCGGATATCCGCGATCTTCTTCGCGACCGCCTCCGGCGGCTCGCCCCACGTCAGATACGTGTCGATGTGCTCGCCCGCCATCTCGTGCGCGGCCGGCGACGAACCGCCGAACCACAGCGGCGGATGCGGATGCTGCACCGGCGGGTACAGCAGCTTGCCGCCCTTCGACTTCAGATGCTTGCCGATGAAATCCAGCGATTCGCCGTGATGCGCGCCCGTCAGCAGACCGCGCCAGATGCGCAGGAACTCGTCGGTGATTTCGTAGCGCGTGTCGTGATCGACGAACAGGCCGTCGCCCTCGAGCTCGGCCGAGTCGCCGCCGGTCACGACGTTGATCAGCAGACGGCCCCCCGACAGACGGTCGAAGCTCGCGGCCATGCGCGCCGACAGTCCGGGCGAAGCGATGCCGGGCCGGATCGCCACCAGAAACTTGAGCCGCCGCGTGACCGGAATCAGGCTCGACGCGACCACCCATGCGTCCTCGCACGAACGCCCGGTGGGCAGCAGCACGCCCTCGTAGCCGAGCGTGTCGGCGGCGACGGCGATCTGCTGGAAATAGTTGAAGTCGGCGGCACGCGCGCCCTCGGACGTGCCGAGATAACGGCTGTCGCCGTGCGTGGGAATGAACCAGAAGACATTCATGGGTTTGCCTTATGTGCCGGCATGCCGGCCGCGATCGAACGAAATCGGATAAAGCGCGTTTGCCCGCCGCCGGCATCGTCGACCGATATCAGCGACCCATATGAGCGACCGATTGGTTGCGCACGGGCGTGACACGGCCCGCGCATGCCGCGCGCCGCACGCGCCATCTGGCAGAAAACGCAGTGGAAAAGAAGGCTCGCGCTAACAGCGCGGACGTGAACGCAGGCACATCCCGCGTGGAATTGCGCAGACCGGCACAGGACAGGACATCGCGGCAGCTTCCCTTATTGAAGACGACGCGCGCAGCAACGCATCGGATCGAAAAACGACGGCGCCCGCGCCGTCTGCATGGGAAAACAGTCTATGGATCGAGGCCTGGGTTTTGAACGATTTTTTTGAGCTTAGGTTTTCCGCTTTCGTGCTTTATCTCATGCTGCTGCGTACGCCGTGCACGACGCGTGTCGGCGCCACGCGACAGCTTGTGCGGCGCGGACGATCAATGCGTACCGGATCGCACAATGCCGCCGATATAATGACGCACGTTTTTCGAACAATCCCGCACGGCCGCGCTGCTGCGCTGCGCGCCGGCCCTGCCCAAGGCGTTGCAACAGATGCAAAAACTCATCCTGCCGTTCGTGTCCGGATTTCTCGCCTCGCTGTTTTTCCACGAAGCGACGCTCGGCCTGCTGCACGCCGCCGGCATGATCGACCTGAGCGGCTTCTCGACCGCGCCGTTCGCGCCGCTCGGGCTGCCGGAGTTCCTCGCCAATGCGATCTGGAGCGCGCTGTGGGGCGTGTTGATGGCATGGCTGCTGCGCGTGTCGCCGGAACGCGCGGCACCGTGGGTGCCGGCCTTTCTGTTCGGCGGCATCGTGCTGACCGCGGGCAGCGTATTCGTGGTCGATCCGGTGCGCGGCATCTGGCCGAGCGGCAATATGCTGCCGCGCCTCGCGGTGGGCTTCGCGGCCAATGCGATGTGGGGCTGGGGGGCGCTGGTGTTTATGCGCGCCTTTATGGCCGGCGACGGCGACGCGTGACGTCAAGAAGACGCTTGTTGCGCCGCTTGCGTGTTAGCGGCGTCTTCGGCCCCCGTCTCAGGGCACCGTGCTGCCGCCTCGGCTGTGGGCCGCTTCGGCCTTCGCCTCGGACCGCCTCGCCTGATTCCGCTTAGCCCCGCAGATCGGCAAGCGGATGCTCCGCGGCCGGCCACGGACTATCGAACATGCGCGCGACATAGTCGGCCGGCACGTCTTCGATCCGCTCGAATTGCCATTGCGGCCGGTTGTCCTTGTCGATGATGCGCGCGCGCACGCCTTCCATCACGTCGCCGCGCGCGAACACCGAGCGCGTCAGATCGAGGTCGCGCCGCAGGCAGTCCGCCATCGAGCCTTCCGCGCGTGTGACCACTTCGAGCGACAACGCCATCGACAGCGGCGAGCGCTCGCGCAACACGCCGGCCACCTGCTCGGCCCAATCGGCTGCCGCGCAATCCGGCTGAGCATCGAGCGCCGCGACAATGTGCGCGACATCGGGCAGCGCAAAGTGCTGGTCGATCAACGCGCGCGCATCGGCGAGTGGCGACGTGTCCGGCGTCGGCACGACCTTGCAGGCGGCCGCTTCGCGCGCGACGCAGTTCACCACGTCGGCGCCTTCGCTGAAGGTTTCGGTCTTCAGACGGTCGATCAGCGCAGGCAGTGCGCCGTCCTCGATGAAGGCATCGGCGAGACCGGCATACAGCGCATCGGCCGGGCCGATCGTTTCGCCGGTCACCGCCAGATAGCGGCCGAGCGCACCGGGCGTACGGGCCAGAAACCAGCTGACGCCGACGTCCGGGAACAGACCGATACGCGTCTCCGGCATCGCGAGGCGCGTCGACGACGTCACCACGCGCAATCCGCCGGTGCGATACGCCCCTTGCGAAATGCCCATGCCGCCGCCCATCACGATGCCGTTCATCAACGCGATATACGGCTTCGGATACGTGAAGATCGCGTGGTTCAGCCGGTACTCGTCGATAAAGAAGGTGTCGAGCGCCGCCTGATCGCCGCGCCGATACGCGTCGTGCAGCACGCGCAGGTCGCCTCCCGCGCAAAACGCTCGCGCATGCGCGCTGCGTACGACCACCGCGAGCACTTCGGGATGGTCGCGCCAGAGATCGAGCGCCGCGCGCATCGCATTGACCATGCCGGTCGTCAGCGCGTTGAGCGCCTTCGGCCGCTCGAGTTCGATGAAGCCGATGCGGTTCGCGATATAGGTGACGACTTCTTCGCTGACGGCGGTGGTTTCAATGGTCGACATGGCGAATGGCGGAAGAAAGATAGGTCGCGAGTTTAACGGTAACACGCACGCGACAGCGCGATTGTGACGGTGGTTTGTCGGGCGCGCCGCGGAGCCGTGGCGTGCGCCATGCGCGCGTCTACGCTATGTGCGCGCGGGCCTCGTCTGCGCGGCGGCGTGGCCCGCGTCCCCCGCCGCGCCGGCTGGCGCGCGCGCCTTGCCACTGTCGGCCGCGGCCGCCGGCGTCTGGGTACCGAACCACGCGTCGAGCGCGGCGTTCACCACCGCATCGAGCGGAGCACGCGGAAATACCGGGCACGTCAGCCGCAGCGCGACGATGCCATGCATGGTCGCCCATAGCGCCTCGGTACACACCTCGCTATTCGTCGAGGCCGGCAAACGGCCTTGCATTTTCAGCTGGTCGAATGCATCGGCGACCAGCCGGAAGGCCGCATCGCCCGTGTCTTCGCCAGCCTGAGCGGCGCTCGCGAACGCCGCACCGAGGTAGGTCGGATCTTCCATGAAGATCAGCCGGTAAGTTTCCGGGTGCTCGACACCGAACGCGACATACGCGCGCCACAGCGCCTCGAGCCGCTCGGCCGGGTCGGCGATCGAGCTGTGCGGCGCTAGCGAGGCCAGCAGTTGCGCATAGCCCTCAGTGCACAGCGCACGAGCGATTTCATCGCGATTCTGAAAATGCAGATAGAGCGTAGCCGGCGAATATTCGATCGCATCCGCGATCTTGCGCATCGACAACGCGCCGAACCCGTCGCGCATCACGATGCGCCGTGACGCATCGAGGATGCGTTCGCGCAGCGCCTGCTTTTCACGACTCTTGCGTTCGACGATTCCCATGGCGTCGCATTTTCAGCTTGACATGCTGAAAAGTCAAATTAAACTGAACGGTGTTTACTGAACGGTGTTCATAAAATTAAATGCGTAAGAATGCGCAGAATTTTCTCTGAGGAGCGCTTCATGCAAGATTCAGGCATCGTAGGTTTGTTTGGTGCGGCAGGCGCAGCGGGCCGCAGTATCGCGGCTGCGTTGAGCGCAGCGGGCCGCCGTTACCGCGCCATCGGCCGCTCGCGGCCAGCGCTCGAAGCCGCGTTCGGCAGCGATCCGCACGCGCAGATCGTCACCTGGAACCCGGACGACCCGGCATCGATTGCGGCGGCAGCAGCCGGCCTGCACAGCGCCGTCTACCTGGTCGGCGTGCCATATAACCGCTTCGAGCTCCATCCGCCGTTGATGCGCAACACGCTGGCGGGACTGACCGCGGCCGGCGTCGAACGATTGATCCTGATCGGCACCGTCTACCCGTACGGTCGCGCGCGTCACAACCCGGTGACCGAAGCTCATCCGCGCGAACCGCACACGTTCAAAGGACGCATGCGGCTCGAACAGGAAAATCTCGTGCTCGA